>JBBRFN010000007.1:0-44219 GCA_038224265.1 Lysobacterales bacterium
CGGCACGCCGCGCCCGACCTCGTGGTTGATGAAGTCCACCAGCAGGATCGAATTGCGCACGATGATGCCGGCCAGGGCGATCATGCCGATCATGCTGGTGGCGGTGAACTGCGCGCCCAGCAACGCGTGGCCGGGCATCACCCCGATCACGGTCAGCGGGATCGGAGCCATGATCACCAGCGGCACCAGGTAGCTGCGGAACTGGGCCACGACCAGCAGGTAGATCAGCAGCATGCCCGCGGCGTAGGCAATGCCCATGTCGCGGAAGGTTTCAAAGGTGATCTGCCACTCGCCATCCCACTTGATCGCGTAGCCACTGGTGGCCGCCGGCTGCGAGATGAAGGTCTGCGCCAGCAATTGGCCATCGACCCTGGTATCGCGCAGCTGGCTGACGATGGCGAACATGCCGTACAGGGGGCTGTCCAGCGCGCTGGCCTCGTCTGCCAACACGTAGGCCACCGGCAGGCCGTCCTTGTGGTGAATCGCGCCGTCCCAGCGGCCCTGTTCCACACGCACCAGCTCCGACAGCGGCACCAGCTGGCCTTGCCCGCCGCGCACCTTCACCGCGAGCAGGGAATCCAGCGATGCCTGCTCCTGCGCCGGCAGGCGCACGCGCACCGGGCGCGGATATTTCGACGTGCCGTCCTGCACATAGGTGGCGTCGCTGCCCGACACCGCCATCGCAATGGCATCGGCGACCGTGGCCTGCGCCACGCCCAGCCGCGCGGCGCGCACGCGGTCCAGCACCAGGGTTTCGCGCGGCGCATCGGCTTCGACGCTGGTGTCGATGTCGACGATGCCCGCGGTCTTCGCGAACGGGCCGCTCGCCAAGGCCCGGGCGATGCGGCGCTGTCCGGCGTAATCCGGGCCATAAACCTCGGCCACCAGCGGCGACAGCACCGGCGGACCGGGCGGCACCTCGACCACTTTCACCGAGGCGCCGTGGCGCTTGCCGATGGCCGACAGCGCGGGGCGGATCGCGCGGGCGATCTCGTGGCTCTGGCGGTCGCGGTCGTGCTTGTCGACCAGGTTGACCTGCAGGTCGCCGACATTGCTGCCGCTGCGCAGGAAATACTGACGCACCAGGCCGTTGAAGTTGATCGGGGCGGCGGTGCCGGCGTAGCCCTGGTAGTCCAGTACTTCGGGCACTGCATCGAGTTCGGCGGCCACCTCGCCCAGCAGCGCATTGGTCTGCTCCAGGGTGCTGCCCTCGGGCATGTCGACCACCACCTGCACCTCCGACTTGTTGTCGAACGGCAGCATCTTCAGCACCACCAGCTCGAACACCGCCAGCGATGCCGCCAGAAGTACCAGCCCGGCCATCGACGCGAACAGCAACCCGCGCTTGCGGCCGGCGCGTTCGCCGAACAGGAACGGCGACATCACCCGCCGGAACAGGCTGTGCAGGCGGCCCTGTGGCGGCGTTTCCGGGGCGTGGCCTGCATCGGTTCCATCGCCATGGCGGCGCAACAGCTTCAGCGACAGCCACGGGGTCACGATCAACGCGATCAGCAGCGACAACAGCATGCCGACCGAGGCGTTGATCGGGATCGGCCGCATGTACGGCCCCATCAGGCCGGTCACGAAGGCCATCGGCATCAGCGCGGCGATCACGGTGAACGTGGCGAGGATGGTCGGCCCGCCCACTTCATCCACCGCCGGCGGGATCACCTCGAACAGGCTGCGCTTGCGACCGTCGGGCGTGGGCAAGGCAAGGTGGCGATGGATGTTCTCGACCACCACGATGGCATCGTCCACCAGGATGCCGATGGAGAAGATCAGCGCGAACAGCGACACCCGGTTGAGGGTGAAACCCATCATGTTCGAAGCGAACAGGGTCACGGCGAGGGTCAGCACCACGGCCGTGCCCACCACGATGGCCTCGCGCCAGCCCAGCGCGAACAGCACCAACAGCACCACCGAAGCCGTGGCGAACGCCAGCTTCTGGATCAGCTTGCCGGCCTTTTCCGCGGCGGTGGCGCCGTAGTCGCGAGTGACGGTGGCGCGCACGCCGTCGGGGATCAGGACCCCCTCAAGCTGGCTGATCCGCGCCGCGATGGCGGAGGTGATGTCCGACGCATTGCTGCCCGGCTTCTTGGCGATGGCGATGGTCACTGCCGGCGCAATGCCGTTGCGCGGACCCGCGCGCCCCGCCGGCGCGCCGTGCCAGGCGTAGCGGGTGGCAAGGTCGCCACGTGGCTCGATGCTGGCAACGTCGGCCAGCAGCAATGGTTTGCCGGCGGTGTTGCCGATCACCAGTGAAGCGACGTCCTCGGCAGAGGCCAGGAAGCGCCCTGCGGTCACCGGCACCGCGCCGGACGCACCCACGCGCTCGCCAGCCTGGTGGACCACGTTGGCCGCACCCAATGCCTGCACCAGGTCACCCGGGGCAAGACCGTAGGCGGCGAGCCTGGCCGCGTCCAGGGTGACCAGCACGGCGCGATCGGGCGCGCCGATGGTGTACACGTCGCGGGTGCCCGGGACGCGCTTGAATTCGGTTTCCAGGGTGTGCGCGACTTCCGCCAGCAGGCTGGAATCGGTGGCCGGATCGTCGCTCCACAGGGTCACCGCCATCACCGGCACGTCGTCGATGCCCTTGGGCTTCACGATCGGCTGGCCAACCCCAACGCCCTGTGGCAGCCAGTCCTGGTTGGAAAACACCTGGTTGTAGAGCCGCACGATCGCCGGCTGTCGTTCAACGCCGACTGCATATTCCACCGTGAGTATCGCCATGCCCGGTCGACTGGTGGAGTACACGTGCTTGACGCCCTCGATCTCCGACAGCTTCTGCTCGAGCGGCGTGCTGACCAACTGTTCGACGTCGCGCGCGCTCGCGCCCGCGAACGGCACGAACACGTTGGCCATGGTCACGTCGATCTGTGGCTCTTCCTCACGTGGGGTGATCAGCACCGCCACCAGTCCAAGCAGCAGGCCCAGCAGCGCCAGGATCGGGGTGAGGGGATTGGCCTGGAATGCCGCCGCGAGGCGACCAGACAGCCCAAGATGCGGCTCACTCATGTGCGGCACCCAGCGCCTTGCGTTGCGCGGTCAATGCCTGCAGCGCGGCCACCGGATCGGCGGCCACCAACTCGCCTGGCTTGAGTCCGGACAGCACTTCGACCTCGCCGCCCAAGGTCTGTCCCAGACGCAGCTGGCGCAGGGACAGGCGTTGGCCATCCAGCACATAGACACCGCTGACCTCGCCGCGCTGGATCATGGCCGTGCGCGGAATGCGCAGCGCTGCGGAATCACCGCCAATCGGAAACAGCACCTTCGCGGTGATGCCCGGCTGCAATCCCGCCGTGCTTTCCGCCAGCTGCACGCGCACGCCAACGCTGTGCGTGATCGGGTCGGCCGCCGGGAACACCGTCACCTGGACTGCATCGAGCGTACGCCCATCCGCCAGTTGCACCTGCGCGCTGTTGGCGCTGCGGATCGCCGCCGCCTCCGACTGCGGCACCTGCACTTCGATACGCCACGCATCCGGGTTGTACATCGACACCAGCGCCTGGCCCGGGTGCAGGCTCTCGCCGGGTTCGACGTGGCGGGCACTGACGATGCCGGCGAATGGCGCGCGAACCGTGGTGTAGTCGGCCAGCTGCCCCGCCTGCGCCAGTTGCGCGCGCGCAGCATCGCGAGTGGCCACCGCCGCGTCGCGCGACGCCCGTAGCTGATCCAGCTGCAGCCGCGACACGTATTGCTTGCCGGCGAGGGCTGCGAAGCGCGCGTAGCTTGCCTCCGACTCCACCGCGGCGGCCTCCGATGCACGCAACTGCGCGCGGGCCGCATCGGCGCCGGCCTGCTGCTCGACCGCAGTCAGGCGCAACATCACCGCACCGGCGGCCACTCGATCATTGACGTCGACCGTGACTTCGGTGACGCGCCCGCTGGTCTGCGCGGCCAACTCCGCGTGCTGCACCGCCTCGACCACACCGTCCCAGCTGCGCACGGCAGCGCCGGGTGCCGTGCCCACGACAACAGTCTGAAGTGCTGGCAACGGCGACGCGGTACCGGGGACCGGCGCGTCACCGCAGGCCGAACCCAGCATTGCCAGGCAGAGGATCAGGGGAGTTCGCATGCGCTTGATCACGTCGGCAGTCCTTGTCGCCTCGCTCAGCGGAAACCGCAACCGGCAGGTTCGCCGCGGCCCACGCCCAACTTGCGGAAAATCATTGCGGCCGGACAGAAGCCGGTAAAACTCGACTGCAACAGGTTCAATCCTACGAAAGCCGTGAGCAGCCACCACCACGGCGACACCAGTTGGGTCAGGGCGAGGCTGATCAGGATCATAACGCCAGCAAAAGCCAGAACGGCACGGTCGATACTCATGACGAAACTCCTTGATGGGGAAAATCAATTGGCGCCACGCACGGCAGAATCATTGCGGGCGATCTTTGAGTCGCTCGATACCGAGCGCCTTCAACACGTACTTCTCGTACACCGGCTCGGTGTTTCCCGACTTCATCTTGGCAAGGAAGTACTTCTCGAACGCGATCTTCGCCAGATGCACCCATTTGCCGACCTTGGCCCAGGTGACATTGCGTGGCGGAATCTGCGGCAGCGCCACGAAGGCAGCCCCGGTATCGCCCATATCGGCCAGACAGATCGCGTTCCAGGTCGCCTCTGCCGTGGCCGGTCGACCGTCGATGTCGGACTTGATGTTGTGCGCGATGGCGGACACCATCGACTCGATCATGAAGCCGGTCTTGGGTGCACCGGTAGGCACTGGCGTGACTTCGACCGGCGGAATCGCGACGCATACGCCGGCTGAGAACACGTTGGGGTAGACCGGGTTGCGCTGGTGCTTGTCGATCAGTACGAAGCCGCGCGGGTTGCACATTTCCTTGGCCGAACGCACGCCATCCACGCCGGTGAAAGCCGGCAGAACCATCGCGTAGTTGAATGGCAACACGTGCTCGCGCGCGAGAACGCCCTGCTCGTTCATCTCGTGAACCGTCATCTGTGTCGCCGATACCGAATGGATGCGTGCGTTGACGACCCACTTGATGTGCCGCTGGCGCAACTCGGATTCGAGCAGGCCTTTTGAATCGCCGACGCCACCCAGCCCCATGTGACCGATGTACGGCTCGCTGCTGACGTAGGTCATCGGCACCCGGTCGCGCAGCTTGCGCTTGCGCAGATCGGCATCGATGATCATCGCGAACTCGTAGGCCGGCCCGAAGCAGCTGGCGCCGGGGGCCGCCCCGACCACGATCGGCCCAGGATTCTTGAGGAATTCCTCGTAGGCCTGCCACGCAGCGACCGCGTGAGCGGTGGTGCAGACCGATTGGGTATGTGCGTCCGGGCCGAGCCCGGCAACTTCATCGAATGCCAGGCGCGGCCCTGTGGTGATCACCAGGTAGTCGTATGCAAGCTTGCGCCCATCGCGGAGCACCAGCGTGTTGTCCGTCGGCACAACGGACGCGGCGCCAGCCGATTCGAAGGCAATGTTCTTCTTGGCCAGATAAGGGCGAACGTCGATCTGGACCTGCGCGGCCTTGCGCCAGCCGACAGCAACCCAAGGGTTCGATGGGGTGAAGGAAAACTGCTCCCCATCGCCCACCACGGTAACCGAGTGTTGCGCATCCAGCGCTGCGCGCAGCTCGTATGCCGCGCTCATGCCGCCCATTCCTGCGCCTAGAACGACTATCCGCTTCATGTGCCTTCCTTTCGAGTGGCGTCAACGTCATTTGACATGACTCTACATTAGGTGTAGCTTAATTAGATTATAAGTGCGTGTCAATCCCCACCACCCACAGCGGAGTGCAGCATGTCGTTGACCGCCCGGGACCTCGTTCTGCTCGCCAAGCAGAACGTGCAGGAAATCGACGCCGACCGACTGCTGGTCATGCAGTCGCAGGGGGCGCCGATCATCGACGTGCGGGAGCCAGCTGAATTCGCGGCGGGCCATTTGCCGGGCGCGGTCAACATCCCGCGTGGTGTCATCGAGTTCGAGGTGGATGGTCATCCAGCGGTCAACTACGTCCGCGATGCCGCGCTGTCGCATCGGGAGCAACCGCTGGCCCTTTACTGCCGCAGCGGAGGGCGCAGCGCCCTGGCTGCCGAAGCCCTGCAACGCCTGGGTTTCGCGCAGCCGCTGTCGCTGCGTGGCGGTTTCGCTCATTGGACGACCCAATCCCGTCCGGTGTCGCGTGAGGTTGACTCGTGACATCAACCCGATCGCGCAAGCGCATTGGCGCAAAGCACGACACCAATGTCGCCACCGACCTGGGTCCACAGGCGGAAGCGGCAGCCGAGTTGCTCAAGGCCATGGCCAACCCGCAGCGCCTGAGGGTCTTGTGCCTGTTGCTCGCGGGTGAGCGCTCGGTGGGGCAGATCAACGCGCAGATCCACCTCAGCCAATCGGCGCTATCGCAGCACTTGGGCGTGCTGCGTGATCGCAATCTGGTATCCACGCGACGTTCGTCGCAGACCGTGTACTACAGCGTGACTCCGGGGCCCGTCCACGACATCATCCGAACGCTGCACGCGATCTACTGCGCACAACCCGATACAGGGCGTCTTTGCGACCCCTAGATAGAGACACCGCAGCGCCAAGCAGCGCTTGCCTTGATCGGGACCCGGGTGCCTTGATCGCTGCCATGGCAGCAGGTCGTGGACGACCCGCCCTGCGGGCGCGGCGTGATCGCGCGCTTGCCGACATCCTCGCAGGGTGGGTCGTCCCGACCCGCCGCTTTTCGCACCGCATCGACCGCTGTCGCGCCCGCTGTGATGGCAGGTCGTAGGCGACCTGCCGAACGGGCTCACAGCGCCGCGCGGTTTCGCCACGCATCCGCCCACCACCACTTAACGTCCCCGGCGTCGCCGCTCGATTACCTTGGCGTACTTCAGGAACACGTGGAAAGCGTCGATCATGCTGCCGATGAAGCCTGCCCCGCCGCTCAGGAATCGACGCCGCAGTACATAGGACTTCAGGAACATCAGCGGCGGTTGCACGAACAAGCGCAGCCAGACGAGGCTTGACCCGCGCTCGGCTTTGGCCGCAGCGGTCGCGCTGGAATAGCGGTTGATCTTGTCGACCTTGGTGCTGATGTCGGGCTCGCCATAGTGCTCGAACCACGGTTCGAGCGATCCAAGCCGGCCGTCGACCACTGGCTGCGCGTGGATGCCGTCGTCCGACATTCGCGCCCGCGTGCGGTCGAACAAACGCAGCATGGCATTGTGGTGCGATGCCGGATGCTGCATGCGCCAGAACAGCTGCTCGCGCCGCGGGAGTTTGTAGCCATCGCAATCGGGCGCAATCAGCGCTGCTTCGATTGCAGCCTGCATCGCCGGCGTCAACGCTTCATCGGCGTCCAGCAGCAGCACCCAGCGATGCGTGGCCTTGTCGATCGCTGCCTGCTTCTGTGGCCCATAGCCGAGGAACGCTTGCACGTACCAGCGCGCTCGATAGTCCGCGGCGATCTCGCGGGTGCGATCGGCGCTGCCCGAATCGAGCACTACCAACTCGTCGGCGAAGCGTACCGACGCCAGACACCGATCCAGGGTGGCCTGGTTGTTCATGGTGGTAAGCACCACGCTGAGCGGTTCGCGCGTCATCGCGCCTCCTGCGCGGGCTTGGCCAGAGCCGCAGCATAGAGCGCAAGCAACCACCAGAACAGCAGTCCCCAGAAGCTGGAATAGAACGCGAAGTGGGTATTGAACGGAAACGTCATTGCCAGCAGCGCAAGTCCCGGCGCCAACGCCTGCGACCGTGCAGCCGCATCGGCGCGCTGCCACGCGCGCCACGCAAACCAGGCCGCGGCCAACCAGGCCAGCAGACCGGGCACGCCGGTTTCGGCCGTGAGTTCGAGCAACAGCTGATGCGGATGCAGGGCCGCCCCGCCGTTTTGCGGCGCCAACCATGGATCGTCGGGGGCCGCATGGTCTGCGTAGGCATGGCGAAATCCGCGCACGCCGACGCCGTTGATCGGATGCGCGCGGCTCATCGCCAACGCGGTATCCCAGATCGGCAGGCGTCCGGCCAGGGCATGATCGAGCGAGGCGCGGTCGCCGCCGAAAGCTGCCGCAGTGCGATCGATGCGTTCTGCGAACACTGGACTGAATCGATACGACACCGTAGCCAGCAGCGCCGACAGCGCAAGTGCTACGCCAAGCAAGGCTGCGAAGGCGGCGGGTCGCGCGACCTCGCGCCACAACAGCACAAGACCGACCACACCGAACATCACCCATCCGGCGCGTGCGCCGGCCATCAGGATCGCAAAACCCATCAGCAGCCACGCCGCCAGCAGACCTGCGCGGCCCACGCGATCGCGCGCGGCCAGCAGAACGAATGGCGACAGCACCGCAAGTGCCGGTCCCAGTTTGAGATTGTCGGCACCGAAAATGCCGCTGATCCGATCGGCCTGCAGTGGGCCGCCAAGGCTCCAGCCAGTGAACGCCTGCGCAACCGCGTCGAGCGTCCACAGCGCGACCAGGGCGGCGACACCGTGCGCAAGGGTTTTCTGCACCTGCGGCTTGCCTGAGAGCAGCAGCACCATCGCGCAGGCGAACAAGCCGAAGCGCAGGCTGGCGGCCGTCGTGGTCCATGCCTTGCGGGGATCGACCGCGTCGACCGCCGACAGCGCTGCGGGCAGCGCATAGGCGGCCAACAGGATCATCACCAGTCCCAGCGATGCGCGGCGCCATTGCTTCCAGAGCAGCGGAATCGCCGCGAGCGCTGCGATCAGCAGCGGCAGTTCGGCGCTGCGCCCCAGCGGCAACAGCAGCAGTACCAGCCACGCCAGCAGTGCTGCCAACCATGCGCCGCGTTGCGCGCGCATATCGCCGCCGAGGTCCGTGCCGCTCACACGTTGCTCGCCAGCAGGTCTTGGTACAGCGCCAGCGTATCGGCTTGCATGTCCGCCAGCGCGTATCCGCCGACCGGCGGCAGCGACGGCGGTGCGCGCAGGATGCGCGCCAGCTGTGCTACCACTGCGTCGACATCGCCTGGCGCGACCGCGCCTTCGGGATACAACGCGTCGAGCAACTCGCCGATTCCGCCATGCGCGTAACCAACTACCGGTACGCCGATCGACAGCGCTTCCAGTGCGGTGCGTCCAAAGGCTTCGGGCCTGGTCGAGACCTGCAGCACGGCAGAACTGATCGCGTAGACCGCAGCCAGATCGCTGCGCGGGGCGCTGGCGACAATGCGCTCAGCCACACCGAGCTTGCGCGCCAGCACGAGCACTTCGTCCAGATAGTCCATGCGACCGGGCTCGCGCGCGCCGGGCATGTAGAGCACCGCTTCCGTACCGTGCCTGGTTGCCAGCAAAGCCAGCGCGCGCACCGCATCCATGTGGCCTTTCAGGCGTGTGCCGCGCCCGGGCAGCAGCAGCAGCGGACGGCCTGCGAGTTGCGCATGCTCGGCAAAAAAAGCGGCCTGCCACGCGGCATCGGGTCGGTATCCGTGCGGAAAGGCCAGCGGATCGATGCCGGGCGTGATCACCCGCAGGCGTTGTGGCGGCACCGTGGGATAGTTCGCGAGCACATGCGCGCGCACGCTGTTGGACACGCAGATCACCCGCTCGCCGCGGGTCAATACCGCACTGTAGCGCCCGGGAGAATTCAGACCGTGCACGCTGGTGATCCAGCGCGGCTTGGGACCAGACAGTCCGCGCATTGCAAGACGGGCGACCCACGCAGGAAGCCGCGAACGCGCGTGCACGATGTGCGGTTTGCGCTGTTCGATCAGCGACCGCAAGCGGGAGATCTGCGCCAGCACGCGGACACTCTTGCGCCCGATCGGCAATACGACATGTTCGCTGCCTTCGGCGACCAGCGGTGCCACCAGGCGTCCACCCGCCGAGACCACGATCGAGCGATGCCCTGCAGCTACCAGCGCCGCACCGATCTCCAGCGTCGAGCGCTCTACGCCACCGCCTTCGAGGGCCGGCAGCAGCTGCATCACCGTAATCGGCCGCAGGCTGGCCACGGCAGGCCGGTCTAGCTATTGAGAACGTAGAGTGCGCCGCAATACGGGCACTTCGCTTCGCCCTCAGCCTCGATCGGCAGATATACGCGGGGATGCGAGTTCCACAGCGACATGCCGGGCATCGGGCAGGCCAGCGGCAGGTCGGCCGCTGTCACCACGTAGCGGTTTTCCGCATTGGCGGGGATCAGGTTGGCAGCGGCGGGATCGTGACGGGCCATGGTGGTCGACAGCGGCAGCGTGGATGCCCTGATTCTAGCAGGCCGGTCCAGCGGGCCGGCCGAGCGCAACGGCAGTGCTGCGATCAGAGCAACATGCCACGTCCCGGTCAGCATAGAATACCGCCCACATTCGACGCTGCGGAGTACTTGAACGATGGATATCAACTGGCTGATCAACCGCGTCAAGAACATCCTGCTCACGCCGAAGACCGAGTGGCCGGTGATCGGCGCCGAGCAGCACACGGTCAAGGACCTGTACCTGAAGTACTTCGTGATCGTCGCCGCGATCTCGGCGCTGGGCTGGTTTGTCGACAACGTGATCATGGGCACCTCGATGTTCGGCATGACGGTGCGCACGCCGTTTGGCCTCGGCATCGTGATGGCGGTACTGCTGTACCTGCTCGCGCTGGGCACGGTATTCGTCGTCGGCCTGATTGCCGATGTGCTGGCGCCGAACTTCGGCGGCGAACGCAGCCAGGTGCAGGGCGTCAAGCTGATCGGCTACGCCGCCACCGCCGGCTGGATCGGCGCACTGGCCGGGATCATTCCCTGGATCGGCTGGATCATCTCGCTGGCCGCCGCGATCTACGGCATCTACCTGATCTATCTCGGCGCGCCGCACACGGTGAAGGTGCCGGCCGAACGCGCGGCGGGCTACACCGCGATCCTGGTGGTGATCTGGTTCGTGATCAGCCTCGTGGTCGGCGGCGCGATCGGGCTGATGGCAGCCGGCGGCGGCGCGCTATCGGCCATGTCGGGCACATCGATCGGCACCAGCGACATCACGGTCGACCCCGACAGCACGCTCGGAAAACTGGAGAAGTTCGGCCAGTCGATGGAGGCGGCCGGCAAGCAGATGGAGGAGGCGCAGAAGTCCGGCGATGCCAGTGCGCAGGCCGATGCGGCCGCGAAGATGTTCGGCAGCCTGATGGGCGGTGGCGCTCCAGTCGAGGCGGTGTCGACCGATGCGCTCAAGGCGCTGGTGCCATCCACCCTTGGGGGTTTCGCGCGCACTTCGCTCGCTGCGGAAAAGACCGGCGCGATGGGCTTGCAGGTCAGCAACGTCAAAGCGCGCTATGCCGACGGCGAGCGCAGCATCAGCCTGGAGATCTCCGATGCCGGCAGCGCATCGGGCGTGCTGGGCCTGGCCAGTTGGGCCAACGTGACCAGCGATCGCGAGGACGACTCCGGATACGAAAAGACCTACAAGTCCGACGGCAACTTCGTGTCCGAGAAGTGGAACAAGGACAGCCGCTATGGCGAGTACAACGTGATCGTCGCCGACCGTTTCGTGGTGAAGCTTGAAGGCAACAATATCGAGATGGATGACCTGAAGTCCGCGCTCGACGACATCGACCTCGATGCGCTGGTGAAAATGAAGGACGAGGGCGTGCAGAAGGGCTGATCCAACGCGCCACCGTCGTGACGAAGGCCGCCTCCGGGCGGCCTTCTCGCTTCCGGGCCCGGCACCGTGCAACGCGGGCTGAGGGACCGCGGCCGCTTTTCGCGCTTGCTTGTCGTGCACCCCGCGCCGTGGGGGAACGGAGCACCGCCATGACACGTATCTTCAGCGCCATCGCCCTGGCGCTCGCCACCGCCGCAGGACCGGCCCTGGCCGCCGACGGCAAGCAGGAGCTGGCCATCCCGAAGGGCGGCACGCCGATCGCCTGCGACGGCACGCCGTTCGGCCGCTATCTGCCGCTGGGCATCGACCAGGAAGTCGTGGTCGCACGCCGCCCGGCCTCGAACATCCCGTCGCTGTACCAGCTCAGCGGCGGCCCGCTGGCGACCGAGCGCGAGTTGATCGGTGGCAACCCGCCGCTGGCCAACGCCACCCGCATGGCGAGCGCGACGGCCGACCTCGACGGCGATGGCGACGAGGAGTTCATCCTCGCCACCGCGCGCTTCGACGGCACCTTCAGCGTGGCGACCTTCACGCGCAGCCCCAGCGCCGGCAACGCGCTGGTGCAGATCGACAGCTGGAACTATCCGGTCACGGGCGCCGCGCCGCTCGACATTCAGGTGGCCACGGCCGACGTGTTCGGGCGGCAAAACGGCGAACGGCAGATCGTCGTCGGCCTGCGCGACGCCAACGGGACCATCACCCTGGTCGGCTTGCTGACCGTCCCCGGCGGCGGTATCGGCCACGCGGACCTCGATCGCCGCTTCCTCTACACCACCAGCGGCGGCAACTACGCAGGGATCAACGCCATGCGCATGGTCGCTGGCCGGCTGCTGGCGGAGTCGCGCGAGCAGGTGGTACTGGTCACGCGCCGCACGACCGGAACCGGCGAGCGCATCGGCTACACCGTGCTGCGGCCGGTCCCGGTCAACGGCGAGATCGTCCTCACGGCGCCAGCGGGAGGATTCGTCGAAGAAGCTACGGTCGCCGGCGAGCTGTCGCGGCTCACGGTGCAACTTGCCGACGTCGGCGGCAGCGCGGCGCAGGAGCTCATCGTCGGTGAACAGATCGCCGAAGGCGGCCTGCCACACGACATCCGCACGCGCATGCGCTACTTCACCAGCACGCGCGACGCCGGCGGCAACCTGGTGTCGGTCGCCATGGGCCCGACCACCGGGCTCGACTACAACATCACCTCGAGCGGCTTCACCTTCGCCCTGGCCACCGGCGAGATGGACCGCCGTCCCGACGCCGAGATCGCCCTGGTGCGCGAGGTCGCGGGCAACCTGCTGCGGGTCGAAGTGCTGGACGCCACCTTCAACTTGGCGGGCTTCCCGGTTCTGCTGGGGCCGGCGAGTCCGGCGGCGGTCGCGACCGCGTCGCTGGCGGCGACCGGCACCTCGCGCATCGAGGCGGCCATCGGCGACGCCAACGGCGACGCGGTCGGCGACGTCTACGTCGCCTTCCGCGAGATCGCCGGTGGCGGCAACTTCACCCCGGTCACCAAGGTGCGACGCTTCGCCTTCGATCCGCCGGCCAGCGCCGACGCGTTCCCCGCGCCCGGCACGCTTGCGCTGCGGACTTCGTACGATTTCCCCGTCGGACAGCAGGATGCCCTTGACTTCACGATCGGCACGCCGGACATCGACCAGGACTCGGTGATCGCGAAAATCAGCGCCACCTGCCGACGGGTGGTGGAGCGCCACGTCCGCTCGGTGGTCAAGCTGCCGCCGTACTGGACGGCGCTGCAGGGAACGTCCTCGGGGGCGAACGCCGCGATCGGCCGCTCGGCCACGAGCGGAACGGCGCAGGAATTCAGGTATGGCACCTTCAGCTCGCATGATGTCTCGGGCTACGTCGGCCTGCAGGTCGGCGGACAGGTGTTCGGCATCGGCTCGCAGGTGACCGCCAAGGTCACGGCGGGCGGCAACTGGGAAAGCAACCGCAGCGAACTGCGGACCAGCGAGTCCAGCCAGACCGTGACCGAGAGCCATGAACAGGACGAAGGAGAAGGACTCATCGTCGAAGAGCAGCGCGTCTACGACTGCTACGAGTACGACGTGCTGCGCGGCGGCCAGCCAGCGGCGGCGAGCAACCTGCGCGCCTGCGAGATCATCCGCAACGTCCCCGGTGGCACCCCGAACGGCATCACGCCGTCCGATCTCGTGACCTGGGACACCAGCACGGCGGCGGGCACGGCGGGCGAGCAGCCCGCGAACTGGGTGCCGCTGCATCCTGACTGGGCGAACGTCGCGCTGTTCCGTCCGACCGCCACGCGCCCGCCGACGTTCTTGGGGGAGCAGCCGAACGTGCCTACCGCGATCACCGATGGCGACTTCGGCACGGAATGGACGTCACGGGGCACCGACAACCTGGCCTACGCGCAGATCGACCTCGGTGCGGTCCGGGAGATCACCAACATCCGCATCTGGCCCGGGCGTTTCGTGCCCGCGCTCCCCCAAGGCGTGACGATCTTCCGCGACGTGCGCGTCTTCGCGTCGGAAACCCCCATCACCGGAAACGGCCTGCCCACTGGCGTGCGCACATTCCTGCCGGATGCGCGATATGCCAACGGCCTCGATCGCTGGAACATCTGGACCCGTGATCCACAAACCCGGGCACCGCTGCGCGCGCGCTACCTCCGCATCCAGACCGGTGGGACCGGCAGCGTGAGCACGCCCTTCGGGGTCACCGGGCAACTGGGCATCTCCGAAGTCCAGGTGTTCGGCAATCCGCACAGCGAGCCGCCGGAATACCCGGAGTTCGTCTGCGATCCGACCGCGGGCGACGGCCTGTTCACCGCGGTCGTCGCCGACAACGTCGCTTCGCCGCCGGCCCTGCGCGCGATCCAGGTCCGCGGCGACCTGCAGTGGGTGGGCGTCTCGGCGCAGGCCACCCATCCACAGTGCCCGGGCTTCCACGGCGGCGTGAACCGCGCGCCGATCTGGAACTCGCTGCTGGTGGGTGGCAGCGGCCAGAGTTCGTGGTCGCTGTCGGACCAGCAGCAGAGCCTGATCGGCAGCAGCCGCGGCTTCAGCCACACCGCGCGCGTCGGCGCCGAACTGGAACTCGAGGCGGGCGTGGTGGCCAGCGTTGTCGGCGGCGCGGCCTACGAATTTGCCGCCGGCGTCACCGAGGAACGCAGCACGTCGATGTTCTGGGGCGCGTCGCTGCAGTACACCGGCACGGTGGCCGGCTTCAACCGGCCGGCGGCGGCGTGCAACTACGGCCCGCAGCCCTATTCCTACATCGTCTCTGACCGCAGCAACGTGGGATACACCCACCAGTACTCGGTGGTGGACTACATCGTGACCGGACTCGGCTGGAGCCGGGTCGGCGGCTCGCCGCCGCCGGCTGACTGCTATCAACTGCAGGATGGCGTGTTCAGCAACAGCTTCGAGCCCGCCGCGCCCTGAGCCGGCGACGCGCGACGCGGTGACCGACGACGGGCGCGCCTCAGGGCGCGCCCGTCGTGTTTCCGGGCAGGCGCGCCGACAGCGCGTCGAGCGCGGCGATCGACGGACTGCGCGCGTCGAGGGCGCCGCGCAACACCGGGGCGGCCTCGGCCAGCTGCGAGCGCGCCGCCGCCGGATCGCCCGCGGCGAACTGGGCTTCCGCCAACGTCAGCTGGGCGCGGGCGCGGCGCGGATGGCCCGCGGGATGCAGGGATTCGACGAGCGCCAGCGCCTCGCGCCGCAGCCGCAGGCGCTCGCCGGCGTCGCCCTTCGCTTCGGCGAATTGGGCCTGCGCCTGAAGCAGCGCCAGCCGTTGTGGCTGCGGCACGTTCGCCATGGTCGCGAGCGCCGCCTCGACCGCGGCGATGCCGGCGGCCGCCGGCTCGACGCGGCCGGCGCGCGCATCGATGCTGGCGCAGAGCAGCCGGGACGCCAGCGTTTGCGGATGCGACTCGCCCACCGCGGTGGCGCGGATCGAAAGCGCCTCGGCGCAGCTCGCCGCCGCCTCACCGAGCCGTCCGGCGTCCATCGCGAGCCGGGCGAGGTTCTGCATCGGCCCGGCGAGGTTCGCATGACCCGGCGGGTGGAGTTCGCGCCGCATGGCCAGCGCCTCGCGGTACAGCGCTTCGGCCGCGGCGACATCGCCGCGTTCCTCCAGCAGCACCGCGAGGCTGTTGGTCGCCTGCGCGACGTTGGCGGACGGCGCGCCGCCAGCGACCTCTCGATCCACCTCGAGGCCGCGGCGATAGTACTGCTCGGCCTGTTCGTACTCGCCGAGGTCGAGGTGGATCGACCCGAGCATCGACAGCGTGAAGCGCATCGGCGCCGAGCGCGACCCGCTGACGCGCTCGACCCAGCCCAGCACGCCGAGCATCACGTCGGCCGCCTCGGGGTAGCGGCCGAGCGCGGACAGCATCTTGGCGCGACCGTACTGGCTGGGCTCGACCTGCGGGTGCTCCGGGCCGTAGACCGCGATCTTCTGCGCCACGGCCTCCTCGTAACCCGCCAGCGCGCCGCTGTAGTCGCCCGAGCGCTCCAGCAGCCAGGCGCGGTTGTGCAGCATCGTGCCGAGCGGACCTTGCGCAGCCTCGGCGCGGAACAGGTCCTCGGCCTGATCGAAGGCCGCGAGCGCCTCGTCGCGGCGGCCGAGGTTCTCGGCGGAGATGCCGATCTCGGTGGCGGCGTGCGCGGCCATCATCCGGTCCGGCGGGTCCTGCGCCAGCGCATCAGCCGCCAGCGCAACCGCCAGCGGATTGGCCTCCGCATGGCGGCCGGCGAGGTTGAGCGCGTTGGCCAGCGCCTTGCGCGCCGTCATCCGCGCCGCGGCATCGCCGGACCGCTGCAGCACCGGGTCGGCCTCGGCGAGCAGGGCGATCGCGGTATCGGTCTCGCCCGCGCTCGCGTAAATGCGCCCGATGCTGGCCTGCAGCCGCGCGCGCAGTTCCGCGCCCGCGGTGTCGGCCGACGGGATTCGCTCGCGGCCCAGCGCCAGCAATTCGCGCCCGGACAATTCGCGGCCACCATGGCGTTCGGGATCAAGTTCAGTGAACACGCCTTCGAGGAAGCTCGTCACGCCCTGCGCGGCGGCCGCCTCGCGGCGTGCGGCGGCTTCCGCCTCCAGCGCGCGGTCGCGCTGCGCCTTCCATTGCAGCGACACCGCACCGACCGCAAGCAGCGCTGCGGCGGCGGCGGACACTGCGACCTTGTGGCGGCCGACGAAGCGGCGCAGCAGATACAGCCCGTGGGTGCCGGCGGCCTGCACCGGCCGGCCATCGAGCCAGGCCTCGACATCCTCGGCCAGCGCCAGCGCAGACGGATAGCGCGCGGCGGGATCGGTGCGCACGGCACGATGCACGATGCGATCAAGATCCCCGCGCAGGCGCGGCGCATCGCCGCGCCACGGGCCGGCCTCGGCGGCGAGCGCGGCGGCGGATGCGGCGGGGAGTTCGGTGCTGGCGGCGCGCGCGCCCTCGCCACGGTCGGGCACGCCGCCGGCCAGCAGTTCGTACAGCAGCAGGCCGAGGCCGAACACGTCGGTGGCGGTGGTGACCGGCAGGCCGAGCAGCTGCTCGGGACTGGCGTAGCGCGGGGTCATTGCGCGGGTCTGGGTCTCGCCATCCTCGGTGTCGTCGATCAGCTTGGCGATGCCGAAGTCGAGCAGCACCGGGCTGCCGTCGGGCCGCACCATCACGTTGGACGGCTTGAGGTCGCGATGCACCACCAGCCGCTGGTGGGCGTAATGCACGGCGCGGCACAGGGTGGTGAACAGCGCGAGCCGCTCGCGCAGCGACGGCGCCGGCTCGCCGCGCGCCCAGTCGCGCAGCAGCCGGCCTTCGATGTAGGGCATCACCAGCCACGGCTCGCCGGCGTCGGTGGTGCCGCCGTCGATCAGGCCGGCGATGTGCGGATGGTCCAACGCAGCCAGCACCTGGCGCTCGCGGCGGAAGCGCTCGCGCACGCGCTCGGACACGAAGCCGCGCACCAGCTTGATCGCCACCCTGCGGTCATATTCACCGTCGTCGCGCGCACCGAGCAGGACCACGCCCATGCCGCCCTCGCCGACGATGTCGAGCACGCGCCAAGGGCCGATCCGCTGCGGCAACGCGTCGCGCATGAGCAGCGCCGCGGCCGCGTGCACCTGTGCGGCGATCGCGTCGTCGCGTGAATCGGCCGCGCTGGTGGTTGCCGCTTCGAGCAGCGCCTCCACACGCGCCGCAAGCGCCGCGTCGACGCTTTCGCTGCGGTACACGGCAGCTCGGTCGCCAGGCGACAGGCCCTGCACGCGCTCGAACAATGCGCGCACCGCACCCGCCGAGCTCAAGACATCGCCTCGCGCAGCCAGGCGCGACCGAACTTCAGGTCGCGCTCGACCGTGGCAACCGAAACGCCCTGTACTTCGGCCACCTGCGTGGCGTCGAGGCCGCCGAAATAGGTCAGTTCCAGCGCGCGAGCCGAACGTTCATCCTCGGCGGCGAGTTTTTCCAGCGCCTCGTGGATCTCGATCACGCCGAGAGCGTCGTCGGCGATAGCGTGCGCGGAATCGAGCGTCACCGCGATCGGATCCGCGCCGCGCTTGGCCGTGGCGCTGCGGCGCGCATGGTCAACCAGCACGCTGCGCATCTGCAGCGCAGCCAACGCATAGAAATGGCTGCGCGAGTGCCAGTCGGTGCCCGAGTCGAGCATCTGCGCGACGGCTTCGTGCACCAATACCGTCGGGCTGAGCACGCCGCCACCCGCGCCGCCGCGGAAGCGTTGCCGCGCCATTTCCTTCAAGCGCGCATAGATCTGCGCATTGAGTCGATGGGTGGCATCGGCCGTTCCGGAACGCCATGCGTGCAGCAGTTCGGTGATGGTCGCAGCGTCGTTCACGGGGCCTCCTGGGCCGCCCGAGTGTATTGCAGGCATTCGCCTGCGCTGTATAGCGCCGGTATACGAAGACGCACGGCGGCAAGTCAACTGCATGGCAAGAATCACCCCCGGCTGGGGCAGCGGCAAGAACCGCAGCCTGCGCTCGGCAGGTGCGAGCAGCGACGCGCGCGCCTGTCGATGCAGGCCGCCGGGTAAGGTATTGTTCCGACTCCTTCGACCAGTGAGACCGTCCAATGGTGCAGAAACCCAACTACCAGCTCGAGAAGCGCCAGCGGGAAATGGAGAAAAAGAAGAAAAAGGATGCCAAGGCCGCCAAGAAAGCGCCGCCGCCAGCACCAGACGGCGACGAGCCGGCGACGACCGAGCGCAAGTAGAGCGCGCTTTGCGGTGGCGCCCGGGACGTTGGTCCCGGCGCCCGTGGTGAGTTCTCGCGCCGCGCCGCGCTACGGCAGGTCGATCAGCAGCACCTCGGCGGCCTCGACACCGG
The DNA here is from genome assembly GCA_038224265.1 of Lysobacterales bacterium. Classification (GTDB taxonomy): domain Bacteria; phylum Pseudomonadota; class Gammaproteobacteria; order Xanthomonadales; family Ahniellaceae; genus UBA4656. Next base: position 18,866 of record JBBRFN010000007.1, read on the forward strand.
CGAGCAGGAGGGCGCTCAGGTCCGATGCTGCCGCGCCATCACCGGCATGCATGGTGGTTCCGTTGAGCGTGATGGCACCCCGCGCGACTTGCACCCAGACCCGACGGCCAGCCGCCAGCGCATGCTCGACGCGCTCGCCGGGAGCGAGCAGGCACGCGTACATGCGCGCATCCTGGGCGATGGCGATCGAGCCTTGCGCCCCATCCGGCGACACCACCAGCCGCAGATTGCCCTCGCGCTGCGCACGCGGAAACACCTGCTGCGCATAGCGCGGCGCGATGTTGCTGCGATCGGGCTGGATCCAGATCTGCAGGAAGTGCACCGGTTCGGTCTTCGAGGCGTTGAACTCGCTGTGCTGGATGCCGCTGCCGGCACTCATCGTCTGCACCTCGCCGGGGCGGATCACCGAACCGGTGCCGAGCGAGTCCTTGTGCTCCAGCGCGCCATCGAGCACGTAGGAAATGATCTCCATGTTCTGATGCCCGTGGGTGCCAAAGCCGGCGCCCGGAAGTACCCGGTCTTCGTTGATCACGCGCAGCGCGCCGAAACCCATCTGCGCGGGATCGTGATAGTGGCCGAACGAAAACGTGTGGCGGCTGTCGAGCCAGCCGAAGTTGGCGACACCGCGTGCGGCGGCGGGTCTGACGCTGAGCATGCGATTCTCCCTGTGGACCAAACCATTAAATGGCGGCGCCGAAGCGTGCTTCAAGCACGATGCCTGCAGACGCAGCAGGCGCGCCTGCAAGCGGCATCCGGTGATGAATGGCGCTGACTGGACTGCGGCCATCCCCGCAATGGCAGACCGATTGACCTTGGCTGCTTCGTCAAGGCACGAGGCACTGGATTCCCGCCTGCGCGGGAATGACAGGCTGGTCACTGACTGCATGCTCGTCATCCCCGCGCAGGCGGGGATCCAGCGATCTTGTCTGGCCAACCAAGCAGCCACTGAATTCCCGCCTTCGCGGGAACGACGAGCCAAGCGGCATCGGCCACGAACTGGCGCCTTTGTCTTCAGCTCAGTGCCGTTCCATTCCGGGATTATTCGGCCTTCAGGAACTCGCTGGCGATCGAGATGCTCACCTCGTCGCCGACTGCCGGCACGTAGCCGCCCAGACCGAAATCCGAACGCAGCACCTTGGTGGTGGCGTTGAAGCCGGCCGCAGGCTTCTTGACCATCGGGTGCTCGCCGATCTTGTTGACCGTGACATCCAGCACCACCGCCTTGGTGACGCCGTGCAGGGTCAGATCGCCAGTGACCTTGAGCTTGCCATCGCCGGCCTTGGCAACCTCGGTGCTCTTGAAGGTCGCTTGCGGGAACTTGGCGGTGTCGAAGAAATCGGCGCTCTTGATGTGCTCGTCGAACTTGGCCACGCCGGTATCGATGCTGTTCATGTCGATCGTGACCGACACGCTGGACTTGCTCATGTCCTCGGCATCGAGCAGCAATTCGCCGCTGACCGTGCGCAGCTGCTGGGTCTGGGTCGACAGGCCCAGATGGACATAGCTGAAGTTGACCTGGCTGTGGGTCGGCTCGAAGGTGTACTTGTCGGCGGCGTGCGCGGCGCTGCAGCCGAGGGCGAGCAGTGCGGCGATTGCAAGATGGCGCATGGTGGTTCTCCGGTGGGGGTCAGTCGATGCGGCAGGCTTCGTCGAACGACAGCCTGGGGGAGCGTGGATGCAGGGTGGCGGGATCGCCGTGGCCAAGGTTGATCAGAAAGTTGCTGCGCACGCTGGTACCGGCGAAGAACTCCGCATCGACCTTGGCATTGTCGAAGCCCGACATCGGGCCACAGTCGATGCCCAGCGAGCGGGCGGCGATGATCAGATAGGCCGCTTGCAGGCTGGCATTGCGAAACGCGGTTTCGTCGGCGTGCGGCTTGCCGACGAACCAGCTGCGCGCGTCGGTGTGCGGGAACAGATACGGCAGCTTGTCGTAGAACAGATAGTCGGTGGCGACGATCGCGGTGACCGGTGCTGCCATCGTCTTGTCGAGGTTGCCGGCCGACAGCGCGGGTTTCAGGCGCGCTTTTGCTGCAGGCGTACGCACGAACACCACCCGCATCGGCGAGCAGTTCGCGCTGGTAGGTCCCATCCGGGTCAGCTCCCAGATTTGCCGCAGCTGCGCATCGCTGACCGGTTGCGGCAGCCAGCTGGCCGCAGTGGTGCCGAAGGTGCGCGCCTGAAGAAAGATCTGGTCGAGTGCGGCGCTGTCGAGTGGCTGGGACATGGACAAATCCGGGGTCGATGCAGGGCTTGCAGTGTAGCCACGCACTGCGGCAGCAGCGAGCAACTGCGCCTTGCATCGCCGCAAGCCGCGCCTGCGGCGATAATCTGGCCCCATGCACCCTGACGCACCCGCCGAACTGCCGCGCACCTGGATCGTCACCGACGGCGCCAGCGGCAACCTGCGCCCGGCCCGGGCGCTTGCCATGGCGCTCGGCGTGCAGGCCGACGAGTGGGTGGTCCGACCTGCTCCGCCATGGGGCTGGCTGGCGCCACATCTGCGCGCTGCGGCCGCGTGGGCGATGCCGAAGCCGCTGCGCACTGCGGTTGCGTTGCAGCCACCGGCGCTGGTCATCGGCTGCGGACGGCGGGCCGCACTGGTGACCGCTTGGTTGCGCGCCTGCAGCGGTGCTTATGCGGTGCAGTTGCTCGATCCACGCGCGCATACGCGCCACTGGGACCTGGTGGTCGCACCGGCCCATGATCGACTGCGCGGCCCCAACGTGATCCAGACCAGCGGCAGCCTGCATGCGATCACCTCCGCTGCACTGGCGCAGGCTGCGATCCTGCATGCGGACCTGGGCCGGATCGGCGCACCACGCACTGCGGTATTGATCGGCGGGCCGACGCGCGCGCAGCGCATCGATGTGCGCTACGTGGACCGCCTGTTCGACCTGCTCGAGTGCTGGCACGCGCACGATCGCGGTGGCGTGCTGGTGAGCACTTCGCGACGCACACCGGCGGCGATCATGCAGCGCGTGCGGGCGCGTTGCGCGGAACTGCCGGCGCGGCTGTGGACCGGCACGGAGGACGGCCCGAATCCCTACCTTGGCATGTTGGCCCATGCGCAGCGGATCGTGGTCACGCCGGATTCGAGCAACATGCTCAGCGAGGCCTGCGCCACCGGCAAGCCGGTCTACGTGTTTGCGCCGCAACCGGTGCGTGGAAAGCTTGGCGACCTGCAACACAGCCTGGTGGTGGAAGGCCGCGTGCGCCCGATGCGCGAGGTCCCGACCGATTGGACGCCGCCAGCGCCATTGCGCGAGGCGCAAGCGGTGGCGGGCCAGGTGTGGCAGCGGTTCCGGGAAGCACGCAGTTGAATCCGCCGCATCATTGGATTCGTGCGGCACACCGGTTGGCAGCTCGGGGCGACGTGCCCTACGGCTCGATCGCTCGCTGCCACGCGGCGCTGATGGTTTGCGCGGCTGTCGCCAGCGGCGGATCGATCGCGACCACCCGCGGGACGCCGTCGAGCGTGCAGTCCAGCGAGCGTTCGAGCACAGTCCGGTGCGCATCGGCGAGCGTTGCGGCAGTGGCGTGATCGAAAACGCCGGCAGCCGCAAGCTGCGCGATCAGCTCGATGCTGCGCGTGCACTGCGCGAGCTCCGGCACCGTTGCGGCGTGCTCGAGCACCAGCAGCTGCAGCAGGAACTCCAGGTCGACCAGGCCGCCGCGGCCCTGCTTGAGATCGAAGCGCTGCGGATCGGAGCGATCCAGCTCATGCCGCCAGCGCTCGCGCATGTGCGATACGTCTGCGCGCAATGCAGTGGCGTCGCGCGCACGTATCAGGATCGCCTCGCGCGCCGCCGCGAACGCCGCCAACAGCGCCGGATCGCCCGCCGTCGGTCGCGCACGCACCAGCGCCTGGTGCTCCCAGGTCCACGCGCGCTCATGCTGGTAGCCGACATAGCCGTCGAGGCTCACCACCAGCAGGCCCTTGGCACCATCCGGTCGCAGGCGCGTATCGACGGCATACAGCGCGCCCGATCGCATCGGCGTCGACAGCCAGTGCACCACACGCTGCGCCACCCGCGCATACCAGCGCAGGCCCTCGAGTGGTCGCGCACCGCGACTGCTGCGGGTCGCGGTATCACCGTCGTAGAGAAACACCAGATCGAGATCGGAACCGAAGCCGAGCTCGGCACCACCCAGGCTGCCGTAGCCAATCACCGCAAAACCGCTGGCGGCGCCCGCATCGGCCAGTGGACCGTGCGCGCGCGTGGTGTCGGCCAGCGCCATCGCGGTGATCGCCGCAACGGTCGCCTCGGCGACGCCGGCGAGGCGCTCGGCCAGCTCGACAGCGGGCAGGCGCCGCGCCAACCAGCCCAATGCGAGACGGAACAGCGCGCTATGGCGCAGCTCGTGGATCAGCTCGAGCTGCGCCTCCAAGTCCGAAGTATCGTCGTGCGCCGCGGCCAGCATGCGTTCGCGTAATCCGCGGGTGTCCGGCAACGGCCCCGCGACCCGCGCATCGAGCAGGTCGTCGAGCAACAGCGGGTGCGCGGTGACGCGTTCGGCAAGCCACGCGCTGCGGTCGAAGGTTTCGACCAGCCGCGCACGCGCAGCCGGCCGCTCGTCGAGCAAGGCCAGATAGGTTGCGCGCCCCGAAACCGCCTGCAGCAGGCGCAGGATGCGCACCAGCACTGCATCGGGCTCGGCGGTAGCGGCACAGCTGGCCAGAAAGCCGGGCAACAGACGGTCGATGCGGACCCGCGTGCGCGGATCGAGGGTGCGTAGAGCGGCACCGCGCGCGTAGGCTTGCAGTGCTTGAGTGGCTGCTTCGCCGAACGGTGCGGGCGCGGCCCCATCGGCTTCTCGGATCGCACGCCAGGCCTCGACCCAGTCCGCGCTTGCCGCGCTCGCTTTGGCGACTGCGGGGGCCAGCAGCTCGGCAAAGGTTTGTGCGACCAGGCTGCGACGCGCCTCCAGCGCCGCGGCGAATGCGCCCCAGCTATCGAACCCCAGACCGCACGCCAGTGCCTCGCGTGCCTCGCTCGAGGAGGGCAGCTCATGGGTCTGCTCATCGCGCCACATCTGCAGGCGGTTCTCGACGCGGCGCAGGAAATCGTAGGCCTCTCGCAGTTGGGCACCGAGCTTGGGCTGCAGATGGCCGATGGCGATTGCGGCGTCCATCGCGCGGTAGTACTCGGCGCCGCGCAGCGCAGGCTCGCGGCCGCCGCGCACCAGCTGCACCAGCTGCACCATGAACTCGAGTTCGCGAATCCCGCCGGGGCCGAGTTTGATGTGATCGGCAAAATCCTTGCGTGCGACCTCGGCATCGATCAGGCGTTTCATGTCGCGCAGGCCGTCGATCGCGGTGAAGTCGAGATAGCGGCGATAGACGAACGGCGCGAGCATCGCCAGCAGGCGTAGTCCGCCCGCAGTGTCGCCGGCCACCGGCCGCGCCTTGATCCACGCATAGCGCTCCCAGTCGCGACCTTCGCGCTGGTAGTAGTGCTCCATCGCCGCGAACGACAGCGCCATGCGGCCGACCGATCCGAACGGCCGCAGGCGCAGGTCCACCCGATAGCAAAAGCCGTCGGCGGTGACCTCGCCGAGCATCTGCGCGAGGCGCTGGCCGAGGCGCGCGTAGTAGTCCTCGAATTCCAGCGCGCGACCACCCTCGCAGACCCCGGGCTCTGCGTAGGCGAACACCAGATCGATGTCGGAGGAGAAGTTGAGCTCGCCGCCGCCGAGCTTGCCCATGCCGATCACCACCAGGCGCTGGATCTGGCCATCGCCTGTGCGCGGCACTCCGTGGCGTGCGTGAAAGGCAGGCTCCAGGTGCGCCAACGCCCGCCCGATGCACGCTTCGGCCAACGCGGTGGCGCCGGCGAGCGTGGCGGGCACGGCATCGATGCCAAGCACGTCGCGCACGATCAGCCGCACGCTCTCGGCGCGGCGAAAGCGACGCAGGACCTGCATGGCCTGCGCATCGTCGGTCGCAGGCCACTCCGCTGCGCGCCAGCGCTCGAGCGGCGGCGCGTTGTCGGACCGCCAATCGCCGATCGCGTGCGCGACCAACGCGGGATCGCCGCACAGCACTTCGGTGGCGAAATCGCTGATCGCGAAGACCCGCGCCAGCAGTTCGCGGGCACCCGCATCGGGCAGCGCAAGACCGCAGTCGCGGTGCGCGGCATCGAGACGTTCCAGCGCGGATTGCACCCGAGGCGGCATGCCGCAGTGTCGCAGTTGCGCGGACAGGGGTGAAGAAGCAAAAAAAAAGCCCGCGCCGGTCGCCCGGCGCGGGCTTTCTCCCTCCCCTGCGGCCAGCGGACCGAGGGACCGGAAGTGTAGGTGCTTTTCGCCGATCGACACGCCGCAGCGCAGCAGTCTCCCGTGCCCGGAGCGCCCATGGCAAACTGCGCGCCTGTTGCTTGCGGGATATCGCCATGTGCCGTGCGTTTGCCGTTGTGTTGGGCTTTCTGGCGCTGCTGTCGTCGTCGTTCGCGCAAGCGGCACCGGCCTCGGGTGAGCAGCTGCAGGTGGTGCGCGTGCATACCCGCGACGAAGCCCTGATCCGCCGCATTGGCAGCATGCACACCCACGTGATCATCGATCGCGCCAAAGGACTGATCGTGTTCGAGGCCGATCCGATGGACCGCGCCCTGCTCAAGTCCGGCGGGCTGGACTGGGAAGTCGATGCCGAAGCCACCCGCGCGGTCAACATGCCGCTCAAGCGACTACCCGGCCAGTCGAAGGGCATTCCCGGCTTCCTGTGCTACCGCACGGTCGCCGAGACCCGCACACGGCTGGATGAACTGGTAGCGCTGTATCCCGACTTCGCCAGCGTCGTCGACATCGGCGACAGCTGGGAGAAGAGTGCGGCACAGCCGGGCGGTGGCGAAGACCTGCGCGTGCTGCGGCTGCGCAATGCGGCCATCGATGGCGACAAGCCGAAGCTGTTCATCATGAGCTCGGTGCACGCGCGCGAATACACGCCGGCCGAACTGGGTCTGCGCTTTGCCGAGTGGCTGCTGACGAACTACGGGATCGATCCCGACGCCACCTGGCTGCTCGATCACCAGGAGCTGCATCTGCTGGTGCACGCCAACCCCGACGGGCGCAAGCGCGCCGAGGGTGGGCTGTCGTGGCGCAAGAACACCAACACCAGCTACTGCGGCGCGACCAGCAATTCGCGCGGCGCCGATCTGAACCGCAACTGGCCGTTCAAGTGGGCCGCGGTTCCCGCCGACGGCGGATCGAGTCCGGCACCATGCAGCCTGACCTATCGTGGGCCCGTTGCGGGCTCCGAGCCCGAGACCCAGTCCACCGTGGCCTATGTGCGTTCGATCTTTCCCGATCGACGCGGTCCACTGGATAGCGATCCTGCCGACACCGATACCCAGGGGCTGTTCTTCGACATCCACAGCTATTCGCAACTGGTGCTGTGGCCGTGGGGCTGGACCACGCCCGGCCCGGGGGCTGCGGACGCAGCACCCGATGTGGTGCCACTGGAAGCGCTGGGGCGTCGATTCGCGTGGTTCAACGGCTACACGCCGCAACAGTCCAACGACCTGTATCCGACCGATGGCACCACCGATGACACCGCCTATGGCGAGTTGGGCGTGGCTGCCTACACCTTCGAACTGGGCACCGCGTTCTTCCAGGACTGTGCGCTGTTCGAAGATCGCATCCTGCCGGACAATCTGCGCGCGCTGATTTTTGCCGCGCGCAATGCGCGCGCGCCTTATCGCACCGCTTCCGGACCCGACCCGCGCGAGATCGTGGTCGAACCGGATCTCGCCGTGCGCGGCGAATCGATCAGCCTGCGCGCGATCATCGACGACACCCGTTTCAGCAACAGCACCGGCGGCAGCCAGTCCGCGCAGCCGATTGCCGCGGCCACGGTGTGGCTCGGCACGCCACCGTGGCGCGCTGGCGCGAGCGCACTGGCGATGGCGCCCGCCGATGGGGCGTGGAACCAGTCCAGCGAGGCCGCGTCGATCAGCATCGATACCGGCAGCATCGCCAGCGGCCGCCAGCTCGCCTTCGTGCAAGGCCGCGATGCGGCCGGCAACGAGGGTCCGATCGCCGCAGGCTTCCTGCAGGTATACGAAGCCAACCAGATCGGCAGCGTGCGCGGCGTAGTGCGCAGTGTTGCCACCGGCAATCCGATTGCCGGCGCTTTGATCAGCGCCGGCAGCCTGCGCAGCAACGCCGCCGCCAACGGCAGCTACACGCGCCGCCTGCCGGTCGGCAGCTACACGCTTGAAGCGCAGGCGACGGGATTCGAGACCTTGGCCGTAGCCGACTTGGCGATCACGGCTGCCAACACGCTGGATCGCGACCTGAATCTGTTTGCGCTGTGCCGTCGACTCGACAACGACGCCGAAAACGGCGCCGCGGGCTGGACCCCGACTGTGCCCTGGGCCATCACCGCGGCCGCGACCACCCAAACCGGCTCGCGCGCATGGTCGGAATCGCCGAGCGGGAACTATGCGGCGAGTGCCAGTACCAGCCTGACTTCCCCGGTATTGGATCTGCGCGGCTTCAGCACGCCGCAGCTATCGTTCGACTCCTGGTGCGACACCGAGTCGGGGTACGATTTCGGCAACGTGGAGTACAGCGTCGATGGCGGGGCCAGTTGGTCGACACCGGCATGGCGCTGCAGCGGCGATGCCAGCCTGCGCCGGGTCACGGTGGAATTGCCCGTGCTCGCCGAGGCAGCACAGGCGCGGCTGCGGTTTCGCTTTACCAGCGATACGAGCGTGCAGCGCGATGGCTGGTACGTCGACAACATCGCGCTGCAAGCGGGCGGGCCTGCGTGTCGCGCCACCCAGACGCAGCTGCCACTGTTCGCCAACGGATTCGAACCCTGAGCGGGCTGTCCGGATCCGACCTCAGCGCAGCAGCGCTGAATCGAATGCCTTGAGCTTTGCACCGGCGGCTTTTTCTGCACTGGCTCGCAGCTCGGCCAGACTCACCTCGCGACGCTTCATCAGGGCCTGCACTACCGCATCGAGACTGCGCTTGCCGCCACTGGACTTGCGGATCTCGGCATCCAGCGTTTCGAACCACAGCGCCGCGCGCGCGGTCGTAGCACCCGTCGAGCCACGCGTGCGCAGTGTCTTGACCTGCGCACTCCAGCGTTTGAGCCCGTCGAGCACGTCAGCACGCCGTGCGTCGGTCAAGCTACCGGCGCGATGCATGATTTCGATCGCATAGAACTCCGCCAGTCCCTCGGCAATCCAGTCGTCCTGCGGCGTCTGGCCGCGGATGCGCGTGATCACGTGGACCAGCTCGTGGACCAGGGTGCTGGTGCCGTTCTCGCTGACCAGCGGTCGATCGGCGTGCAGGAAAACAGAGTTCGGCGCCGAAAGCGCGCCGCGCCAGAGCGGCTCACCGGCGCCGACCACCAGGATCTTCGGCGGCAGCGACTCGAATGCGCTTTCGAAGCTCGGCATCAGGAAACTCACGAACGCCAACACGTCCATGCGATGCAATCCGGAGCCCGTGGGTGCCGACACCGATACTTCCGTGAGCGGAAACTTTTCCCGCCGCGTGCCCAGGTCGCCGGCAATCATCCAGCCGGTGGGTCGATCGACTCTGCGCTCCGGATTGTCGATCGCGAAGCTGCCGTCAGGGTTGCGCTTCCAACCGGTATTGACGCTGTTCCAGCCCGGCGGCAGGCGGAAGCGCAGCGTTGCTTTCGACCTAGCACCCTTTGCGGTGCGCGCAAGCATCGCAGGCACCAGGTCGTCACCGCGGAACACGGCCCAGCGCTTGTCCATCCACGCGTCGTAGCCAGCGCCGCGTCGCTGGTGATCGATCTTTGCCACCAGGGTCAGGGTGCCGCCCGTGGCAGGCGGTTGCCAGGTCGCGGAACTCGCATTGACGACAAGCTTGCCATCGGCCTTGAGCTGGGACTGGCGATCGGGTTTCAGGGTCAAGGTCAGCTGCTTGACCAGTCCACCGCCACCGATGCGGATCGAGACCAGGGCATCCTTGGTCTGCGGTCGCAGGGTCACGGTGTAGTCGACGGCGAACTCGCGCGAGGACTGTGCCACGACCGGCAACGACTGCACGGAGAGTGTCAATGCCGCCAGCAGGATCAGCAAGCGCATGGGTCGATCCAATATGGACAAGGCGCGATTGTAGGGCAGCGCGTGTGTGCCGCGCGCCGTCACGCCTGCCTGCGGCGCGACGCGTAGCGTGCGGGTTCAGCGTCGATGCAGGCGCCAGAACTCGGCCGCGACCACACCGACCGCAGTCGCGATGTTGAGACTCTCGACTTCGCCGCTGCCGGGAATCCGCATATGGCGCGGCACCGCACGCAACAAAGCCGGCCCGATGCCACCGCCCTCGGCGCCGAATATCAGCACGCAACGCCGCGGCAGCGGTCGCGCGTACAGGTCCTCCCCGTCGCGCACCACGGTCGCCACGGCTTCGAAGCCGGCGCGCGCGAACAGCGCCAGCGCGCGCGCCGCATCGTCGATTGCCACCAGCGGAACCACTTCTGCACCACCCTCGGCGACCCGGCATGCAGCGCCCGACAGGGCCAGCGTCGAGCCCGGCGGCAGCAGCACACCCTGCGCGCCGAAGTGCGCCGCAATGCGCAAACTGGCACCGAAGTTGTGCGGATTGCCGACACCGTCGAGCCAGATCGCCAGCGCGGGCGCACTGGCGTCGATGCCGGCGATGAAGTCGGCAACCGCCAGCGGCGGCTCGCGCAACACATCGAACACCACGCCCTCGTGATGTTCGCTGCGCGTCAATCGCTGCAGATCGTCGGTCTCGACCATGCGATAGCCGACCTTGTTCTTCGCACACCATGCCAGCACGGGCTTCAGCACCGACAAGCGCGCCTCCACCAGATACACCTTGCGAATCGCCTGCGGTCGTCGCGCGAACACCGCAAGGCAAGCGTTCACTCCGAAAACCCGCAGTTCCGCAGCGTCGCTTTTCTCCCTTCCCTCCGGCCCGCGCTGCCCGCGCGCGCGTTCGGCGGTCCGCGGCGGTGCCGCGGAAAATCCCGCCTCACCCTCGCGGGGGAAGGGCCGGGGCTGGGGGGCACGGGCTTGCCGCGAGCCTTCTTCCGGTGCCGCGCGCAGTGCCTCGACCTTCGCGCTGATTGCAGCCCACGCTCCCTCCGGCTGCTGCAGCACCTCGTGATTCCACAACCGCACCACATCGAAGCCCTGCGCCTTCAAGTACGCATCGCGTGCAGCATCCCGCTCAGTCCCGTGCTGTCCACCATCGCACTCGATCACCAGGCGCGGCTCGAAGCTGGCGAAGTCCGCAACGTAAGGCCCGATCGGAACCTGGCGCCGAAAGCGCGCGCCTTCAAGATTGCGCGCGCGCAACAACTGCCAGAGCGCACGTTCCGCCTCGGTCATGTTTGATCGCTGTGCGCGTGCGCGCTCGATAGTGGGTTTGGGCATGGCGATTCAGGTTAGCACTGCAAGCCTCGGCACCCCCCATCCCGACCGTTACCCCGTGAAGGGGAAGGGCTTCTCGCAGCGATGCGCAATCTCTCGGCGCGTCAGTGCGCCACCTCAGGATTCTCGGCGCCCTGCCGCTCCAGTTCACGGGACACCGCTTCCGGCGAGCCGGTATAGCGCGCAAGTCGCAGATAGATCGCCGGCACCACGAACAGCGACAGCGCGGTCGACAACAGCACGCCGAATACGATGGTGATGCCGATCGTGATCCGGCTCGACGAGCCGGCACCGGATGCGAACAGCAGCGGCAATGCACCAACCACGGTGGCGATCGAGGTCATCACGATCGGGCGCAGCCGCACGCTGGCGGCCTCCATCACCGCTTTTCGCAAGGCCATGCCTTCATCGCGCAACTGGTTGGCGAACTCCACGATCAGGATGCCGTTCTTGGCTGCCAGTCCGATCAGCATCACGATGCCGACCTGGCTGTACAGATTCAGCGACCCGCCCCACGCCAGCAGGCCCGCGAGCGCACCGAGAACGGCCAGCGGCACGGTCAGCATGATCGTGAACGGATGCACGAAACTCTCGAACTGTGCGGCCAGCACCAGATACACGATCAGCAACGCCATCGCGAAGGTGAACACGATGCTGGCGCCCTGCTGACGGTACTCGCGCGAATCGCCCTTGTAGTCGATGATCGCCGAACGCGGCAACTCGGCGCGTGCGATTTCCTCCAGATACGTCAGTGCCTCGCCCAGCGTATATCCCGGCGCAAGTGCTGCGCTGATGGTGATCGCACGCAGGCGGCCGAAACGGTTGAGCGAGCCCGGTTCGGCGATCTCCTGCACGCTGACCAGATTGGCCAGCGGGATCAGCTCGCCGGATCGTTGCGAGCGCACGAAGACGTTGGTCAGATCCGAAGGCTGCCGTCGGTCCGCGTCGCGCCCCTGCACGATGACGTCGTACTCCTCGCCCTCACGCGTGAAGGTAGTGACTCGACGCCCGCCCATCATGGTCTCGAGGGTGGTGCCGATTTCGTCCACCGACACGCCGAGGTCGGCCGCGCGCGCGCGGTCGATGTCGATACGCAGCTGCGGTCGGGTTTCCTTGTAGTCGGAGTCGACGCCAAGCAGCTTCGGGTTGTTGGCTACCGCCGCCAGCATGGTGTCGCGCCAGGCGACCAACTGTTCGTAGTCCGGTCCGCCGATCACGAACTGCACGGGCTGACCGAAACCACGCGACAATCCTTGGCGCATCTGCGGGAAGACGCGCACGCCGGGAACCTCGTCGAGCTTGCGCCGCACCTGCTCCATCACGGTCGCGGTATCGACCTCGCGCTCGTCCCACGGCTTCATGATCACGATAGCCTGACCGGTATGCATTTCCTCGGTCTGCGCACCGCCCATGCCGCGCGGCGTGCGCGTATTGACCCGCGCCACCGAGCCTTCCTCGATGAATCCCAGCAAGCGCTTTTCGACTTCGCGCATCTGGCCCAGCGTGTAGTCGTAGCCGGCACCTTCCGGACCGTTGACGATCACGAAAAATGCGCCGCGATCCTCGGGCGGAGCCAGTTCCTTGGGCACCAGCCAAAACATCACGCTGGCAACGACCACGGCCAACAGCATGCCGAGCGCGGTAAGCCCCGAGCGTTCGATGTTGCGATCCAGCGATCGTCGATAGCGATCGGATATCCATTGGAAGCGCTTGTCGACCCAGGTCGACAATCCCGGCTTGCCGGTGTGCGGGGTGAGCAGCTTGGAGCACATCATCGGCGACAGGGTCAGTGCCACGAATGCCGAGATCGTCACCGCTGCGGCGATCGCGATCGCCAGCTCGCGGAACAGGCGGCCGAGATTGCCCTCCATGAATCCGATCGGCACGAACACCGCGACCAGCACCGCCGTGGTGGCGATCACGGCGAACGCGACCTGGCGTGCGCCGCGATAAGCGGCTACCAGGCGCGGCTCGCCCATGTCGACGCGGCGCTGGCAATTCTCCAGCACCACGATCGCATCATCGACTACCAGGCCGATCGACAGCACCAGCGCGAGCAAGGTCAGCAGATTGATGGTGAAGCCGAAAGCGTAGAGCGCGATGGCAGCACCCAGCACGCACACCGGTACGGTGACTGCGGGAATCAGCGCGGCGCGCCAGCTGCCGAGGAACAGGTAGATCACCACCAGCACCAGGGCAATTGCCTCGAACAACGTCCAATAGACCTTGTCCACCGCGGCATCGATGAATACCGAGTTGTCGAACGCCACCACCAATGACATCGACTCCGGCAGGTTGGTACTGATGCGTTCGACCTCGGCGGTCACCGCGCGCGACACCGCCAGCGAGTTCGCGGTGGAGGTCTTGACGATGCCCAGGCCAAGCTGGCCGATGCCGTTGCCGCGAAAGTCGGTGCGCCGCTCAACCGACGCCAGCTCCACTTTCGCGACTTCGCCGAGCTTGATCAGATGGCCGTCGCGCCCTTTGGCCACGGTCAGCTCGGCGAAATCGCCTTCGCCGCGATAGCCGCGGGTGACGCGCACCGTGAAATCGCGGGTGGTCGATTCCACCCGCCCGGCCGGCAGCTCGATGTTCTCGCGGCGCAGCGCGGCCAGCACATCGTTGACCGTGAGCCCGCGCGCAGTCAGCTGGCCACGATCGAGCCAGACGCGCATCGCATAGCGTTGGCCGCCACCGGCAATGATCCGCGCGATGCCATCAAGGCTCGAGAAACGATCGACGAGGAAACGTTCGGCGTAGTCGTTGAGCTCCAGCAGGCTGCGGTCGCTGGCCGATAGATTGAGCCACATCAGTACCTCGGCATCGGCCGACACCTTGGCCACCTGCGGCGGGTCGGCCTCGGTCGGCAGATTGCCGACCACCCGGCTGACCGCATCGCGCACGTCGTTGCTGGCGCCGTCGATATCGCGACTCAAGTTGAATTCGATGGTGATCTGCGAGCGACCGTTCTGGCTGCTCGACTGGATCGTCGAGATACCTTCGACGCCGGAGATCGAATCCTCGATGATCTGGGTGATGCGCGACTCCACGATCGACGCCGAAGCACCACGGTAGGCGACTTCCACCGACACCACGGGCGGGTCGATATCCGGCAGTTCGCGCAGCGGCAGGCGATCGAAGGCGATCAGCCCGAGCACCACCAACATCAGCGACAGCACTGCCGCGAACACCGGTCGACGCACGGATACATCGGAAAGGAACATGCGATTCTCCTGAATGCGGCGGGCGTGCGTGCGGCGCCGAGCGCGCCGCGCTACGCAGCTACGCGCTGGGGGCCGCCGGGGCGACTGCGGGGTTCAGTGCCACTTTCGCGCCATCGCGCAGTTTCACGATGCCGTCGGTGACGACGCGCTGGCCGGGCTCGATGCCGCGCAGCACCTCGACCTCGCCGGCGCGGCGCGAGCCGATGCCGATCTCGACCTGGCGCGCGACCATGTCGTCGCCGACGGCGAACACGAAATGACGGGTGCCGAGCGCCACCACCGCGATTTCCGGCAGCACCACCGCCTCGCGCGGGGCTGCATCGACGCGTACGGTCAACAACATGCCGGGCTTGAGCAGGGATTCCGGATTCGGCACCAGCGCGCGCACCCCGATCGCCCGCGAGATCGGGTCGACCCGCGAGTCGATCGAGGCGATGCTGCCCTCGAAGTGACGGTCGGGCCACGCCGCGCTCATCGCCTTGACCGGAAGGCCCTCGCGCAACGCCGACAGCGAAGTCTCCGGCACCGAAAAATCCAGCTTGATGGTGGACACATCGTCGAGGGTCACGATCTCCGTGCCCGGACTGACCAGGGTGCCTTCACTGACCCGGCGGAAGCCCAGCACGCCAGCGAACGGTGCGGTGATGACCCGATCGGCCAGCCGCGCGCGGATCGTGTTCATGCGCGCGATCGCGGCATCGCGCAGCGCGACCTGAGCATCCAGCTGTGAGCGCGCGATGGTGCCCTGCTCGACCAGATCGGCCTGCCGCGTGTACTGCTGCTGGGCCTCCTTCGCCGCGGCGCGCGCTTCTTCGAGTTGCGCGGCCTCGGCGCGACCGGTCAGCTCGACCAAGATCTGGCCAGCTTCAGCAGTGCCGCCGTCGTTGAAATTCACCCGCGAGACGGTCTCGGTCACCTTGGCGGTCAACACCACCGACTCGTTGGCGTTGGCGGTGCCCAGCGCCTCGATGGTGTCCGACCACGGTTTGCGTTCGACGGTGACCGCGACCACCCCGATAGCCGGCGCTGCCGCGCGCTGCGAAGGTGCGGCGGCTTCACCGCCGCAGCCGGCGATTCCCGCTGCCAGCCACGCTGCCGTGGCGGCGATCCACCAACCGGTTCGACGTGCGGCAGGAATGCGTAGACTGGAGCTCGCGATCAAGAAATCGGGCATGGGATAACTCCTGCGTGTCCCGTCGTTCATCTTTCATTCTACTTGACAATTGTGAAGGCCGCGCCCCGGGTTGCGGGTCGCCACCTGCCTTTGGGCAGTGCATCCGGGCATACAATTCCTGCGCTGATGCAAATGGACGACCAGCATGACCGAACCGCTGCGCATGACCGATCTGTTGCAGGCCTGGCGCCAGGGCGGAGACGCCATGCACGCGGAGGCGCTGAGCCACGAGGTCTATGCGATCCTCAAGCGAATGGCTGCTGCGCGCTGGCGCGGCGCCGGCACGCCGCAGACGCTCAATCCGACCGCACTGGTGGGCGAGGCGGTGGTGCGTCTGCTCGACGGCAGCGTGGACTGGGCGTCGCGTGCGCACTTCTTCGCCCTGGCCGCGCT
Organism: Lysobacterales bacterium; assembly: GCA_038224265.1. Classification (GTDB taxonomy): domain Bacteria; phylum Pseudomonadota; class Gammaproteobacteria; order Xanthomonadales; family Ahniellaceae; genus UBA4656. Next base: position 35,041 of record JBBRFN010000007.1, read on the forward strand.
GCAGATGCGCGCGGTGCTGGTCGACCATGCGCGCAGTCGTGGCGCCGACAAACGCGGTGGTGGGATCGCGGCGGTGACGCTCGAGGGCATCGAGATCGGGGTATCCACCGACGAGGCGCTGCTCGATCTGGATGCAGCGCTGCATGAACTGGCGCACGACGACGCACGCAGCGCACGGGTCATTGAGCTGACCTACTTCGGCGGCATGAGTGCGCGCGAAGTAGCCGCAGTGGTTGGTGTCGGCACGACCACGGTCGAGAACGATCTCGCCTACGGTCGCGCCTGGCTACGCACCCGCCTGTCGGCGTGAACGCTCCGAACCGACGCGAGCTGTTCGAGCGCGCGCGCGCGCTGGATCGTTGCGACCGCGACGCGTTCCTCGCCGAGCACTGTGACGACGAGGCGTTGCGCGATGAGCTCGGCCGCATGCTGCTGGCCGCCGAGTCGCACGACGACCCGATCGCCGATCGGGTCCAGCGCGCGGCATCCGACACGGTGCAGCATCTGGGCATGCCGGCAATCATCGGCAGCTACCGCATCGTGTCGCTGCTGGGTGAAGGCGGCATGGGCAGTGTTTGGCTTGGCGAGCGTGATGACGGTGAATTCAAACGCCGGGTCGCAATCAAGGTGATACGCGGCATGCCGTCGAGCGCGGCGGTCGGACGTTTCCGTCGCGAACGTCAGGTTCTGGCCGGACTGGAACACCCGCAGATCGCGCGCCTGCACGACGGCGGCACGACGGCGACCGGCGAGCCCTTTCTGGTCATGGAGTACGTCGAGGGTCGCGCGCTCGGCGACTGGGTTGTGCGAACAGCGCCCGACCTGCGCCAGCGAATGCAGCTGTTCGCCAGCCTGTGCCGCGCAGTGCATTTTGCGCATCAGCGTTTGGTGGTGCACTGCGATCTGAAGCCGGCCAACGTGATGGTGCGTGCGGATGGCTCGCCGGTGCTGCTGGACTTCGGCATCGCGCGACTGCTCGAGCCGGACGACGGGGCAGCGCGGACCGCGACGTTCGCGGCAACGCCGGCCTATGCAAGTCCTGAGCAGATGCTCAACCAACCGGTGACGATGGCCACCGACGTGTTCGGGCTGGGCATGGTGTTGTACGAGTTGCTCACGGGTCGGGTGCCGGTGCGCACGACCGATGCGATTTCGCTCAGTCGCGAGTTGCCCGCGCCCAGTCGGCTGCCTGAGGATCCCGCGCATGCCACCGCAAGCACGGATCCGGCACTGCTGCGTGGCGATCTCGACGCCATCGTGCGCCGTGCGATCCGCGTCGAACCGGGCATGCGCTATGGGTCTGCCGCCGATCTGGCCGACGATGCACAAGCCTGGCTCGATGGCCGACCGGTGGCGGCGGCAGGCGGGCACTGGCGTTATGTCACCGGCAAATTCATCCGCCGCCATCGACTGGCCGTGGCGCTGGGCGCGACCGCTGTCGTGGCACTGGTGGCGCTGTCGGTGCTGCTGGGCGTGCAGAATCGCGCCGCGCGGATCGCGCAGGCCGCCGCCGAACGCGAGGCCGCCGCCGCACGCGCAACCTCGGGTTTTCTGCAAGACCTCTACACCGAACTGGATCCAGCCCGCCATCCCGGCCGCCGCATCGATGCGCTGGAGTTGCTCGATCTGGGACGCCAGCGGCTCGACGGCCTCGAGTCCGCCGCACCCGCAACGCGCGCCGCACTGGAGCGCAGCCTCGCCCACATCTACCTGCAGATCGGCAAGCCGGACCTTGCGCTGGTGCTCGCACGCAACGCATCTGCACGCTTGCTCGACACGACCGCCAGCGCGCGCGACCGCGTCGAATCCGATGCCTTGCTCGCGCGCGCGCTGAACGCGGCACTCGACTTCCCCGCCGCGCGCGAAACCGGAGACCGCGCGCTGGCCGGAGCGCTCGCACTCGGCGACACCGCGCTCGAGGCGCCAATACGCACGGCGCGCGCGTGGTCGGCACTGGCGCTCGAGGACACGCCAGCGGCGCGCGCCGACTACGATCGCGCCGAGGCGATCTATGCGGCCGAGGGCGACAGCGCGCGCGAGCCGCTCGCCCGGCTGGCCTACAACCGCGCCCAGCTGGCCGAGTCCGAAGGCGACGATGCCGCAGCGCTCGACCTGTACCAGCGGGCGATCCGGATCAACGAACAGGTGTCCGGACGAGAGCATCCCACCACCCTGATCAGTCAGTTCGGTGCCGGCAAGATCCTGATCAACCTCGGGCGCAGCGGCGAGGCGCGCGAACTGTTGGCCGACCTGCTCGAGCGCAGCGTGCGAGTGCATGGCGAGCAGTCGATGGCGACCGAACGCGCACTTGCGGAACTGGGCAACGCCGAGCGCGAGGCCGGTGCGCTGGATGCGGCACGCGAATACTTCCGCCGCGCCATGGCGGTGTCGCTGGCGATCAACGCCGGACGGCAGACCCAGCAGTACGCGCAGCACCTCGGCAACCTCGCCACGGTGGAGGAGTACGCCGGCGATCTGGATGCGGCACTTGCTTTGGCCCGACAGTCCACTGCGCTGCGCATCGCACTGGGCGGCGCGGACTCGCGCAATGCCGCGCGCGGGCATCATCTTGTAGCCCGGATCCAGCTTGGCCGCGATGCGCGGGATGCGGCTGCCGCGAGCAATGCCGAGGCGCTGCGGATCCGCAGCGCCGCGCTGCCCGCCGCGCACGAAGAGCTGCTGCTTTCGCTGGCACTGCGAGCACAGATCGACGCAACCAGTTTATCGCCTACCCAAGTCGCGCAGGACCTTGCGACCCTGCAGGCCGGGCTCGAGCGCGATCCTCCACTGTTCATTCGCGGCCAGCAGCAGCTGCTGCAGGGGATCGCCGCGCTGGCGGCAGCGCAGGGGAATCAGTCTCTGCGCGTCGACGCGCTGGCGCGCGCGGTCGCCTCGGTTGCGGCCGCCCAGGGCAACGCGCATCCCGTGCTGGCGGCAGCGCGCTTGCGACTGGCCGCAGCCTTGGCCGATGGCGGCGACAACGGGGCCGCGCGACGCGAACTTGCCCTGGCGCAACCAGCTGTTGCGCGCGCGCACCCGCAGTCGCCCTTGCGCCAGCAGTTGCGGGCGCTGTTGCAGCGCGTCGACTGACCCGGCGCGCAAGCAAGCCGGCTGCTTTGCAGCCTGCAGCACCCACGCCGCATCCGGCAAAGTGGGGAGTTCGGCAGCCGATTCCGATTAATCCATCGACCCCCGCCGTCGATGGGATCCGGAGCCTGCCATGAACCACGTCATCCGCTGCATCGTCCTCGTGTTTGCGTCGTTCACGCCGGGCATTGCGCCGGCGCAGGACGTGAACGTCATCACTGTCGATACGACCTCCGACGCCGCGCAGCTGCCCGATGCCTGCACCCTGATCGCAGCGATCGAGGCCGCGGGCTTCAACGAGCCTCGCGGCGGCTGTCCCAGCGGCCGCAGCGACCGCACCGACGTGGTGGTGCTGCCGGCTGGCGCGGTGTTCAGCTTCGCCGGTCCGACCTACCCGCAGAACGGCAACACCGTCGTGTTAATCGGCGGGTTGACGGCGGGTAACGTGGTCGTCGACGGACGTGGCGCGACGATCCAGCGCGCGACCACGCTGCCGGCCTGCCGCGAAGATGGGCAGCCCAACGAAAACCCGCTGGGATTCATGCTCGTCCTCGGGAACCGCGTCGACGACTACACCTTCCGCGACCTCACCATTCGCGGATTCTGCGGCTCCTCCGCCTTTCTCAACCAAGTCGGCGCGATCACCTTCAACAATGTCGGAAACGCAACCTTCGAACGCATGCGTCTGGTCGACAACATCGGCGCCGGGGCACTGCAGGTCCGCGCCTCCGGCAATGTGCGGATTACCGATTCGGTGCTTGGCAACAACGCGAACGTCGAGAACCGTGCCAGCGCGGCGCGTGTCAGCCTGTTCGGCGAGGCGTCGACCGCGGTCGATATCGAACGCACGACCTTCGCGGGCAACCGCTATGTCGGGAGCAATAGCCAGGTGCCCTTCACCGGTGGTGCGCTGGTGGTTTTGGCGCAGTCCCACACGGTTCGTCTGCGCAACAACACCTTCGTGCAGAACCTCTCCCGCACGCAGGCAGCACTAGAGCTGCAGGCAGACAGTGCCGAGCTCAGCAACAATACCTTTGCGGGAAACCGCGCCCTGCAGCCCATCGCGCAGTCGTCGACCTTCGTGATCGGCGCCGTCACGGCGCTGCTTGGCGGCAACCTGCTCGACGGCCTGCCGAGCGGCAACTGCAGGATCCTGGTCTCCGGCGCGCTGGAACTTGCGGCGGGCAACATCAGCACCGACCCCAGCTGTACCGGCTTCACGCTGGTTTCCGCGCTTGACCTGCGGCCTCTCGGCAACTTCGGAGGTCCGGTGCCGAGCATGCCGCCGCTGGCCGGCAGCCCGGCCATCGACGCTGCTGCCGCGTGCGGCAGCAGCGCTCATCCACTGCAGATCGACGCACGCGGCATCGCGCGCCCACAGGACGGCAACGGCGACGGGTTGCTGGTGTGCGACTCCGGCGCGGTGGAGTTCGTGCGCAATCGAGCACCGGTGGTCAGCGGACCTTCCTCGGCAACTGCGTTCATCGGGACGCCGCTGGTGTTTTCCGCTGCCAACAGCAGCTTGATCGACGTCGCCGACCCCGATGCGCGCATGCTGCCACTGCGCGCCACGATCGCCGCCGATGTGGGGCGTGTGCGCTTCGGCAGCGAAACGGGCCTCAGTTGCAGTGCAGGCACCGGTGGTCCCGGCGGCGATGCGCTGCGGCGCTGCGAGGGCACACTGGCGAACATCAATGCAGCGCTGATCGGACTGCAGTACTTTCCGGCGGGAACCGGTGGCGCGGCAGAGGTCAGGGTCGAAGTCGACGATCTCGGCAACGGCGGCGACGACAACAATCCCCTCAGCGACACGCTGACCATCGCGATAACGACCCTGGTCAATGCGCCGGTGCTGTCGTTGAGCGCCCCCAGTGTCGAGTTCGGTCCGACCGCGGTCGGCACGTCCGCACCGTCGCGCGCGCTCACCGTTCGCAACACCGGCAACCAGCCGCTGCTACTGGCTTCGATCAGCCAGATCGGCGGCAGCCCGGACTTCGGGTTCAGCAGCGACTGCCCGCTGGGCCCTCCTGCAAACGCGCTGGCGCCGGGTGCAACGTGCACGATCAATGTCTCGTTCACCGCAGCGGCCGTGGGCGAGCGGACCGGCGCGCTGGCGATCGCCAGCAATGCCGCAATCAGTCCGGCGCTGGTGCTGCTCAACGGCATCGGCACTTCCGAACTGGTGTTCGGCAACGGCTTCGAATGAGTACTGGCGCCGCGGCGCTCGCTCATGCCAGTCCCTGACGAAAAGGAATCCATCATGTGCCCCATCGAAGTGCAGCAAGTGCAGGTGCATTCGTTGCCGCTGCCGCGGCGGCCGCAGCGGCTCGCTCTTTGGTCGCTCGCGAGCCTGCTGCTGCCGTGGATGGCTCACGCGCAGATCGTTGCAGTACAGGGCGCGACCGACGGCAGCGTGATCGCCGACGCCGCATCGCTGTCGATACCGGGCGCGACCCACCAGTGGGCCTTTCCCGCCGCCGGTCTCGCTGGAACGGTTGTCGATGTACAGCTGCAGCTGGTGCTCACGCATGCAGCAGTCGGCGATCTGCGGATCGCGCTGATCGCGCCCAACGGTTCCCGTCTGCTGCTCGCCGACTCGGTTGGCGCACTTGCCGGCGGCACGCCGAGCACGGCCGATCTGGATGGCAACTACCTGTTCGACGACGACGGCGGCGACTTGTGGCAGGCAGCCGCAAGCGCCGGCGGCGGCGCGGTTGCACAAGGCGTGCAGTATCGGCCCAGCACGGCCGGGCTGCGCGCGACCGGCGGCTGCGCCACGTGGCTTGCGACCGTATTCGGCGGCATGCCGGCAGCGCAGGCCAACGGGACGTGGCGGGTGGAGACGATCGACCAGCGCCCCGGCAATGTCGGCGGCTACGCCAATGCGGTGCTTCGGCTCAGCGTCCAGCCACCACCGCCGGACCTGATCAGCGCCAGTTCGTTCGAAGCCAACGAAGGCGTGCGTCCGGTCGCCGCAACTGCGCAAGCAGCGATCGCGCAGGGCGCGACCAGCAGCTGTCGTCGCGCACCCGCATACGATCTCGACGGGAATGGATATTCGGATTTCGTGGTTGCACGGCCAACGGTGACACCCAGCGGCGACGTGCTGCGCTGGACCTACAGGCTCAATCGCGGCAACGGCGTCGATCCGGATCGAAGCTTCGATCTCGGTCGCCCCGGCGACCAGTTCGCCAGCGGCGACTACGACGGCGATGGCGCATGGGACGCCGCGGTATTCCGGCCCGGCAATCCCGGCGTATACCTGATACGGCCGTCGAGCAATCCGGATCGGATACGCACAGTGACGCATGGCAGCACGGGCGATGCGCGCAATGTCGGCGACTACACGGGCGATGGCGTATTCGACTATGCACAGTACAACGTCGGCAGCGGACCCACCGTCAACGGCAATTTTCTGATCCGCGACGCCCGCACCGGTGCCGAACGCCCGATCGCGATCAGCATCTTCTGGACCACCCAGCTGATCGGCGGTCCCGACTACACCGGCGATGGGGTCGGCGATCTGGTGCAGCGCAATGACAACGTGTTCCAGATCCGCGACGGGTCGAGCTCGAACCTCGGCGTGCAGACCCTTTTCGGCGCCACCGGCGATCGGCTGGTCCCCGGGCATTTCGGCGGCGATCCGCGCGCCGACGTGACGCTGACGCGGGTCTTCGAGATTCCCGGCTTCAGCGGCACCCGCCAATGGGGCAGCCTGATTGCGGGCGGCAGCGGAGCGATCAATGCTTTCCTCGGTGACGCCGCCGCGGTGCCGGCGCCTGGCGACTACGACGGCGACGGCATCGATGATTTCGCCGTGTTCGAGATCCTGCCCGGCGACAGCGGGTCGCTGCGCTATGCACGCAGTGGCAGCGGGGGCGCCGTTGGCAACATCATCATCGGCCAGCTCAACGACCTGGTACCGGCATCGGCGCGCGTGCGCTGAACAGCGTGCGAAGCACGGCGGCCGCGCAGACGCGGCCGCTCAGTCGTGCGCGCGCAGATTAAGCACATGCCCCGCGATCAACAGCGCACCACCGCACAGCACGACGGCCGTACCCCAGCCGGGCATGCGATGTACCTGACTGAACACGCCGACGCCCAGCCCGAGCATGCCCGGGATCATCAGCAGCCCCGGCAACATGCGCCGGTGGCGCAGATATCCAGCCCAAAGCGCCGAACTCGCCGCGAGCAGGCTGAGTGCTGCCAGCGCCAGCTCTGCCAGCAGCAGCCAACGGACTTCGATGCCCCACAGCTGCTGGCGCAGCCACAATGCCGGCCACAGCACCACCGCAAAGCTCAGCGCCATGCAATGCAGCGCACACACCAGCGAGGCAGAGATTCCGATACGGTCGAGCCAGACGGCCCGACGGCGGGTCGAGGGCGGCAACATGCGGTGGTCAGGCTCTTGATGTGGGCGATCAAAGCGTTACAGTATAACATCGACAACCGCCACCCAAGACTGGACACTGCACCAATGCCGCTCTCACGTTGTTGCGCAATGCTCATCGCCATCGTGGCCCTCGTCACACTCCCCGCGCGCGTCAACGCGCAAGACCATGCGGCAGGCGCGCATGAGCATGGCGTGGGAAGTCTGGACCTCGCACTCGACGGTGGACGGCTGGAGATCGCAGTCACCGCACCCGGCTCGGACATCGTCGGATTCGAAGGCCAGCCTGCGGATAGCGATGACGCGGACAAGGTCCAGGCGGCCGTCGCCGCGCTCGGCAACGCCGCAACGCTGTTCGCCTTCGAACCGGCTGCTGCGTGCACGCCCGCGGCCAAACCTGATGTCGATCCGCCCGCCGCGGCACTGCAAGCGCCGGGCGGGTCAACCGCGCAGGCCGATGCTGCGCATGCGCATGCGCACGATCACAAGGAGAGCGAACCCGAGCACGCGCATGAGCACGCCGAAGGCTCCGCCAGCCACGGGGACTGGAGCGCCAGCTATACGTTCGATTGCACGGCGCCGACAGCCGTGATCGTGAACCTGTTCGATGCGTTCCCATCGCTGCAGGAGGTTCGCGCACAAGTCATCGCCCCCGGTGCGCAGACCGGCGCCGAGCTGACACCCGCCGCGCGTCGCATCGCACTCGGCGCGACACGCTGAATCGCATGCAGGCTTCCACTACCCACCCGGCATCAAGCCGCGTGCTGCAAATCGAGGGGTTGCGCTTCGGCTGGCCGGGCCACGAACCGTTGATCGACATTCCGCAGTTCGTGGTCGACAGCGGCGAGCGGGTATTCCTGCATGGCCCCAGCGGCGCGGGCAAGAGCACCCTGCTCAATCTGGTGGCCGGCACGCTCCGGCCGCAGGCGGGCAGCATCGAGCTCGCGGGCGAAGCGATCACCGGGCGCGGCGAACGCCAGCGCGATCGCCTGCGCGCCGACCACATCGGTTTCGTATTCCAGATGTTCAACCTGTTGCCGTACCTGTCGGTGCTCGACAACGTGGTGCTGCCGTGTCGCTTCTCCGCGCGTCGGCGCGAGCGCGCGATCGCCCGCGATGGCACCCTGCCCGCTGCGGCGCGCCGGCTGCTGGCATCGCTGGGGCTTGCCGATGCAGATCTGCAGTCGCGTGCAGCAGCGGGCCTGTCGGTGGGCCAACAGCAGCGCGTTGCGGCCGCGCGCGCGCTGATCGGCGCACCGGAGCTGGTGATGGCCGACGAGCCGACCTCGGCGCTCGATCACGATGCGCGCGAGGGTTTCCTGCGCCTGCTGTTCGATGAGTGCGCGCAGGCGGGATCGGCGCTGGTCTTCGTCAGCCACGATCACACGCTCAAGCCATTGTTCGAACGCCACCTCGATCTGCGCACGCTCAACCGGGCAGCGACGGGCGTCGCAGCACCACGCGTGCAAGAGGCCAGCGCCTGATGCGCGCCCTGCTGCGCCTGGCGTGGCTGAGTCTGGCCAACCGCCGTTTCACCGCGCTGCTGACCATCGCCACCATTGCGATCAGCGTGATGCTGCTGCTCGGCGTCGAGCGCCTGCGGCAGGAGGCGCGCAGCAGTTTCCTGCGCACCATCTCCGGCACCGATCTGATCGTCGGCGCGCGCGCCAACCCGGTGCAGCTGCTGCTGTACTCGGTGTTT
>JBBRFN010000008.1:0-40806 GCA_038224265.1 Lysobacterales bacterium
CCGGCTGCCTCAGCCGGGTGGCCAGGCGAGCGCACGGCCGGCCAGCAGGTGCAGGTGGATATGGAACACGGTCTGACCAGCATCGCGGTTGCAATTGAACACCGTTCGATAGCCGCTCTCGCCGAAGCCCTCGCGCTGCGCGAACTGCGCTGCGGCCAGGACCAGGCGGCCGACCAGCTCGGCATCGGCCGCGGCGAGATCATTGAGCGTTGCGATCTCTCGACGCGGCACGAACAGCACGTGCAGCGGCGCCTGCGGGTTGATGTCGCGGATACCGACCACGTGCTCGTCCTCATAGACGATTTGAGCCGGTATCTCGCGCGCGATGATCTTCGAGAAGAGAGTGGGCATGATGGGGGCTGGGGGTTGGTGGATGCGGGCTTGGAGTGTAGGGCCAGGGCTGAATGGGACCGACTTGAGCACAAAGGCGCCAGTTCCTGGCCAATGCCGCCCAGCTCGTCATTCCCGCGAAGGCGGGAATCCAGTGCCTGTCGCTCTTGTGCCGCAGTCGAAGTCACTGGATCCCCGCCTTCGCGGGGATGACGAACGTCGAGGCAATGCCACTCGACCCAGGGGCCTGTTCCTTGAGTCCCGTACCCGGCCCTCACATCGCGCCCCTCACAACTCATGCCGGGTCCCGAACGCATGCGCCAGCGTCCCGCGATCGACGAACTCCAGCTCGCCGCCGATCGGCACGCCATGCGCAATCCTGCTGGCACGCACACCGGCCGCGCGCGCGATCTGCGAAAGATAGTGTGCGGTGGCTTCGCCTTCGACGGTGGGATTGGTCGCCACGATCAGTTCGCGCACTTCGCCCTCGCGCAGGCGCGCGGCGAGTTGATCGAGCCCCAACTCGGCAGGTCCGAGGCCATCCAGCGGGGAAAGCCGTCCCAGCAGGACGAAGTAAAGCCCCCGATAGCCGGTGGCCTGTTCGACTGCCAATTGATCGACCGGTGATTCGACCACGCACAGCAGGGCGCTATCGCGCGCGCTGCTGCTGCAGGTCGCACAAACGGAGTCCTCGCTGAACGTGCGGCAGCGGCTGCAGTGGCCGATCCGGTCCACTGCATCGAGCAGACGCGCGGCAAGCCGCCGCGCACCGTCGCGATCGCGTTCGAGCACATGGAAGGCCATGCGCTGCGCGCTCTTGGCGCCGACGCCGGGCAGGCAGCGCAGGGCGTCGATCAGTTCCAGCAGCAGCGGCGATCCGGCCGACACGGCTCAGAACGGCAGCTTGAAACCGGGCGGCAGGCTCATGCCGCCGGCGACCTCCGACATGCGCTGCTGGCTGACCTCGGCGATGCGGTTGTTGGCGTCGTTGCACGCGGCAACGATCAGGTCCTCGAGCATTTCCAGGTCGCCACCGGCGAGGCTCGGGTCGATCTTCACCCGCAGCACCTCGTGGCGCCCGTTGATGGACACGCTGACCATGCCACCGCCAGCCTGGCCGCTGACCTCGACCGCGGCGAGATCTTCCTGCGCGCGCTTGAGGTTCTCCTGCATGCGCTGCGCCTGCTGCATCAGGCTTCCCAATGGACCTTTCATCACGCTACTCCGGCTGGCTGGGGCGGGTCGATTGCGGCACGACGCGCGCGTCGAACAGCGAAACAATGCTTTGCACCGCAGGATCGGCGGCGATCGCCGCCTCTGCCTGCTGCTGGCGCTGCGAGGATTCGACCCGACTGCGGTGCGCCACGGTCTCGATCGATGCGGACACCGCTTCGATCTGGATCTTCAGGCCGCTGCCCAATGCTGGCGCCAGCGCTGTCGCAAGCGATAGCAGGATGCCGTCGCTGCGCAGGTGCTCGAAGCCCGACGCCAATCCCAGACGCAGGCGGGAATCACTGAAATCCAGCGGCACCACGTTGTGGGCGAACTCGCGTACCGGGCCGCTGAGCTTGATCCCGGCGAGCAGCTCGGACCAGCGCTCGGCGTCGATCGGACCCGACCATGGCGGCGCAGCAGTCTGCAATTTGGGCGCTGCAGCAGCAGGCAGACTGCGTGCCGGCGCGAGGGAATCGGCTGCTGCGGGCGCGCTCGCGGGTGACGCTGCAGGCCGCGAGGTGGGCGCTGGCGACGGCGCGGGAGCAAGCGGAGCGCTGGCGGCCGCGCGCGTGGGCACGGCTTGGGTTGGCCGCGCCACCGCGACGCTCACGCCAGCGCCGGCGGGACGGAACGCGAGCATGCGCAACAAGGTCATCTCGAAACCGGCGCGCGGATTCGGCGCCAGGCCGAGGTCGCGACGCCCGGTGATCGCCAACTGGTAAAGCAGTTGCACCTCGTCGGCCGCGATGGATTGCGCCAGTGCGGCGACCGCCGGCTCCGGGGTCGCGGCGCTCGCACCGAGGAACTGCTGCAGCTGGATCCGGTGCAGCATTGCGGCCAGTTCGTCGAGCACCGTGGCGAAGTCGGGCACGAACTCGGCAATCTCGGCGATCCGCGCGAACAATGCGCCCGCGTCGTCGGCGGCGATCGCTTCGATCAATCCACCCACCCGCGTACGATCGATGGTGCCCAGCATGCTGCGCACCTCGTCGCCGACCAGCTTGCCGCCGCCGAAGGCGATCGCCTGGTCGAGCAACGACAGTGCATCGCGCATCGACCCGTTGCCGCCGCGCGCGATTTCGGCCACCGCATCGGCATCGTGCGCGACCTCCTCGGCCTTGAGGATGCGCTCGACCTGACCGGAAATCTGCTCCTCCGACAGGCGCTTGAGGTTGAACTGCAGGCAGCGCGACAGCACGGTCACCGGCAACTTCTGCGGATCGGTGGTCGCGAGCAGGAACTTGGCGTGTTCGGGCGGCTCTTCGAGCGTCTTGAGCAGTGCATTGAAGGCATTCTTCGACAGCATGTGCACCTCGTCGATCAGGTACACCTTGTAGCCACCGCGCACCGGCCGATACTGCGCGTTCTCGATCACCTCGCGCACATCGTCGACGCCCGTGTTGCTGGCCGCATCGATCTCCAGCAGGTCGAGAAAACGGCCGGCGTCGATATCGCGGCAGATCGCGCACACGCCGCAGGGCTCTGCACTCACCCCGGTTTCGCAGTTGAGCGACTTGGCGAAGATGCGCGCAATGGTGGTCTTGCCCACCCCGCGGGTGCCGGTGAACAGGAACGCATGGTGGATGCGCCCGCTGACGAGAGCGTGGGTCAGCGCACGCACCACGTGCTCCTGACCGACCAGCTCGGCGAATCGTTTGGGACGCCACTTGCGGGCGAGTACTTGATAGGACATCGCGATTCCCGTGCCGGACTCCGATTGTGCCAACCTCGGACCGGTGTGGCTATCGCCGTGATCGCGCCTGGCGCAAAGGCAGTCCGACTGCCCGTCGAATGGGTGGCGGCCCCCGCCGGCCGAACCCCGGCACCCGAATCAGCGACTACCGTTGCTCCCTTCCGGGCCTGGCGGAATTTGCCACCTATCGTCGCGGGGAACCGACGGGGACCACCATGGAAGTCATGGCGCAAACACGTTGCAGCAAGTGCGCATGGACATCAGCGCACGAAAACTGGCGGAGAGGGCGGGATTCGAACCCGCGATACGGGGATAAGCCGTATACACACTTTCCAGGCGTGCTCCTTAAGCCACTCGGACACCTCTCCACGACTGCGCGGCGGCTGGCACTGCGCTGGGCGGCGCCGCAGAAGCTCGCCAGTTCCGTTGCTGCGCAGAACCGGATCACCAGCAGGGCGCAAGATGCTACTGGAACCCCCCGGTACAGACAAGCAAAGTCATGCCTTCGGTGCGGTGGATGCAGCAGCCTCGCGCGGTTGCAGCAGGTCCCAGCGGTTGCCGTACAGATCCTCGAACACCACCACGGTAGCGTAGGGCTCTTCGCGCGGGGCTTCCGAAAAGCGCACGCCAAGGGCGAGCATCGCGCGATAGTCGCGCCAGAAGTCGTCGGTGTGCAGAAACAGGAACACCCGACCACCGGTCTGATCGCCGATGCGCGACTGCTGCCGCACGTTGACCGCACGCGCCAGCAAAAGGCACGCCAGGCCATCACCCGGCGGCGCCACCAGTACCCAACGCTTGCCACCGCCAAGGTCGATGTCTTGCAGCAGGCGAAAGCCCAGCATGCCGGTGTACCAGGCAATCGCCTCATCGTACTCGCGTACCAGCAGCGCCACATGCGCCAGCTGCTGCACGGGACTGCTCACAGGGGATGCAGCCATTCGTTGCTTCCGTCGGCGTAGTCTTCGTGTTTCCAGATCGGAACCTGCAGCTTTATCGCGTCGATCACTTCGCGGCACGCCACGAATGCCGCATCCCGATGGGCCGCCGCCACCCCGACCCACACGGCGATCTCGCCCACCTGCAGCGTGCCCACGCGGTGCACGCAGATCAACGCCGCGACCTGATGGCGCAGCCGCACCGCGTCGACGATGCGCGCACCCTCGGCAAGTGCGAGCTCGGCGTATGCCTCGTAGCGCAGACCACGCACGGCGCGACCATCATTGTGGTTGCGCACTACCCCTTCGAACACCACCACCGCGCCGGCGCTGGCGTGCGCGAGCGCAAGCCGCAGCAGCTGGGTATCGATAGCCTGACTGTGCAGCGCGAACACCTCAGCCTCCGGATACCGGCGGGATGAACACGATCTCGTCACCGTCGACGAGCGCGGTGTCCCAGCTGGTGAACTCGCCATTGCGGGCCACCCGCAGGCGCTCGCGCGGCAGGCTGAACCCATGGCGTGCGCGCAGCGCCTCGTACAGCGCGGCTGCATCGCCAGCAGCGATCACGTGCTCGACCTCGCATTGCGCCTGGTCGCGCAAGCTGGCGAAGTAGCGCACCGTGACCCTCATGCCGGTGCGACCCACGTACCACTGCGCCCGCCGCGCTTTGCAAGCAGGCGTGCCGGACCGATCACGATGTCGTGCGACAGCGCCTTGCACATGTCGTAGACCGTCAATGCGGCCACGGTCGCGCCGGTCAGCGCTTCCATCTCGACCCCGGTGCGACCGCGTACGGCCACACGGCAACCGATGACGATGGTGCAAGGATCATCGAAGGCCAGCGTGAACTGACACGACTCCAGCGCCAGCGGGTGGCAGAACGGAATCAGCTCGTGGGTGCGCTTGACCGCCATGGTGCCGGCGATGATCGCGGTATCGAACACCGGACCCTTGGCCGTGCGCAACCCGCCGCCACGTAGCGCGGCGGCCGCCGCGGCCGGCAGCACCACCAGGCACCGCGCCTGCGCCACGCGCAGGCTGACGCGCTTGGACGAGACGTCCACCATGCGCGGACGGCCGGCGGCATCGAGGTGCGACAGCGTCGGCTTGCGCGCGGCCATGCCCTCAGCCGCCGATCCGGAACATTTCGACTCGCGCAGACGCGGCGGGCGCCGGCTGTGCGGCACGCTGCTCGGAGTAGCGATCGGCGCGGCCGCGCCAGAGCGTCGCGATCCGCGCGGCCAGCATGGCGCTGTCTTCGCCTGCACGGAGCGGTCCGCGCAGGTCGCTGCCGTGCGCGGCGAACAGGCAGGTGAACAGCTTGCCGTCGGCTGACAGACGTGCGCGATGGCAGTCGCCACAGAACGGCGTGCTGACCGAGGACACGAAGCCGATCTCGCCACTGCCATCATCGAAGGCCCAGCGCTCGGCGACCTCGCCCCGATAGGCGCGATCGATCGGGTGGATCGGCCAGCGCGCACCGATGCATGCGACAAGTTCGGCGCTCGGCACCACGCGCGATGATTCCCAGCGATTGCAGGTTCCCACGTCCATGTACTCGATGAAGCGCAGTACATGGCCGCTGGCACGGAAGCGCGCGACCAGCGGCAGCACGTCGACCTCGTTCGCGCCGCGCATGATCACCGCGTTGATCTTCAGCCGGCTGAATCCGGCACGCTCGGCAGCGGCAATGCCGCGCAGCACCGCGTGCAGATCGCCGCGCCCACCGCTGAGTTGCGCAAAGCGCTGCGGATCGAGCGTGTCGAGGCTGATCGTGATCCTGCGCAAGCCCGCCGCGCGCAACGTCGCGGCCTGCGACTCCAGCAGGCTGCCGTTGGTGGTCAAAGCAAGATCGCGCACGCCGTCGATGCGCGCCAGACGCTCGACGATCTGCGCCAGATCGCGGCGCAGCAGGGGCTCGCCACCGGTCAGGCGCAGCTTGTCGACACCCAGCGCGACGAAGGCACGCGCGACGATTTCGATCTCGGCGGCAGTCAACCGCTGCGCGGCGTCGAGGAAGCGGGCATCGCGCGGATAGCGCTCCTCCGGCATGCAGTAGGGACAACGGAAGTTGCAGCGGTCGATCAACGAGATGCGCAGGTCGCGCACCGGCCGAGCGAGCCGATCCATCGGATGCAAGTCCTCGACCCGGCGCAGGGGAATGGTCTCAGCCACGACCCGCGTCCGCTGCCGGCTCGTATGCACCAAGCTCGATGCGCTCCCCCATGGTGGCCACGCGCGGCGCTCGCGCGCGCAATGCCTCGCCGTCGGCATGCGAACCATAGTGATACAGCACCAGCCGCTGCCGCAGCGCCGGCGGATACTCGCGCTCGAGGTCGTCGATACCGGTATGCGAGGGATTGCCGTGCAAGGCGCAGTCGTGCGCAATCAATTCGCGCCCGCTGCCGTAGTGCGAAAGCAACTCGGGAATCGGCCGGGTATCGCCGGTCCAGACCATCGCATTGCGCAAACCGATCGCAAACGCCGAACCGGGCGAATGATGGCGCACGGCGAAGGTGTCGAACCACAGCCCTGCATGCCAGAACCCGCGCAGGACCGGAATCAGCTGGAATGCATCCCAGAAGTTGCCGCTGCCCTCGGCGATCGCGTTCGGATAGGTCGCCAGGCGGTCGTGCAGCACGCCAATCACGCCGATCGGCACGTACAGCCGCACCCGACCGCGGCGCGCAGGATCGAAATACACGCGATAGAAGAGCCGCTCCAGTCCGGCCACGTGGTCCATGTGCGCGTGGGTGATGAACAGCGCATCCGGCGTACTGCCGTAGCGATCGATGAAGGCGCTCAGCCCCTCCGGCCCGCAATCGATCATCAACAGCGGCGCGTCATCGCGCTCGATGACCGCGTTCGATGAGCCGAGCTCCACGGCCTGCGCGCTGCCCACGCCAAGGAACACCAGGTGCAGGCTCATGCGCCCTTCTCCACGACCAGCGCATGCGCGCGCTGCAGACTTGGCCAGCATTCGCCATCGAAGCCAGGCAGGCGCTTCGCTGCCGACAGCTTGTCCAGCGAACGCCGCAGCCGCGCGAGGTTGGCCTGCATCCATGCATGGGCAGGTGCGCGACGTTCGCCGCGGTCGAAATCGATCAGGTGGCAGCGGGTTTCACACAGCAGCAGGTTGTGCGCGTTCAGGTCCGCATGGAAGAACCCGCGCGCATGGAAACGGCCGATGGTCGCACCAATGATCGCCCAATCGATCTGCGACGGTGCATCGCTGAGCCGCTGCGCCAGCGTTTGCGAGTCGTCGATCGCCTGCGTGAGCAGATCGGCGCGATACCACGGACCGCTGCGGGCATAGCGCGCGGCCAGCGGCACGGGTGCCGGCAGACCCTCGGCAACCATCTGCGCCAGCAGGTCGAACTCGCGGAACGGCCGGGTACGGTTCTCGCCCTGCCACAGGTAGCGATCCGGGTTCACCCGTGCCATCAGCCCGCCGCGCCGATAGTGGCGCAGCACTGCGGCCCCCGCGGGGGTGCGCACGACCAGCGCCGAGCCGCGCCCTCCGGCGGGAGTACTCACCGGTCCGCGAGTGCGCCACCAGTCGGCATCGAACCAGCACGCTTCAGGTCCGTCGGGCAGTCGCGCGGCATCGAACACGGCGGCACCGTCGGCAAGGCGCTTCACTTGCCGACTGCATCGCATCGCCGGTCGGTCCTTGCGCGGCTGACAGCGCCCTCGACCCAAGCGGGTACCAGACACGCCTGCACGCTCACCGCGCAACCCGACGCTGGGGCCACTGCTGCTGAATCTCCGTTACAGTCCGCTGGCGCGCCGTGGATGTCCATGGCCGCAGTTTAGAACCTAATCCAAGGGTCGGGATAGCGTGCGCCGGCAGTGCGGCAGGCATCGATCCGAGCTCGGCTACCAATTCGCCTACCCAATGTCCGCCCCACGCTCGATCTGTATCCTCCGACTGTCTGCGCTCGGCGACGCAACCCATGTGGTGCCGCTGGTGCATACGCTGCGCGATGCGTTTCCGGACACGTCGATCACCTGGATCATCGGCAAACTCGAGGCGCGACTGGTCGGCGACCTGCCCGGCGTCGAGTTTGTCGCCTTCGACAAGCGTGCGGGCATAGCCGGATTCCGCGCGATTGCCGCGCAACTGCGTGGACGGCGCTTCGAGGTGTTGTTGCAGTGCCAGGTTGCGCTGCGTGCGAACCTGCTGTCGGCGCTGGTCCGCGCGCAGCGGCGGGTCGGCTACGACCGCGCACGCTCGAAAGACCTGCACGGCATGTTCATCGGCGAGCGCATTGCCGCCCGCAGCGGTATGCACGTGCTGGATGCGATCGGCAGCTTCTGCGAACCGCTGGGATTGCGCCAGGCGGCAGTACGCTGGGATATTCCGGTCCCGCAACAGGACGCGGCGATTGCAGCGCAACTGTTGCCCGGCGATCAGCCGACACTGCTGCTGAGCCCCTGCGCCAGCCATCCGCTGCGCAACTGGCTACCCGAACGCTACGCGGCCGTAGCCGACCATGCGGTCACCCGCCATGGCTTGCGGGTCGCGATCTGCGGCGGACGCAGCGCGCTGGAGCGGCGCACCACCGATGCGATCATCGCTGCAATGCGCCAGCCAGCGCTGGATCTGGTCGGCAAGGACACGCTCAAGCAGTTCCTCGCATTGGCACAGCGCGCGGTGGCGCTGATCACGCCGGATTCCGGCCCGATGCATATGGCCAACGCGATGGGCACGCCGGTGATCGGGCTGCATGCGGCGAGCAATCCGGCGCGCAGCGGTCCGTACTGTTCGCGGCATTGGTGCGTCGATCGTTACGACGCGGCCGCGCGGCGCTTTCGCGGCAAGCCAGCGCAGGCGTTGCCGTGGGGCACCAAGCTCGAGTACCCGGAGGTGATGGCGCTGGTCGAAACCGAAGCCGTGATCGAGCGGCTCGATGCCCTGCTCGCCTCGCCTCAGGCGGGGCGTGCGTTGCCGTAGTCCTGGTAGGACTTCTCTTCGACCAGGGTGGAACCCAGCCGCAGGTTGATCTGGCGCTTGAGCGCCGCACGCTCGTCGTTCTCGAAGTACACCGAACGGGCCAGCTTGACGAACGTCGCATCAAAGAGCTGGCGCTGTTCCTGCACCCGGATATCGTCCTCGATCACCCATAGGCGCTCGTTGACCTGTTTGAGCGCGCCCTGCAGGTTTTCGATATCGATGGCCGCTGCCGGGTGGCCGCGCCACGTATCGCGCAGCAACTCCAGTTCACGGCGCACGTTGTCCAGCTTGGCCGGATCGGCGATGCGCTCGGACTTGATCTCGAGGATGGTGATCTTGTCGATCAACTCGCCGAACGAGACGGGGGTGGAGATCAACGACATCTTCGGTCCGATGCAGTCCGCGCAAAAAACTGGCGGAGAGGGTGGGATTCGAACCCACGTTACTGGAGACCAGTAAACCGGATTTCGAATCCGGCGCATTCGACCACTCTGCCACCTCTCCGTAGCCCCTCGCTCGCGGCAGTCGTGGTCCGACTTTCCGCAGCTGTCGATCCCGAAACATCCGGGTCGACGCGGGGTCGCGAATCATACGCACCCGCGCGCCTGGCGACAACCGGCGCGCGCGTGCGCAGGTGCTGCCTCAGCCTTTGGGGCGGAAGAAGAATTCGCCGGCTTCGTGGCCCGCGAACTGGATCGGCGCATACTCCGGGGCCTGCGGCAGGGTCGCTTCGGTAGCCGCCATGGCAAGGCTCAAGCTGATATCGCGGAACAGGCGCTGGCCCTCCAGCAGCTGGTTGTTGTCTTCCAGCGACGCGATGAAGGCCTGAGCGAACAGTGAGTTGCCCCCGCTGCCGGTGTCCGGTACCGGGGCCAGACCGCCGGAGGTCAAGGCCGTGCGCGAGCGGCTGGCGGTGCGGTCGAGTACCCACTGCGACCACTGCGAATCGTTCATCGCGGCGTTGAATGCCGGCACCGATGCGCGGGTCATCGCGCCCGAATAGCAGGAGTCGGCCACCACCATCACATGGCGGGCCTGCATCGTATTCAGGATGTCGCTGATCGCACGATTGGAGATCCATGTCGCGCTGTCGTTCTGGCGACCATCCACCGGGACCCAGTAACCCTGCTTGCTGCCCGCGTCGATCTCGCCATGGCCGGCAAAATAGACCATCAGATTGTCGTCAGCGGTCAAGCTTTCGCGCAGCTCGTTGAGCGCCGACAGGATGTCGAAGCGCGATGCGTTCAGCAGCAGCCGGGTTTCAAAGGCATAGCGGCTCTTGAGGACTTCGGCGACCTTGCGTGCATCCGAGGTCGCACTGCTGAGCTTCGGGTAGGCGCCGTAGGTGTCGTTGCCGATCACCAGCGCGTGGTAGCGCCCAAGCTTGAGCCCGCGCGGCAGCGGCCGCACCTCGCTCGACGCGCTGGCCACGGCGGAGGCTCGCCCCGAGGCCAGCGGCAGCAGGGTGAACTCCAGCGCCGCGCGGCTGCCCGCGCGATCGATTGCCGCGATCTGGATGTTGCTGCCATCGGTAGCCACCGGCACGTTGACCCGGAACAACCCGTTGGCGCCTACCGCGACCAGTTTGCCGTTGACCTCCACCGAGGTCAGTCCGGCCTTTGCGACCACTTTGCCGAGCACTTCCGAGCTGCCCACGTTGGCGCGCACCATCGCCGCCGGCTTGCCGCGGGTGACGCTCAACGGCGGGTCGATGATCTCCAGCAACGGACCGGCACCGCCACCGAGCGAGGCCAGCGCGATGCCAGGCGCCGGCGCACCGATCTGGCGCTCCAGCGATACGATCTGCTCGCGCTGTCGGCCGACCTCGCGCTGCTTTTGGGCCAGTTGCTGCTCGAGCAGGATCAGCAGGTCGCGATCCTGTTGCGAGCCGGACATCGCCGCCTGCATGCGCTTGCGCTCGACATCGAACTGGGCCTGCTGTTCGGCCAGGCGCGCGTCGTTGTCCGACACTTTCTTCTGCAGCGACTCCAGCTGGCCCATCGAGTCGTCGAGCGCCAGTGCCAGATCGGTGGCGGCCGCGCGCACGCGATCGAGTTCGGCCGATGCCTTGGCGTCGCCGCTGCCGGCGAGTGTCTTCTCCTGCGCACGCAGCTGTGCCAGCCGCTCGCGTCGGGTCTCGACCTCGGCCACGAATCCGGCGCGGTCGCGCTCCAGCGCCACGCGCCGGGTTTCGATCTCGGTGCCGCGCGCATCGAGGTCGGCCTGCAGGCGCTTGAGTTGCTGCGCCTCGGCCGGCGGAGCGATGGCGGCCTGCTTGCTGACCAGCTCGGCGCGAACCCGCGCAAGTTCCTGTTCGTTCTGGCTCAGGCTGCGCCTGCGCTCATCGAGCTGGCGCTTGAGGCCATCGACCTCGGCACGCAGGCGCGCAGCCTCCGCATTCTGTTGTTCGACCGTTTGCTGCAGATCGGCGATCTGCGCCTTCGCCACCTCGGCCTGGGCGGTAACCGTGGATGCGAACAGCAGTTCGTCCTTGGACCCTGACGCCTGGCGATACAGATTCAGCGCACGGGCGAGGTCGCGCGGGCGGCCCAGGCCCTCCTCATACATGTAGCCGAGGTTGATCAGCGCACGCTTGTTGGACTGCGCGGATGCCTTCTCGAACCAGCCGGCGGCCTTGTCGTAGTCGGGCGCGGTGCCCAGACCCTTGAGGTAGATCTCGCCGACGTAGTTCTGCGCTTCCGCGTCGCCGCTTTCGGCTTGCCCGAGCCAGACCTTGAGGGCCGTGCGGTAGTCGGCGCGGTCGTAGGACACGAATTCACCGCCGCGGATCTCGCAATCGGCCTGGGTGGTCCTGATCGGCCGGCGGGCGGACATGAAGCTGGTCTGCCGACCCAGCTTGCGCACCTGACCCGGCAGCAGGCAATCGACGATCAGCAGATCCTCGGCATTGCGCACCGTTGCCGCGTGCAGTCGCGGCCCTGGCCATGCAGCCAACGCGGTGGCCGCCGCAGCGATCGCGGCGAACAGAATGCGCTGCGCGAAAAGCCCCGATGGAAAACTGGTCCGTTGCATGTCCGTCTCCTGTTGCGGTGCCGGTACAGCGCGGCCCGATGGCGCTTGGGCCAAGCCGGAGCGCTGTAGTACGCTGCGCAGTATAGCCACGGCGCAGGGGACGGAAACGATGACCATTCGACGGGCTGTGGATTTTATCGGAGCAGGACTGGCCAGGTGCACCGCAAATGCACGGCCGCCTGCACGCGCCATTGTTCGCTGCGCTGCGGCATCGATGTTGCTGTCGCTGCTGTCGGTGCCGACGGCATTCGCGCAGACCACCTGCCCGGTCATCGTCGTCTCGGGCAACAACCAGATCCTCGACGCCGGTATCGCGAGCGCACCGCTGGTGTTTCGGCAGGAAGGCAACTACATCAGCGTGCCGCCGGTCGCGGAGGTGCAGTTCACGCTCACCATCATCGGCGACGCCGTGTTCGCCAGCAACGGAGCCCAGTCCGTGGTCGCCAGCGCTCCGCTGCAGATGGTGATTGGCAATGCAACACTTTATGCGGCCAACGTTCCGAACACGCGGATCGTTTCCGGCGCCAATGGCGGTCCAATCGCGGTCGCCGTGCAATCGCAGTTGTGCGCCGGCACCAGCGGACCAGCGCTGTTTTCGGCCTTCGGCAATATCGATCCGGGCTTGCCGCCGCAGGTCGTCGCAGTCCAGGGCGATGGCGCGGTCGTCGCGCCCGGCCAGATCGTTCCGCTGCGTGCGCGGGTTGAGTTTGGCAACATGGGACGCGCGCCCAAAGGTTCGCCCGGCATGACGTTCCGGATCGCCAGCGGCAGCGGCAGTTTTGTTGCGAACGGGGGATCTTTCATCACCGTGCCGATCGGACCCGACGGCGAGGCGGCGACCAGCGTTCGTGCCGGCGGCGTCGAGGGTCTGCTGCTGGTCGAGGCGAACGTGCCTGGAGCCGACGGGCCGCCGGCGTTGTTCAACATCACGGTCCAGGCAACCCAGACGGTGACGCCGGTTTCGGGCAACAACCAGGTCGGGCGTCCTGGCAGCCAGAGTCAACCGCTGGTTCTGGATGTGCGCAGTGCAGGCGGTACTCCGGTGGCAGGCGCGATCGTCGTGTGGGGCGTCGGCTTCGGCGTGGGGCCGGTACTCGATGCCACCTCCACGGTGACCGATGCCAATGGGCGCACGCGGAATTCCTTCGTATTCGGACCGAACGCTGGTGAATCGATCATCGTTGCGACCTTGCCCGGTGGCGAAAACGTGCGATTCCGCGTGATTGCGGCAGCCGGCGGCATTTCGGTGCTCAGTGGCGATAACCAGACTGGCGCTACCGGCAGCAACGCCGATACGCCGATCGTGTTCGAGGTAATCGACGGCAACGGAGGGCTCGCGATCGGCCAGCGGGTCGATTTCACGATCGTGCGCGGATCGGCAGTTCTCAATGCGGCCAGCGATATCGTCAACGATCGTGGGCAGGCAACCGCGCGCTTTCGCTACGGCAACATTGCCGGACCCGTCTCGATCCAGGCATCGGCGTTCAGTGGACAGTTCACCGCAGTGGCCAGCGCCAACGGTTTCGCCGCCGGTGCCGGCGCGGGATCGGGCAACAACCAGCAGGGCGCACCCGGCAGCGCCTTGCCGCAACCTCTGGTGGTCCAGTTGAGCCAACCTCCGGCCGGTGCATCGGCCGCCAAAGGCCTTGCAGGCGTGGTCGTGACGTGGGCGGTGACTGCTGGTGGCGGCAGGCTCGCCAGCACAACCTCGATCACCGACAGCGCCGGCCGCGCAACCAACCAGTGGACGCTGGGACCCGCAGCCGGCGCCAACACGGTGCGCGCCGACGTGCCAGGCTCGAGCAGCGTGCAGTTCACCGCGACCGGCGTTGAAACCGTGCCCTCGGGATCGGTGTTCGACATCGGTTCCGGCAACAATCAAAGCCTTCCCACCGGTGCGGCCTCGGCGCCGCTGGTCGTGCGCCTGCGCACTGCCGCGGGTGTCCCGGTGTCCGGGGTGACGGTCACCTGGCGACTGACTCCAGTCGCGAACGGTGCGGTGACTCCCGCCAGCAGTGTCACCAACGCCGCTGGCGAGGCATCGACCGTGGCCACGCTGGGACTGCCGGGCGCCTCACAGGTCACGGCCACGATTGCCGGCAGCCAGAATCTGCCGAATCTCGTTTTCAACCTCAATGGCGGCGTGCAGAACATCGCCGGCCTCAGCCCAGGCCAGCAGGAAGTCGGCAACGCGATCGACAAGGCATGTCCGGCACTCTTCCAGCAGTCGCAGGGAGGCACACTGACTGCCGCACAGCAGGACCTGCTGGCGCGCTGTTCCGAACTGGTCGGCAATGCAGGCGGTCGCCCCACCGATGTTTCCGCAGCACTCAGCCAGATGCTCAACGAAGAGGTCGTCGCACAGGACGATGCCGCCTTCACCACTACCAGCGCCCAGTTCGACAACCTCAAGGCGCGAATCGCCGCACTTCGCAGCGGCAGCCAGGGCGCGAGCCTTGGCGGGCTGGCACTGGGCGGCGCCGGCGGCGCTCTGCCGCTGTCGTTCCTGCCATCGGCAATCGTGGCCGATGAGGGCAGCAGCGATGAAGTCGGGACCGATTTTTCGCGCTGGGGATTCTTCGCCAGCGGCACCATTGGCCGTGGCGACAGCAATGGCGTGTCGGACTCGCCGGGATACAAGTTCGATACTTACGGGCTGACCGCCGGCGTCGACTATCGCTATTCCGACAAGCTGGTGTTCGGCGGGGCGCTCGGCTACGCCAACAACGACACCGACGTGAACGGCGACCAGGGCAGCCTCGAAACACAGGGCTACAGCGCGTCGCTGTATGGCACGTGGTACCAGGGCGACGCGTGGTTCGCCGATGCGGTATTCACCCTGGGCAGAAACAGCTACGACCTGACCAGGCGGGTTCGCTATCAGATTCGCAGCAGCACCGGCGCCATGCAGTCGATCGATCAGGTCGCGAGCGCTTCGCCAGACGGGACCCAACTGCAGTTCGCGCTGTCCGCCGGGCGCGATTTCAATTACGGCGCGTGGTCGCTCGGACCTTACGGCCGCGTCACCTCGACGCGGATCGACTTCGACGGCTATGTCGAGCGCATGTCGGCGCCGAGTGCAGCTGGCGGAGGCCTTGCCATGGCTGTCGATGAGCGCCGACTCAAGTCGCTGGAAGGTGTAATCGGGGCGAAGGCCTCGTACACCATGAGTACCTCATGGGGCATCCTGATCCCGAACGTGCAGATCGAGGCGTTGCACGAATTCGAGGACAACCCGGACGCCATCGTGTCGCGCTTCGCCAACGACCCGACCGGCACCAGCATCCAGATCTCACCGGAAGCAGTAGATACCGACTACTTCAATATCGGACTGGGGCTGTCTGGCGTGTTCGCCAACGGACGCTCTGCTTTCCTCTACTATGAGCGGCGCGCGGGACAGCGCGATTTCAGTCAGGACAGCCTGGCGGTCGGCGTGAGGATCGAATTCTGATGCACTTCGAAGCAGCGTTTCGCACGCCTCGATTCTTGCCTGACCAAAGCCTGCCACGGAGCCGACGATGATCGAGTTCGGCCACTGCACGCACGTCGGCCTTCGCCGCGAGCACAACGAAGACACCTACTACGCCGATGCCGAGCTCGGCTTGTGGCTGGTTGCCGATGGCATGGGCGGCCACGAGAACGGCGAGGTTGCCAGCGCGCTCGCGCGCGACACCCTGGTGCAGCAGATCCAGCGTGGCGAGGCGCTCGCCCGCGCGATCCAGATCGCCGACGAGGAGATCATCCAGCACAGCAACCGCCGCACCCAGGCGCTGCCGATGGGCACCACGATCGCAGCGATCCGGCTCAAGGGCGACGAGTTCGAGGTCGCCTGGGTCGGCGACAGCCGGGTTTATCTGTGGGACGGCGCGCTCCGCCAGATCTCGCAGGATCATTCCTATGTACGCGAGCTGATCGAACAGGGCGCGATAAGTCCCGAACAGGCACGCACGCATCCGCACCGCAACGTCGTCACCCAGGCGCTGGGCGTGACCGATCCGCAGAGCCTGCGAGTGGAAACGGTCGCCGGCCAGATAGCCGCCGGCCAGCAGATCCTGCTGTGCAGCGACGGCTTGACCGAGGAGGTCGACGACGCCGAAATCGCCGCGATCCTGGGGCGCGCAGCGCTCACCGCGCAGGAGTGTGTCGACCACCTGATCCTGGCCGCCCTCGATGGTGGCGGTTCGGACAACGTCACGGTGATCCTGCTGCGCAGGCGCTGATCGCGCGCAGCCAAACGTGCTGGGCGATTGCGGCGAACGCTATCGTCCCAGCGCGCGCCGCGAGTCTTCCGCCAGACGCAGCAGCGATGCATTGGCAGGCTCGGCGCGCAGGCCTTCCTCGGCCAGCACCACGCTGCCGGTGTAGATGCCACGATCGTAGGCTGCCTTCGCCTTGCTTTCATAGAACGCCGCGATCTGTTCCAGGCCTGCGCGCGCTTCCGGATTGTCGCGATCGATCGACTGCACGCGCAGGAACAGGTCGATCGCGTTGTCGCCCGGCGGCGAGGCGAGGCGACGCCCGCGCTCGACCAGTCCGATACGCACATACTCGCGAGCCCGGGCAAGGGTCGCCGCGATGTCGCCGTCGGCAATGGCGCTGTTGGTCAGATCGGTCACCGGCACTTCGGATGCACTGGTGTCGACCTGCGGCTCCGACGGTTTCACAGGTTCTGGCGTAACCACCACGGCGGTTTCCACAGCCGGCTTGCCGCCGAACATTGCCCAGCCACCG
Organism: Lysobacterales bacterium; assembly: GCA_038224265.1. Lineage (GTDB taxonomy): Bacteria > Pseudomonadota > Gammaproteobacteria > Xanthomonadales > Ahniellaceae > UBA4656. The sequence continues at coordinate 16,901 of JBBRFN010000008.1, forward strand.
AGCGCGGCCAGCGCCAGGCCTGCGGCAGCAGCAACCGGCAGCAACCATGCAGGCCGCGGTCGTGAGTCCGACCCGGCACCGGCACCAGAGGCAGCACCTGCCGCGTCCGCCACCCGCCGCTGCTGATCGGTGCGCGACAGGCGCGGCGCGACCTTCTTGCGCGCTTCCGGCGCGTCGCGCAGCGCGGCCGCCTCCGGTGCGCTCGCAAGCAGCTGGTCGAGCCCAGCCGCGAACGCCTCGCCGGTGGCGAAACGCGCGGCGGGGTCCTTCGCCATCATCCGATCGATCAGCGGCTGCAGCCACTGCACCGGTGGCGGCAGCTGCGGGACCGGATGGGTTACGTGCATCAGCGCGATGGTGAACGGGTCGCCCGCGTCGTAGGGCGGCTTGCCGGTCAGCAGTTCGAACAGCATCGCGCCGAGGCCGTATAGATCCGAGCGACCATCGACCTTTTCGGCGCGCGCCTGTTCGGGGCTCATGTAGTGCGGGGTGCCGATCGAACTGCCGATCTGGGTCGCCATGGTCGAGCCGTCCATCGCCTTGGCGATGCCGAAATCGGCCAGCACGGCGGTGCCGTTGATCCGGAACAGGACATTTCCGGGCTTGACGTCGCGATGCACGAAGCCAGCCTCGTGGGCATAGTGCAGGCCGTGCGCCACGTCGCGCACCACGTCCAAGGATTCGGCGACGCTGATTCCCTGGGTAAGTTTGTCGCGCAGCGTGCCGCCGGGAATGAATTCGGCGGCCAGATAGTAGATCGTCCCATGCTGGCCGATATCGAACACCGTGACCAGGTTCGGATGGCTCAGACGCGCGGTGATCCGCCCTTCCTTGAGGAACCGGTCGGTGAACTCCTGATTGGCTGCCAGTGCCGGCGCCATCACCTTGAGCGCGACCTCGCGGTCGAGCGACTCCTGTACCGCCAGATACACCGATGCCATGCCACCGACACCCAAGGGGCGCAGCACGCGATAGCCGGGAATGGAAACTGGATCAGACACTGGGGAGCCTTTGGGCACAGGCGCAACAAAACTGCGGCAACGGCCGCGGGTCGCACCGACGATAGCAAAGCGATGCCGTCGACCGCCATGCCGGGTGGCCGCATCGGCCACCCGGAGACACCTCAGCGTGCTGCCGCACGGACCTCGCGGAGCGCGGCCACGAACGGACCCATGGCGTACGAATCCTCGCGGTCGACCTTGGAGTACAGGGCATCGACGCGGGTTTGCAGGGTCTTCGAACGCGCCTCGTCGAGCGCGCCGGCATTCTTGAACGCCACCACCACCGACTGCACCGCCATGGCGACCTGTTCGGCTGCCGAGAAGTCGCGGAACTCTCCACGCTCGCCATCGGTAACCACGCTGGCCAGAATCGGTTCGAGCGAGCTTTCGGCAAACCCGTAAGCAGACACCTTGGGCAGATTCGCGCGAATGTTGTCGGCCAGCGCGCGCGCAGCCGCCATGGTGGCGTTGCGATCACGCAGCGTCGACTGGTGCAGGGCGCGAGTCTGCGCGAGCAGGCGCTCGGCGGCAGGTTTGTCGACCACCGACAGCACCAGGCGGAACATCACCAGATTGGCGTCGTTGAGGCGCACCGCGCCCGGACCAAGCCCGGTGCCCTGCCGCGGCGCCCACTTGCCCGCCGACATCGGCTTGTGGCACGCGTGGCAGTCGAACAGGACCAGTTCGGGGAAGATGCCCTGGAAGCCGTGGCGTTCATCGAGCAGCACCTCGAGCAGGTTGGCCGCAGCCACGCCCTGCCCCACCGCCCAGTCGCGTACGCCATTCCAGTCGCCCTTGCGGCGCAGGTAGTCGTCGTCGACCTGATAGTGCGGATTCAACCAGGTGAAGGTATCCAGCTCGAAAGCCAGCCGCGGATGCCCCGCTCCCATGATGCGATGGGTGATCATGCGATCGGTGGTGCCCATGTGGCACGACAGGCACAGCTCCGCGCGCTTGACCGGATCCTCGGTCGGATACAGGCCCTTGGCCAGATTGTCGGCGTGCACCGCGGTTTTCTCCGCGTGCGAGCTGATCCACAGCTCCGAGCCGCCGTGGCAGGCCTCGCAGCCGACGCCGTCGGAGACCTGGAACTTCTCGCCGCGCTTGTCCGCCGGAACATTGTCGACATGGCAGTCCAGACACACCTTGGCAGCGGTCGCATCGCCAAGCCCCAGCTTGCGCGCGATCGCCTGCCCCTCGGCACTGGTCAGTGCCTGCCATGCCTTGGTGGCATGCGGATCGAACTCCTGCCACAAGGCAAACTCGTTCTGCATGACGTTCGATTCCTTGAACGCCTGGGTTGCCCCGTGGCACACGCTGCTCGCGCAGCTGGCGACCCCGAGATGCTTGTGGGCCGCGATCTCGGCCACCGTACCTGCCGCCATGCCCAGCCCCGGCAGGAACAGCAGCGCCGCACCCAAAAACTGCATTTTCATGGCAACCCTCCCCGAGGGACCGTATCGGTTGCGCCAGACGCCCCCGAGCGTCGCGCCCAACCCATTATGCCACCGGATGAGCCGCTGCCAATGACAGCCGGCGAATTAGTCCCGCAGGCGCCTACAACCGCCATACCGGGGTGCCCTTGCACGCCTTGCCGACGGCGTCCAGGCGCGCCTCGTGGTGCGCCAGCTCCTCCGCATTCGCACGCAACACCCGTGCACGGGCACCAGACATCGATCGCGCAGACGCCGCAGTCGATGCGTCCAGCGCTGGCTCGCCCGCCAGCTCAAGGCTGCCCTGCCCGGCGGTCATCGCCAGGAACACGTCGGCCAACAGCGCTGCATCGAGCAGCGCGCCGTGCAGTTCGCGATGCGCGTTATCGATGCCGAAACGCTTGCACAGCGCATCGAGGCTGTTGCGCTGACCGGGAAAACGCTCGCGCGCAAGACCCAGGGTATCCAGTACGGATGCGTGGTCGCTGATCCGGCCGCGACCACCCAGCAGGGCCAGTTCGGCGTCGAGGAAGGCGACATCGAAGGCCGCGTTGTGGATCACCAACTCTGCTCCGCGCACGAAGTCGAGAAACTCGTCGACCACCTCGGCGAAGCGCGGCTTGTCGCGCAGGAACTCCTCGCTGATGCCGTGCACCTCCTGCGCGCCCGGGTCGATCGAGCGTTCGGGGTTGAGATAGCGCTGGAATTTGAGGCCCGTGCGGCGGCGCTCGCGCAGTTCCACGCAGCCGATTTCGATGATCCGGTGACCACGGTCCGCATTCAGGCCGGTAGTTTCGGTATCGAGGACGACCTGGCGCATCAGCGCTGCCTGCGCTCGAGTGCAGCAGTCGGCACCGCCTCGGCGGCCTCGCGCGCGGCGCGATCGACGCGTTCGTTTTCGACATGCCCGCTATGCCCGCGAACCCACTCCCACACCACCCGATGGGTCGCCACCAGCGCGTCGAGTTGCTGCCACAGGTCCTGGTTTGCCACGGGCTTGCGCGCGGTGGTCACCCAGCCGTTGCGCTTCCAGCGCGGCACCCATTCGGTGATGCCGAGCTGCACATACTGCGAGTCGGTGCACAGGCGCACTTGCGCACTGCGCGTGAGCGCCTCGAGAGCGCCGATCGCGGCCTGCAGCTCCATCCGGTTGTTGGTGGTGTCGGGCGCCCCGCCGCTGAGCATGCGTTCGCGATCGCCACAGCGCAGCAGCGCGGCCCACCCGCCAGGGCCCGGGTTGCCCAGGCAGGCGCCATCGGTAAACGCCTCGACCAACTGCGTGGACGCCATCAGCGCGATGCCTCAGCGCGTCGCGATGCGCTGGGCATCATGCCGCCAACCGCCGGCAGCGCGCCTTGCGCGGCGCGGCGCAACGCGATGATATTGCGTGAGCTCTTGCGCGCCTGCAGCGCGAACGCGGGCTGCGGCCATCCGCCCTCGCGCACGGACGCCGTGCCATCTGCGCTGCCGGCACTGAACCCGAATCGATGGATGTCCGACAGCCCCAGCTGCGCACCCAGCATCGCCAGCCGACCTGGCAGCTGTACGCCTATGCTGCGGCGCAACTCGCGGCGGGTCATTCGGCAATGCCACATCGTGGGACTCAACGCGTCGAATCCGAACAGCACCAGGATGCCGCCGGGTGCGAGTACTCGCACCGCCTCGCGCAGCAGCGACGCCGGCGCCGGACGCATATCCAGAGCGTGCTGCAGCACGACACGCTGCACGCTGTCATCGGCGAACGGCAGCAGGTCGGCGCGCGCCACCACCGGGCCACCGATACGCCCGTTCGCTGCAAGGCTCAGCGACAGACACCCCGACTGCGGCGCCACACGCGCCGGATGCACCCATACCTCGGTAGCCTGCGGCCACTGCACCCGACGCGCTTCCAGCCACGCGCGCTCGGTCGCAATCAGGGTTGCGAGCGGGGCAGCACTCCAGAAATCCGAATCATCGTGCATGCGCGATGGCAATGGTGGGCGACGGCGGTCGCGATTGTGCTACAAACTCCACGCCCCGCAACAGTCCGCAGGCAGGCCGTGTCCGCGATTGAATTGATACCACGCGGCAGCCGCCGATGCTTCGTTTTGCGAATCCTTAACGCCAGCGGCATGCTGTGCGTGGCGATGCTCAGCGCGTGCAGCACAGTCCCCAAGGCCGTTCCGGCACCCGCCTCGCTGCAGTCGATCGGACCTCCTCGCACGGCTGCGGAACAACCGCCGGAGCCGGCGACGACCCCCGCGGCGAGCGCGCCGGACGCGGAGGTGGTGGCTGCCGGTGAGATCGATCCGTGGACCAGAATCCGGAACGGCGCGCGCTTCACCCGTTGCGACCCGCTGCCATCGCTTGAGCGGCAGATCGAGCGCTATCGCCGCGAAGGGCCTGCGCTGAGCGCACAGCTTGCGCGTGCGTTGCCACGCATGGACTACGTGCTCGGCGCACTTGAGGACGCCGGCCTGCCTGCAGAGTTCGCCCTGCTGCCGCTGGTCGAGAGCGGCTACCGTGCCGCGCCGACAAGCGGCAATCGGCCCGCGGGTATCTGGCAGTTCATGCCGACTACAGCGCGCGCCAGCGGCCTGCATGTCGGGCCCACCTACGACGGCCGATTGGACCTTGCGATGTCCACTGCAGCGGCGATTCGCTTGCTCACGCGACTGGGCGAGGTGTTCGCAGACGACTGGATGCTGGTCACCATGGCGTACAACGCCGGCGAGTTCCGCGTGCGCCGCGCGCTGGCGGGCAAGCCTGCGGCCGGCGCCGAGACCTTGTGGCAAGACCTGCCGCTGAGTCGCACGACGCATACCCATCTCGCGCGCTTGCTCGCACTCTCATGCGTGATCCAGCAACCGCGGCCCGCAGCCATCGCGCTGCCAGTGATCGCGCCCGACGAGCGGCTGAGCGCAGTTGCGCTGGATGCGCCAGTCGACTTGGCATTGGCCGCGCGCCTCGCGCGTATCGACCAGCAACAGCTGCGCGAGCTCAATCCCGCGCACACGAAGCCGCGCATGCAGCGTGGCGATCGCCTGATGGTGCCGACCGTTGCGGTCGGCCGCCTGCATCAGGGGCTTGCCCTGCTCGCACCCTCGGCACGCATCGGCTGGCGGGTCAGCGAAGGCCTGGGCGAGCGCGACTGGCACGCGCTCGCCACAGCACAAGTGAATGCCGACACGCTGGCCGCCGTGCACGGGATGCGCATCGACGACCCGCTGCCGTCGATGCTGCTACTGCCGCCCACGCCGAACCATGAACAGACGCTCGCGGGCGACGGCGAGGCCTACATCGTGCGCCGCGGCGACAGCCTGTGGTCGATCGCTCGTCGACTCGGCGTCGGCATGCGCGAATTGGCCACCAGCAACGGGATTCCACTCGGCAAATTGCTGCGGCCAGGCCAGGTACTGCGCCTGCCGACCCGGCAGTGAATCCGGCGCGGCACGCCATCATGCAGGCAACCGCGAGGCACCGCACAGCAGACGCCGATCGGCTCGCCGAAGCGCGGGCGCCGACCCGCTACACTGCACCGGGTCGCAGCTTCGGCCGGTAACCGACGGCATCTTGGCCACGCTGCGATCCGGCACGCTGCGCAATCGAATGGAGGACACAGCATGGGTTTTCTGCAAGGCAAACGCGCCCTGATCATGGGCATCGCAAGCCAGCGCTCGATCGCATGGGGCATCGCCGAGGCGATGCATCGGCAAGGCGCGCAGCTTGCGTTCACCTATCCCAACGATCGGCTGCGCGAGCGCGTCGACGATGCAGCGCAGACCTTCGGGTCGGACATCGTGCTGCCCTGCGACGTGGCAGACGACGCGCAGATTGCGTCGCTGTTCGCAGCGCTCGGCGAACGCTGGGATGGTCTGGATATCCTGGTCCATTCGATCGGCTTCGCGCCGCGCGAAACCTTGCAGGGCGGCTTCGTCGACAATCTCACTCGCGAGGGATTCCGGATCGCGCACGACATCTCGGCCTACAGCCTCGCCGCGGTCGCCAAGCAGGCCCGCCCGCTGATGCAGGGTCGCAACGGCGCGATCCTGACCTTGTCCTACCTTGGCGCGGTGCGCGCGCTTGCAAGCTACAACGTGATGGGGCTGGCCAAGGCGAGCCTCGAAGCCTGCGTGCGCTATCTGGCGCTGAACCTGGGCCCCGAAGGCACCCGCGTCAACGCCATCTCCGCCGGGCCGATCAAGACCCTTGCGGCGGCCGGGATCGGCAACTTCCGCAAGATGCTCGATCATGTCGAGAACAACGCGCCGCTGCGGCGCTCGGTCTCGATCGAGGAAGTCGGCAATGTCGCGGCCTTCCTGTGCTCGGATCTCGCCTCGGGAATGACCGGCGAGATCAGCTACGTCGACGGTGGATACAACATCCTCGGCATGACGGGAATCGACGCGACCTGAGGGCCGCGCGAGCGGCGTCGGAGCGCGACCGCGGCGGGATCTACATCCGCTCTTCGACGATCCTGACCTCGACCGTTTCGCGCACTGCGTCGAGCAGCGAACGGGTCTCTGCGGCCGACGCGGCCTGCTGCAGCTGACCGCGCACCGCGTCGCGCTGCGCGGTATCGGCCTTCGACGGATCGCCTTCGGTCACGCCGCGCAGCTCGACGAGCGCGTGCCGATCGCCCGGCAGCTCGACCATGCGGCGCACTGTCTGCCCGGCGGCAGGGCGCCCCAGCTTGAACGCCTCGGCCACTACCGAGCTGTCGTGATTGAGCGCCGAGCGGCCAACTGCGGTCGCGTCGGCAACCGGTGTGCTCAGTTCGGCGGCCAGGCTGGCAAGAGTCTGGTTCTGCTGGAAGCGCACATCCAGCGCGCGCGCGCGCTCCGCGCTTGCGCTACGTGCGGCATCGGCATTGATACGGGCAACGACCTGGGCGCGGACTTCCTCCAGCGGCCGGGCCACGCTCGGTTTGTGCTCGTCGAGCTTGACCACCACGATGTGGCTCGGGGCGAGCGTGATCGGATCGCTCACGCCGCCTTCGGCCAGCACGCGTTCGGAAAACGCCTCGCGCACCACCGCAGGATTCGCCGCGATCCCCTCGCCACCGGAGCGTCCGAACAGCCCGGTGCGCTGTACCTCAACGCCCAGTGCTGCTGCAGCCGGCTCGATGCTGAGCGGATCCTTGTAGATCTGGTCGATCAGCTTGCCCGAGCGTTCGTTGAAAACACGGTCGCGTTCGCCGGTCCGGTACTGTTCGGCCAGCTCCGCCTGCACTTCCTCGAAAGCCTTCGAGCGCTCGGCCTGCAGCTCGCGCAACTGGATGACGTGGAACCCCTCGTCGGTCTTCACCGGGTCCGAAATCTGCCCGGCCGTCATCGCAAACAGCGCCGTTTCGAACGCTGGCTGGGTCAAACCCTTTTCGACCCAACCGAGGTCGCCGCCCTGCGCCTTGGACCCGATATCGTCGGAGAACTCACGCGCCAGAGCCGCGAAGTCGGCGCCTTGAGCGCGCGCGCGCACCACGAGCCCGGCGGCCTTTTCCTGCGCGAGGCGCTGCGCTTCGGCATCGGCGTCGGCAGCCACCTTGATGAGGATGTGCGAGGCCAATCGCTGCTCGCCCACGAAATAGCGGTTCTTCTGCTCCTCGAAGCGTGCGCGCAACGTGGCCTCGTCGGCCTCGGCCGGCACGTCGATGGTCGCTGCATTCAACTCGACATAGCTCAGTGAAAGCTGCTCGTCGGTCATGAATTCGGACTTGTTGGCCTCGTAGTAGGCATCGATCGCCGACTGCTCGGGCTCGGCCGACGAGGTTTCGACCGCCGGCACCACGAAATAGGAAAAGTCGCGCAGCTGGTCGCGCAGACTCAAGTACCGATTGACGGCCGCGTCGGTGACCAGCGAGCTGCCACCGACCGCAGTCGGCAGTTCACGCGAGGACACGTCGCGACGGATGCGCGATTCGAACTCGCTCACGGTCAACGGTGGCGACTGCGAGCGCAGCAACAGCTGGTACTGCACGGGATCGAACTTGCCATCGGTCTGGAACGCAGGCACCTGGGCGATCTCGCGGCGCACCCGCTGATCGGACGCTTCGGTGCCGGCAACCGCAGCGGCCTGGGTCAGCAATTCCTCGTTGACCATCTGCTCGAGCATCTGCCGCTTGACCAGCGGCTGCTCGAAGTAGCTTGGGTCGTAGGACTCGCCGAGTTGCTGGCGTGCATTCTGCCGGTACTGCTCGAAGCGCTCGCGGAATTCGTTCTGCGAGATCTCCTTGTCGCCAACCTTCGCCACGTAGCTCGGCGTGCGAACTTCGAAGTACTGTTCGATGCCGAAGAACGCGAACGGAATGCTGACCAGTCCGAGGATCAGGAATGCGATCCAGCCTGTGGTTTTGTCGCGAAGGGTCTGCAGCATGGTTTCTTGTTCGAATGGCGGGTGCAACGCACCGCGCGTGGGTGGGGATGCCCAAAATGACAAGGGCGCCGACTACCGGCGCCCTTGCATGTTGGCGGAGTGGACGGGACTCGAACCCGCGACCCCCGGCGTGACAGGCCGGTATTCTAACCGACTGAACTACCACTCCTGAACCTGGTGGGTGCTGAGGGTTTCGAACCCCCGACCCTCGCCTTGTAAGGGCGACGCTCTACCGCTGAGCTAAGCACCCGCGGACAAGCGCTCTAGTTTAATGCGTCTTTGAGCGCCTTGCCAGCCTTGAATGCCGGAACCTTCGAGGCCTTGATCTTGATCGTCGCACCGGTACGCGGATTGCGGCCGGTCCGCGCTGCGCGCTTGCGCACCGTGAACGTGCCGAAACCGACGACCGAAACGCTATCGCCCTTCTTCAACGCCGCCTCGATGACCTTGATCACCGCGTCGACCGCCTTTGCCGCATCGACCTTGGTCAGTTCCGAGTCCTCGGCGACCGCGGCGACAAATTCTGTTTTGTTCATTTCGCTATTCCCTCAATGAATTCTGGCGACCATGAATCTCTCGGTCTGCCTGCTGCTCGATCGGCACAGGGGGCGGGACCCGACCACCGAAACGCAGCTCCGGCCTGACGACCGGGCGCAACGCGACGGGGGCGCATTTATACCAGCCGACCCCCGATGGCGCAACATGAAATGCAGACGACTGCGCTGTGCGCGCCGACCGCGCAATGCGGCCAGCACGATCTTCGGCACGCGATCGTGCGCTCAGTGCGCGGTGATCTGCGAGCCGCCAGGCACTTCGGTTTCGCCCTCGCCCTTGACCGGTTCGGTTGCAGCGACAACCGCCGCGTCGCGCTTGTGCGGCACCAGCGGCGATGCCAGTGCCAGGTCGAGCACCTCGTCGATCCACTTGACCGGCCGGATATCGAGCGACTCGGTGACATTGGCGGGTATCTCCGCAAGATCCTTGCGGTTTTCCTCGGGGATGATCACGGTGCGGATGCCGCCGCGATGCGCCGCCAGCAGCTTTTCCTTCAGCCCGCCGATCGGCAGTACGCGACCACGCAGGGTGATCTCTCCCGTCATCGCCACGTCGGCGCGGACCGGAATCCTGGCCAGCGCCGAAACCAATGCGGTACACATCGCGATGCCTGCACTGGGCCCGTCCTTCGGGGTGGCACCTTCCGGCACGTGCACGTGCACATCCACTTTCTGGTGGAAGTCGGGGTCCAGACCGAGCCGGTCGACCCGCTCGCGAACCACCGACATCGCGGCCTGGATCGACTCCTGCATTACGTCGCCAAGCTGACCGGTATGGATGAGCTTGCCCTTGCCGGGAACCACGGTCGCTTCGATGCTGAGCAGGTCGCCGCCGACCTGGGTCCAGGCCAGGCCCGTGACCACCCCGATCTCGTTGCTGACCTCCGCGCGGCCGAAGGTGAACTTGCGAACGCCCAGATAGTGGTCCAGGCGCGCGGAGTCGATCACCACCCGGCGCCGCTTGGCGGACTTGTCCTTGCGCTTTTTCTTCTCGCCCAGCGCCAGCTCCTTGACCACCTTGCGGCAGATCCTGGCGATCTCGCGCTCGAGATTGCGCACGCCCGATTCGCGCGTGTAGTAGCGGATGGTGTCGCGCACCGCGTCGTCCTCGACCCGGATCTCGTCCTCGCGCAGGCCATTGGCCTTGATCTGCTTGGGCAGCAGGTAGCGGGTGCAAATGCTGAATTTCTCGTCCTCGGTATAGCCGGGTATCCGAATGACCTCCATCCGGTCGAGCAGCGGCGCGGGGATGTTCAGCGAATTCGCAGTGGCGACGAACATCACTTCCGACAGGTCGAAGTCGACCTCCAGATAGTGGTCGTTGAAGGAATGGTTCTGCTCGGGATCGAGCACTTCCAGCAGCGCCGACGAAGGATCGCCGCGGAAGTCCGTCGACATCTTGTCGATCTCGTCGAGCACGAACAGTGGATTGCGGCTGCCGACCTTGGCGAGGTTTTGGATCAGCCGGCCGGGCATCGAACCGATGTAAGTGCGGCGATGTCCGCGGATCTCGGCCTCGTCGCGCACGCCGCCGAGCGACATGCGCACGAACTTGCGATTGGTCGCGCGTGCAATCGACTGCCCGAGCGAGGTCTTGCCCACGCCCGGCGGTCCGACCAGGCACAGGATCGGCCCCTTCATCTTCTTGACCCGGCTCTGCACGGCGAGGTATTCGAGGATACGTTCCTTGACCTTTTCCAGGCCGAAGTGGTCGGCATCGAGTACTTCCTGCGCTGCGACCAGGTCCTTGCGCACGCGGGTGCGCTGCTTCCACGGCGCCTGTACGAGCCAGTCGATGTAGTTGCGCACCACGGTCGCCTCGGCCGACATCGGCGACATCTGCTTCAATTTGTTGAGCTCGGTCTTGGCCTTGGTCTCGACCGCCGGCGGCATGCCGGCAGCCGCGATCTTGCGCGCCAGTTCCTCGATCTCGTTCGGGGCGTCCTCCATCTCACCCAGTTCCTTCTGGATGGCCTTCATCTGCTCGTTGAGGTAGTACTCGCGCTGGCTCTTTTCCATCTGCGACTTGACGCGGCCGCGAATGCGCTTTTCCAGCTGCTGCACGTCGATCTCGCCGTCGACGAAGCCGATCAGCAGCTCCAGTCGCTCGCCGATGTCGACGGCCTCCAGCGCGCGCTGCTTGTCGGGCAAGCGGATACCCAGGTGCGCGGCAACGGTGTCGGCCAGGCGACTGGAATCGTCGATACCAGCCAGCGTGGTGAGCAACTCCGGCGGCACCTTGCGGTTGAGCTTGACGTACTGCTCGAACACCGACATCAACGACTTCGCGGCCGCCTCCACCTCACGCGCGTCGCGTGCGCTGACCGATTCCAGCGCGCGCGCCTCACCGACCAGATAGTCCGCACCTTCGCCGCCCTCGCCGATCTCCGACAGCTGCGCGCGCGAGACGCCCTCGACCAGCACCTTGATGGTGCCGTCGGGCAGCTTGAGCAACTGCAGCACGGTCGAGATGGTGCCGACCGAGTAGAGCTCTTTCGGACCTGGATCGTCGACATCGGGACTGCGCTGGGCGACCAGCAGGATCTGCTTGTCGGACTCCATCGCCGCATCGAGCGCGCGGATCGATTTTTCGCGGCCGACGAACAGTGGGATCACCATGTTCGGATAGACCACGACATCGCGCAGCGGCAGCACCGGCAGCTTGGCGGGACTATTGGTGGATCGGGTGGCCATCGGCACTTTCCCCTGTTGTCAGTCTGGGCGACCGCTCCGCAACACCGGAGACGATGGCTTCCGGCGCCAATCGGCGCGATCGCGTGAGCGGAGATAACAAGCGGCGCCTACCCCGACCCGGGTTGGGCGACAGGCATCACGCGTATTGCTCGCTTTCGACATATGCGGACTTGCGATGCAAAAAGCAAGCCGCAGTGCACCCGGATCGGCTGGCCGGAGCCGGATGCGCGACCCCTCAGTCGCCAGCGGCGCGCGGCTGCGCTTGCTGGGCCGTTCCGCGGTAGATCAGATACGGGTCGGCAGTACCGCCGATGACCGCCTCGTCGACCACCACCTTGCTCACGTGTTCGAGCGAGGGCAGCTCGTACATCGTCTCCAGCAGCACGCTTTCCAGGATGGTACGCAGGCCGCGGGCGCCGGTGCGGCGCTGCAGGGCCTTGCGTGCGACCGCGGCAAGGGCGTCGGGACGGAATTCCAGATCCACGCCTTCCATCTCGAACAGGCGCTTGAACTGTTTGGTGATCGCGTTCTTCGGCTCGGTAAGGATTTTCACCAGCGCCGCTTCGTCGAGCTCTTCGAGGGTCGCGATCACCGGCAAGCGACCAACGAACTCCGGGATCAGGCCGAACTTGATCAGATCCTCGGGCTCGACGGTGGACAGCAGCGCGCCGACACTGGCCTTGCGGTCCTTGCTGCGGATCTCGGCAGAAAACCCGATGCCGGTCGACTCCGAGCGCGCCTGGATGACCTTCTCGAGGCCGGCGAAGGCACCGCCGCAGACGAACAGGATGTTGCGCGTATCGACCTGCAGGAACTCCTGCTGCGGATGCTTGCGGCCACCCTGCGGCGGCACCGACGCGACCGTGCCCTCGATGAGCTTGAGCAGCGCCTGCTGCACGCCTTCACCGGACACATCACGGGTGATCGACGGGTTCTCGCTCTTGCGCGAGATCTTGTCGATCTCGTCGATGTAGACGATGCCGGTCTGCGCCTTCTCGACGTCGTAGTCGCACTTCTGCAGCAGCTTCTGGATGATGTTCTCGACATCCTCGCCAACGTAGCCGGCCTCGGTCAACGTGGTGGCATCGGCGATCGTGAACGGCACGTTGAGCAAGCGTGCGAGCGTTTCCGCGAGCAAGGTCTTGCCCGAGCCGGTCGGCCCGATCATCAGGATGTTGCTCTTGGCAAGCTCCACTTCCTCGCCGCGCTGACGCGACTCAAGGCGCTTGTAGTGGTTGTACACCGCTACTGCGAGCACTTTCTTGGCGCGGTTCTGGCCGATCACGTACTGGTCGAGCACGTCCATGATTTCGCGCGGCTTGGGCAGATGGCTGCGCGCACTGGCGGCCTTCTCCTCGAGCTCTTCGCGGATGATGTCGTTGCACAGCTCAACGCATTCGTCGCAGATGAACACCGACGGACCGGCGATCAGCTTGCGAACCTCATGCTGGCTTTTGCCGCAAAAGGAGCAATACAGGATCTTGCCGCTTTCGGTGCCCCTGCCGGGTCGCTCCTCGCTCATCGTTTGATGCCTGCCTCAACGCGTAATGGTGCCCGCCACGGCGACACCCGTGAATCGAGAATAACACAGCATAAATTCTGCGCGACCAGCGATGCCGGCCGCGCCGTAGACGGATGTGAAGACAATGGTGTCGGCGCGATCAGCCGGCCTTGACCGTTTCGTCGGGGCGCCGATCCAGCACTGAATCGACCAAGCCATAGTCGCTGGCTTCCTTCGCACTGAGGAAGTAGTCGCGATCGACATCGCGCTCGATCTGCTCGAGCGGGCGTCCGGTGAACTCGGCCATCAGCTCGTTCATCCGCGCCTTGATCGACAGGATCTCCTTGGCATGGATCGCGATGTCGGAAGCCTGGCCGGAGTAGCCGGCCGACGGCTGATGAATCATCACCCGCGAGTTCGGCAGGCAATAGCGCTTGCCCTTGGCGCCGGCAGCCAGCAGGAACGCGCCCATGCTGGCGGCCTGACCGATGCATATCGTGCTCACCTGCGGGCGGATGAAGCGCATGGTGTCGAAGATCGCCATGCCGGCCGTGACCGCGCCGCCGGGACTGTTGATGTACAGGTTGATGTCCTTGTCGGGATTGTCTGCTTCCAGGAACAGCAGCTGGGCGACGATCACGTTGGCCATGTAGTCCTCAACAGGACCGACACAGAACACCAGACGTTCCTTGAGCAGTCGCGAGTAGATGTCGTACGCGCGCTCGCCGCGGGCAGTCTGTTCGACCACCATCGGCACCAGGTTCAGGTTCGTGATCATGGGCAATCCTTGGGGCGAGTCGCTGGAGATGGCGCCGATCGCGCGCGATTCAAGTGCGTTCAGGCTGGCGGCTGCATCAGCTCGGTGAAGCTCATGTGCTGCTCCGATACCTTGCCGTGATCCACCACCCAGTCGACGACCTGGTCTTCGACGACGCGGTTGCGCAAAGACGACATCAGTTCGGGGTCGCGCGCGTACATCTGAACGACCTTCTCCGGCTCCTCGTAGGTCGAGGCGATGGTGGCGAGCATCTCGTTGACGCGCTTGCCGTCGGGCACGATCGAATTCTGCCGCGCGATCTCGGTGAGCAGGATGAACGCGCGCACGCGGCTTTCGGCATCGCGCTGGAACAGGCTGGCGTCGGCCGGCGGCTGCACTCCGGCGCGCTGGGCGTTCTGCTGCGCCTGACCCAGCAGGGCCTTGGCCTCGCTCTCGACCAAACCGCGCGGAACCTCGATATCGGCATACGCTGCCAGCAGCTTGCCGACCGCATCGGTCTTGGTGCGACCACGCACTGCGGCGCTCAGTTCGCGCTCGAGGTTGGCGCGCACGTCGGTGCGGAAGCGCTCGATACCGCCCTCGCGAACGCCGAAGCTGGCGACGAAGGCGTCGTCGATCGGCGGCAGCCTGGACTCCTGCACGCGGATGGTCTTGACCTCGACCGCTGCCTGCTTGCCGGCCATGCTCGGCTCGCGAAACGTGGTCGGGAACTGCACCTGACCACTGCGGTGGTCGCCGGCCGCGGTGTCGCCCAGCAGTGCTTCGAATTCGGAGAACAGCGCGCCGCTACCAAGGATGGTGCCGGCGCGCTCGGCGCCTTCGGCCGGGAAGCGCTGACCGTCGGCCTGCGCGCTGAATTCGAACAACACCATGTCGCCAGCCGCCGCTGGCCGCTCGATGACTTGCCACTGGCGGCGCTGCTGACGCAGGGTATCGATCATGTGATCGACATCGGAGTCTTCGACTGCAGATACCGTGCGCGTGATCGCCAGGCCCGATACATCGACCTGCGGCAGCTCCGGCACCACTTCGAAAACTGCGACGTACTCGATCTCGTTGCTATCGGCCGAGCGCGCGCTGATCGACGGCGCTACCGCCGGGCGCAGGTTCTGCTGGCGCAGCGCTTCCTGGTAAGAACTGGAGATCGCTTCCGACATCGCCTCGTTGCGCACCTGGGCACCGAAGCGCTGCTCGAGCACGCGCGCGGGCACCTTGCCGGGCCGGAAGCCCTTGATGCGCACCGTGCGACCGAGCTCCTGGATCCGCGCGCGGACGCGCGATTCGACCTGGGCGGCCGGGAAGCGCACGGTCAGCTTGCGCTCGAGCTTGCCGACATTTTCAAGCGAGACTTGCATGGAAACTCCTCGAAGACAGAACACCCCGGCGCGATGCGGACGCCGGAGCACAATGGATTGGTGCGAAAGGAGAGACTCGAACTCTCAAGGGTTTCCCCACTGGAACCTAAATCCAGCGCGTCTACCAGTTTCGCCACTTTCGCCGGGTGGAACGGGTCGCGGATCATAGCGGAGGCGCGGCGGGCTGTCGCGGCAGGCGCGGCTGCTGCGATCGCGATCGCCGGGGAATCAAAATGGTGGGCCGTTCAGGACTTGAACCTGAAACCTACGGATTAAGAGTCCGCTGCTCTACCAATTGAGCTAACGGCCCACGTCAAGCTACGACTGGGGTGAGCGAGGGGATTCGAACCCCCGACCACCGGAATCACAATCCGGTGCTCTAACCAACTGAGCTACGCCCACCATGTTCTTTATCGCTTGAAGCTGGCGCGCCCGACAGGAATCGAACCTGCAACCGTCGGCTTAGAAGGCCGATGCTCTATCCGGTTGAGCTACGGGCGCTCTGGAATCACCCGCACCGGACACCGCATCGATCCTCTGCGTCCGGCCTGCAAACACCCGGCTGTCGCTACCAAGTCCAACACTCGACCGAACCGCCTGCGTCCCGCGCGAAGCTGCAGGACATCAGTTGAATGGTCGGGGTAGAGGGATTCGAACCCCCGACATCCTGCTCCCAAAGCAGGTGCGCTACAAGACTGCGCTATACCCCGCGAAATCGCTGCATCCAGTCGCACGATCCGATCGCGCGAACGGTGGCGCATGGTACGGACCAGCGCCGGGAGCGTCAATCGCGGGCCTTCGCAATCGAACACCTGCCTCGCAAAACGAAAAGGGCGCCGAAGCACCCTTTCCAGATATCTGGCGCGCCCGGAGAGATTCGAACTCCCGACCACCAAGTTCGTAGCCTGGTACTCTATCCAACTGAGCTACGGGCGCGTGGAACGGAAAGTATGGCGAGCGTTCATGCGATCGTCAACCTTCGCCTGGCCATTTGCTGACCGATCGCCTGCGGTCGCGAGAGTCGATTCAGCGAAACGCAGGCTGCGCTGCCGAACCGGGCGCGCTATGTTGAAAAGCCCCTGCCCTGAACCGACGCTGCCCCATCAGAAACGACAAAGGAGCCTTTCGGCCCCTTCTTGCAGCAGCTGGCGGAGAGAGAGGGATTCGAACCCTCGATAGAGCTTTTAACCCTATACTCCCTTAGCAGGGGAGCCCCTTCGGCCACTCGGGCATCTCTCCGTTATTCGACTGCTGTTTTGCACCTGACCCATCCCTGGTGCGCCTCCCGGTCGGCGTCCTGCCTCCCCCTCACGCGGGTCGCGCCAGTGGCGCGACAAGTCCCGCGTTCGACCACTCGGGCATCTCTCCGTTATTCGACTGCTGTTTTGCACCTGACCCATCCCTGGTGCGCCTCCCGGTCGGCGTCCTTGATCGTCCGCACACGTCGCCGCCGGTGCCGAAGCCCGCCAGCGGCACTAGACGATCAGGATAGCGCCTGACGCGCAGGCCGTAAACGCCGATGATCAGTCGGCGCCCGATGGCTCGCGTGGGGCGATGCCCGCTTCCTGCTCGCGCTTGATCCGCTGGTAGATCTCCTCGCGGTGTACCGAGAGGTCTTTCGGGGCGTTGATCCCGATCCGGACCTGGTTGCCTTTCACGCCAAGCACAGTGACCGTGACGTTGTCGCCAATCATGAGAGTTTCGCCAACCCGGCGGGTCAGAATGAGCATTTCTTATGGTTCCTCGTGGAATCGGCTCTGAAGCCCGGCAAGTGATTGCACCGTAGTGCAGCTCAGCGCGCCGACCTGACCAGCGCTCCGAACATCCCTTGCGAGCGCTCGTGACCAAAATCGAATGGTAGTCCCGTCGCGCCGCTCGGTGCAACGAAATTGGTACGGACTTTTGTCTAGCACGAAAATTTCACCATTTTTTTTCCCCCTACCAGCATGGGACGTGCCATGAACACGATTCGCGCTGCGCGAACGTGTGGCTCAGGACCGCCCGAGACCTGAGCAAGCTGTGCCCGGTGCGAAGACTCTCGCGCCCGGTGCCCCGCGCAACCGAGCCGAAGCGCCCGTGGGGCTTAGTGCAGCCGGCTCGCCACCCAATCGAACACCCCGGCGATAGCCGGTGCGACCTGGCTGGAGTCGTCGCCGCCGCCCTGCGCGAGGTCCGGCCTGCCGCCGCCCTTGCCGCCGATCTGTGTGGCCACATGTGCCAACAATTCGCCCGCCTTGACCTTGCCCTGCGCCTTCCCGGCCACGCCGGCGACCAGCGACACTTTTCCGGCACTGCCGGTGGCCAGCAGGATCACCGCGTCCGGCAGCTTCTGCTTGACCGTGTCGACGCCCTCGCGCAGGGCCTTGGGGTCGAGGCCGTCGATGCGTGCGGCGACCACCCGAATGCCGCCAACCTCCGGCGCCTTGGCGATCAACGCATCGAGCGCGGCATTCGCCGCGCGTGCCTTGAGCGATTCGAGTTCACGCTCGAGCAGCTTCTGGCGCTCGAACAGCGCGCGCAGCCGCTCGACCACTTCGGGAACCGGGGCGCCCAGCAAGCGACCCACCTCGCCCAGTGTGTGCTCGCGCCCGCCGAGGTAGTCGAGCGCGTTCGCGCCGGTCACCGCTTCGATGCGGCGAACCCCGGAAGCCACGCCCGACTCGGCGACGATCTTGAACACGCCGATGTCGCCGGTGCGGCCGACATGGGTGCCGCCGCACAGCTCGGTCGAGAAATCGCCCATCCGCAGCACGCGCACGCGCTCGCCGTACTTTTCGCCGAACAGCGCCATCGCGCCGGTGTCGATCGCCTCCTGGAAGGCCATCTCGCGGGCCTCGGCCTGTGCGTTCGCGCGCACCTCGGCATTCACCAGCGCCTCGATGCGTGCAAGCTCATCGCCGCTGAGCGGCTGGAAATGCGCGAAGTCGAAGCGCAGACGGTCGGGTGCGACCAGACTGCCCTTCTGCTGCACGTGATCGCCCAGCACCTGGCGGAGCGCGGCATGCAGGAGATGGGTGGCGGAATGGTTGAGCACGATGGCGGCGCGGCGCGGCTGATCGACCATCGCACGCACGCTGTCGCCCACTGCCAGCCGCGCTCCGCGCCAGCTACCGACATGCCCGTGGAATACGCCGGCCAGCTTCTGCGTGTCGTCTACCGTGAAATGCCCGGCTGGCGTCGAGAGCATGCCGGTATCGCCGACCTGGCCGCCGGACTCGGCGTAGAACGGCGTGCGGTCGAGCACCACGATACCGAACTCGCCGTCGGCGAGTGCTGACAGCGGTTGACCGTCACGCACGATGGCCAGTACCCGCGCGGTGTCGAACGCCAGCGCGCCGTAGCCCTCGAAAATGGTCGGTGGCGTCGCCTGGATCACCTCGCTCGACAGGCTGGCTGCAGCGCCGAACTGCGACGCCGCGCGCGCACGGGTTCGCTGCGCATCCATTGCGCGCTCGAAGCCTTCGCTGTCGATCGCCAGTCCGCGCTCGCGCGCGACGTCGGCGGTCAGGTCGACTGGAAAACCATAGGTGTCGTAGAGCCGGAACACATCGTCGCCGGAAATCAGCGACTGACTGCGTGCAGCGACTTCGGCGAAGACCTTCATGCCCTGATCGAGGGTTTCGGCGAAGCGCTCTTCCTCGGCGTGCAGTGCGGACTCGACCAGCGCCTGCTTGGCTGCGAGCTCGGGGTAGGCCTCGCCCATCTGTTCGACCAGCGGCGCGACCATGCGATGGAAGAACAGGCCCTTGGTGCCGAGCATCCAGCCATGGCGCAATGCGCGGCGGATGATCCGGCGCAGCACGTAGCCGCGCCCCTCGTTGGAGGGCAGCACGCCGTCGACGATCAGGAACGCACACGCGCGAATATGGTCGGCGATCACGCGCAGCGATTTGTCGCCCAGATCAACGGTGCCGGTAAGTTGTGCGGCGGTGCGGATCAGGGCCTGGAACAGGTCGATCTCGTAGTTCGAGTGCACGTGCTGCAGGACCGCGGCGAGCCGCTCCAGGCCCATGCCGGTATCCACGCACGGTGCTGGCAGCGGATTGAGCGTGCCGTCGGCGGCACGATCGAACTGCATGAAGACCAGGTTCCAGATCTCGATGTAGCGGTCGCCATCCTCGTTCGGCGAGCCCGGCGGGCCGCCGGCAATCTCGGCGCCGTGGTCGAAGAAGATCTCGGTGCACGGACCGCAAGGGCCGGTGTCGGCCATCTGCCAGAAGTTGTCGGAGGCGTAGGGCGCGCCCTTGTTGTCGCCGATGCGCACGATGCGCTCGGCCGGTACGCCGACCTCGGTGTTCCAGATCGCGTAGGCCTCGTCGTCGGTGTGATAGACGGTCACCCACAGCCGTTCTGCCGGCAGTCCGTAGACCTCGGTCAGCAGCTCCCACGCATAGCGGATCGCATCGCGCTTGAAGTAGTCGCCGAAGCTGAAATTGCCCAGCATCTCGAAGAAGGTGTGGTGGCGCGCGGTGTAGCCGACCTGATCGAGGTCGTTGTGCTTGCCGCCGGCACGCACGCAGCGCTGCGAGGACGTCGCGCGCTTGTACGAGCGCTTGTCGCCGCCGAGGAATACGTCCTTGAACTGCACCATGCCCGCGTTGGTGAACAGCAGGGTGGCGTCGTTGCCCGGCACCAGCGGACTCGACGCGATCACCGCGTGGCCCTTGGAGCGGAAGAACTCGAGGAAGGTCTGGCGGATCTGGGCGCTGGACTTCATGACGCGGGACCTTGGGGATGAACCGTCAAGGATATCCCGATTGTGCGCTCCGCGCTGCAGTGCACCAGTTGGTTGCGGCGGATCGTGCCCTTACTCGTCGTCCGCCGCCGGCCGCGCCTTCAGCGCGGCCATCGCGCGCCGCACGCTGTCGCCATCGAAGCCGCGCCGCTGCAACATGCCCAATAGCCTGCGGCGCAGGGTTTCCGGATCGACTCCAGAGGACTTCTTGCGCAGCACCAGGGTTTGCGCGATGGCATCCCAATCATGTTCGTCCAGCAGCGGGCGCACCGTGGCCGCAGCGATGCCGTGGCTGCCCAGTTCGGACAGGATGTGGCGCGGCCCGTAGCCGGAGCCCGCCCGATGGCGCACCAGCGCTTCGGCAAAGCGCTCGTCGCTCTGGGACCGGGCGCGCTGCAACGGCGCGAGGGCGTCGTCTGCAGCCTCCGCGTCGATGCCGCGCGAGGTCAGTTTGCGCTTGCGGTCGCGGCGGGAGTGCTCGCGCCGCGACAGCATCCCGAGCGCGGTATCGCGCGCACCGGGCGGATCGGCGCCGGAGTCCTTCCGGCGCATCCGGCTCACGCTTCCTCGGCCTCGGCAACCGGAGCCGCACCGACCTGTGAATTGTCCCGCTTGGCGCGAATCTTGTCCTCGAGCTCGCGCGTGATCTCGGGGTGTTCCTTCAGGAACAGGCGGGTATTGTCCTTGCCCTGCCCGATGCGATCGCCGGAGTAGCTGTACCAGGAGCCGGACTTCTCGACCAGGTTGTGCAGCACGCCCAGTTCTATGATCTCGCCCTCGCGCGAGGCGCCCTCGCCATACAGGATCTCGAAGTCGGCGACCCGGAACGGCGGTGCAAGCTTGTTCTTGACGACCTTGACCCGCGTCTCCGAGCCGATCACCTCGTCGCCACGCTTGACCGAGCCGATGCGGCGGATGTCCAGGCGCACCGATGCGTAGAACTTCAGCGCGTTGCCGCCGGTGGTGGTCTCGGGACTGCCGAACATGACGCCGATCTTCATCCGGATCTGGTTGATGAAGATGACCGTGCAGTTCGACTTCTTGATGTTGGCGGTCAGCTTGCGCAGGGCCTGGCTCATCAGGCGCGCATGCAGGCCGACATGGCTGTCGCCCATTTCGCCCTCGATTTCAGCCTTCGGCGTGAGGGCTGCGACCGAGTCGACCACCACCAGATCGACTGCACCGGAGCGCACCAGCATGTCGGTGATCTCCAGGCCCTGCTCGCCGGTGTCCGGTTGCGATACCAGCAGGTCGTCGACCTTGACGCCGAGCTTTTCGGCATAGGTCGGATCGAGTGCGTGCTCGGCATCGACGAATGCCGCGGTGCCGCCATTGCGCTGGCAGTTGGCGATCACCTGCAGGGTCAGGGTGGT
This sequence comes from Lysobacterales bacterium, assembly GCA_038224265.1. GTDB lineage: Bacteria > Pseudomonadota > Gammaproteobacteria > Xanthomonadales > Ahniellaceae > UBA4656. The sequence goes on from JBBRFN010000008.1 coordinate 38,676, forward strand.
CTTGCCGGAAGATTCCGGGCCGTAGATCTCGACCACGCGGCCGCGCGGCAGGCCGCCGATGCCGAGCGCGATATCGAGGCCCAGCGAGCCGGTCGAGATCACCTCGATGGCTTCGTTGACCTTGTCGCCCATGCGCATCACGGTGCCCTTGCCGAACTGCTTTTCGATCTGGGTCAGGGCGGAAGAAAGGGCGCGGCGCTTGTTGTCGTCCATAGAGATTCCTCGAAGGGATTGATTGGCGGGGCCGCACTTATCGGCTGCGGCCGTCTCAGCGCGTGCGATGCAGGAGAATTATCCCACACCCGGCCTGCCCGGCCAGAGGAAATCGCCGCGTCAGGATGTAAGAATTTTCTGAAGACCGTGCAGGGCGGCCGCCACCGTGCTGCGGCGCACTGCATCGCGGTCGCCGTCGAACTGGAAGCGCTGCATGCTCGGATAGCCGCCACGCCGCTTCCAGGCGATCCAGACCGTGCCCAGCGGCTTGTCCGGGGTGCCACCGCTGGGGCCGGCGATCCCGGTCACGGCCACCGCGACGCCAGCGCCGGAGTGGATCAGCGCACCGGATACCATCTCGAGCACGGTTTCCTCACTGACCGCACCGTGCCGGATCAGGGTTTCCGCGCGCACGCCGAGCAGCGCCTGCTTGGCCTCATAGCTGTAGGCGGCCAGGCCACTGTCGAACCAGCCCGAGCAACCGGGGATGTCGGTGATGGTCTTCGCGATCCAGCCGCCGGTGCAGGACTCGGCGGTGACCAGAGTCTGTCCGCTGCGCGACAGCCGCGCGCCGACATCTTCAGCCAGTTCGTGCAATTGTGCGTCGTCAGGCACATCGGGCTTGAGCATATCTGCAGTGCATCCTATAAAGCCGGACCTTTTAGCCCAGCGCACGCGCGGCGTCCAGATGAATCATTCCAACGACCCGCTTGCCGAGCATACCCCCTTGATGCGGCAATTCCTGCGCGCCAAGGCCGAGGTGCCGGACACCCTGATGCTGTTCCGGATGGGCGATTTCTACGAGCTGTTCTACGACGACGCGCGCAAAGCCGCGCGTCTGCTGGACATTACGCTGACCCAGCGCGGGCAGTCGGCGGGCGCACCGATCCCGATGGCCGGCGTGCCGCAGCACCAACTGGACGTGTATCTGGCACGCCTGCTGCGCCTGGGCGAATCGGTCGCGATCTGCGAGCAGATCGGCGATCCGGCTGCGGCCAAGGGGCTGGTCGAGCGCAGGATCGTGCGCATCGTGACGCCCGGCACGGTCACCGAAGAATCGCTGCTGGAAGAACGCCGCGACAATCTGCTGCTGGCGCTGGTGCGCCGTGCCCAGCGCTTCGGCCTGGCGTGGGTCGATGTCACCAGCGGGCGCTTCGTGCTGTCGGAGGCCGATGACGAATCGGCGCTGGCGGCGGAACTTGCGCGCCTGCGCCCCGCCGAAACGCTGGTAGCCGAGGATCTCGGCCCCGTCGCCGCGCTGGAAGGCCTCGGCGGTGTGCGTCGCCGACCGCCGTGGCACTTCGAGGCCGACAGCGCGCTACGTTCGCTCACCGCGTTCTTCGGCACCCATGATCTGCTCGGCTTCGGCGTCGCGGCCGATAGTCTTTCGATCGCTGCGGCAGGCGCCTTGCTGCAGTACCTGAAGGATACCCAGCGCAACGCCCTGCCCCACCTGGCAGGTTTGAGTACCGAAACCGCCGGCGACAGCGTGGCGATGGATGCAGTCACCCGGCGCAATCTGGAGATCGACAGCCACGCCTCGGGCGATCATCGCGCGACGCTCGCCGGCATCATCGACCGTGCGGTCACGCCGATGGGCAGCCGCCTGTTGCGACGCATGCTCAACCGCCCGCTGCGTCAGCGGCGGGTGGTGGCCGAGCGCTCGCAGGCGATCGGCGCATTGCTGGCCGCCGGTGCGGTGGCCGATCTGCATGCGCAGTTCCAGCGCCTGGGCGATGTGGAGCGGATCCTGGCTCGCGTGGCCCTGCGCTCGGCGCGCCCGCGCGATCTGTCGACGCTGCGCGATGCGCTGCAGGCACTGCCGCAAATCCGTTGCAGTCTGGCCGCAGTCGACAGTCCGCGCCTGGCCGCGCTGGCGACCGGACTGGGCGAACACGGCGCGATGGCCGCGCTGCTC
>JBBRFN010000009.1:0-40056 GCA_038224265.1 Lysobacterales bacterium
AACCTGATCCGGTTCATACCGGCGTAGGGAAGCTTCGACGCGGCGCCTGTGGCGCTGCGCGAGCCTCCGCTTCATTCCGCATCCGCGATGAAGAGGAGCTGCCCATGAATGCCCTGCCTTCCGATCTGATCCAGCGCACCGCCGAGCTGTCGGCCGAAGTGGTGCGGCCGATTCCCGGCTCGCGCAAGGCGCATGCGCTCGGTAGTCGCGCCGATCTGCGCGTGCCGATGCGCGAGGTGGTGCTGTCGGATACGCCGAAGGTGTACGGCGCCGAGCGCAATCCGCCGTTCAGCGTCTACGACACTTCCGGGCCGTACACCGATCCCGAAGTCGCGATCGATCTGGTCGCGGGCTTGGCGCCGCTGCGCGCGGCATGGATCGCAGAGCGCGGCGATTCCGAGATGCTGTCCGGATTGAGTTCGCGCTTCGGCCATCAGCGGCTGGTCGATCCGCGCCTGGACCCGGTGCGCTTTCCGGGCACCCGCCATCCGCGGCGCGCACTTGCCGGCGCCAATGTGAGCCAGATGCACTACGCACGGCGCGGCATCATCACGCCGGAGATGGAATACATTGCGATCCGCGAGAATGCGCGGATCGATGAATTGCAGCACGCGACCAAGGGGCGCCGGCATGCAGGCGAAACTTTCGGCGCGAGCATTCCGCGTCTGATCACGCCCGAGTTTGTGCGCGACGAGGTCGCCCGTGGCCGCGCGATAATCCCGGCCAACATCAACCATCCCGAGTCCGAGCCGATGATCATCGGCCGCAACTTCCGGGTGAAGATCAACGCGAATATCGGCAATTCGGCGGTCACCAGTTCGATCGCCGAGGAAGTCGAGAAGATGGTGTGGTCGATCCGCTGGGGCGGCGACACGGTGATGGACTTGTCCACCGGCAAGCACATCCACGAGACCCGCGAGTGGATCATCCGAAATTCGCCGGTGCCGATCGGCACGGTGCCGATCTACCAGGCGCTGGAGAAGGTCGACGGCCGCGCCGAGGAGCTGACCTGGGAACTGTTCCGCGACACCCTGATCGAGCAGGCCGAGCAGGGCGTGGATTACTTCACCATCCACGCCGGCGTGCTGCTGCGCTACATCCCGCTGACTGCGAAACGCGTCACCGGCATCGTCAGCCGCGGTGGCTCGATCATGGCCAAGTGGTGCCTCGCGCATCACAAGGAGAGTTTCCTCTACACGCACTTCGAGGACATCTGCGAAATCATGCAGGCCTATGACGTGAGTTTTTCGCTCGGCGACGGCCTGCGTCCCGGCTGCATTGCGGATGCCAACGATGCCGCGCAGTTCGGTGAGTTGGAGACGCTCGGCGAGCTGACCAAGATCGCGTGGAAGCACGACGTGCAGACCATGATCGAGGGCCCCGGTCACGTGCCGATGCACCTGATCAAGGAGAACATGGACAAGCAACTTGAAGTTTGCGGCGAGGCGCCGTTCTACACCCTCGGCCCGCTGACCACCGACATCGCGCCCGGCTACGACCACATCACCAGTGCGATCGGTGCGGCGATGATCGGCTGGTTCGGAACCGCGATGCTGTGCTATGTGACGCCGAAGGAACACCTCGGCCTGCCCAACAAGCAGGACGTGCGCGACGGCATCATCGCCTACAAGATCGCCGCACACGCGGCCGATCTGGCCAAGGGCCATCCCGGTGCGCAGGCGCGCGATGATGCGCTGAGCAAGGCACGTTTCGAGTTCCGCTGGGCCGATCAGTTCAACCTCGGCCTCGATCCGGAGAAGGCGCAGGAGTTCCACGACGAGACCCTGCCCAAGGACGCGCACAAGACCGCGCACTTCTGCTCGATGTGCGGCCCGAATTTCTGCTCGATGAAGATCACCCAGGACGTGCGCGAGTACGCCGAGTCGCTGGGTGTCGATGAGCAGGCCGCGCTGGAGCAAGGCATGGCGGAGAAGGCCGCGGAATTCCGCGCGCAAGGGGCGGAGATCTACCGGCCGGCATGAGCGCACCGTCGCGGCCACGGTTCGTCGCACTGCTCGACTTCCCGCTTGGTGCGGGCTATTTGAGCGCGGGCCTGATGCCCGCGCTGGTGCCGGAGTCGTGGCGCCCCGCAGTGGTCGCCATGGCCGAAGTAAGTCTCGCTGCGGCCGTCGCGGTGCCGCTGCTCGGCGCGGCCATGCAGCGCCTGTCGCCGAATCCGCGCCTCGCGCGCCGCCGGGTGTTGCTGCTCGCCGCGATCGTCTGCGTGCTGCTGCCGCAGATGCAACTGTTCCGCAATCCCGATGCCTTGCCACAGGAGTTCCTCGCACCGCTGCTGCCGGTGCTGACCGCGATGGTGCCGCTGTGGCTTGCCGCCGGCGAGTCGTGGCCGGGGCTGTTGCTCGAGCGGCGCGTCGCGCTGTGGCTGCCGCTGGTTGCGATCGTCGTCGCTGCGCTGTTCTTCGGTTTGCTGGCAACCGGCTGGAGCGGTGCATTGCCGATCGTGGTGCTGGCCGGATTGCTGCTGCCCGTTCAGGCATTGGCCCGCAACATCATCGTGCGGCGGCTCCCGCCACCGCCTGGATCGTGAACGCAGGAAGCAGAAGCTGCGACCGGCCAGCGCAGCAATCAGCCTTCGAAGCAGTTTCCCCGCACTGCCCCGGGTTGCTGGTCCGCGATTGCTCGCTGTCGCTGATTCCGCCGCGCTCTGCGCTCGCGCGACATGAACGCGAGTCCGCAAGTCCGATTGCGCTAACCTCCCCGCATGACGCGCGCCGAGCTGATCCGCAGACTACGCACCTACGAGCGCAGCCAGCACTTCGCCCTTGCGATCGGTGTGCTGCCGCTGCTCGCGGTCTATCTCGCGGTCCATACGCGGTGGCTCAAGCCACTGATGCAGGACCACAAGCATTTGATGGTCGCGCTGCTGATCGTGGTGCCGCTCGCATGGATGCTGATGGCGGTGCGCGGCTGGAAGCGGTTTGGCCCGCGTTGGTTGGGTCTGACCTGCGTCGGCTGCAACGCGCCATTGGTTGACCTACCCACGTCGGGCGCCGACGATCGGGCTAGCTGCCCGCGCTGCGGTAGCGCGTTGTTCGACGCGAACGCGCGAACGCCATGACGCACACGGCAACGCTGCGCCGGACGACGTCGGGAGATACAGGACAACCATGACCCGCACGCCCGCGACGCGAGCTAGCTGCTCCCGGGTCGCGTCGCCGCGACGATTGAGCGCAGGCGAGTCAGTTCTTGCTCGCGACGCGCAATCGCCGCGTTGTCGGCGTTGCGTTGGCGATGAAGCTCCCTCAGGGCGGGTAGAAGGGTCACGGGATCGCCGGTCAACGCGAGGTTGCCCTCGATGACGGGCGACAGCACGAACGTGGCTTCGCGGACCGCGATCTTGTCGTCGAGATCGATGCAAGAAGTTTCGCGGCGGCGATCCGAACGATGCCCGGGTTCGCGAGCGAACCCGGGCAGGGGCGCTCAGGCCCGCGGACCCTCGGGCGCGGGCGGCAGCCGCACGGTGGACAGCCAGTAGCTCGCCAGCTCGCGCGCTACCCGCGCGATTTCGGTGTAGGACGAGGGCTTGACGATGTAGGAGTTCGCGCCTGCCTGATAGCTGCCCAACACGTCGCGCGGGTGCGCCGAGGTGCTGTAGACAACGATCGGCAGGTGGCGCAGGGCCGGGTCGGCGCGGATTTCTGCCAGCGCCTCGCGGCCGTCCTTGTTGGGCATGTTGAGATCGAGCAGCACGAAGGCAGGGTCCGCTCTTTCGCCGTTGTCATCCGCGCGGCGGCGCAAATAGTCGAGCAACTGGTTGCCGTCGCCGACGAAATCGAGGCAACTGTCGATGCCCGCCTCGCGGAACGCGTCTTGCACCAGCACGCAGTCGTCGGCGTCGTCTTCCGCGATCAGGATCGTGCGCGGCTTGCGTATCGAAGACATTGAATTGCTCGCATGGAAGCGCCGCTTCGGCGCACATCCCGCGAACTGCGTCGCGGCCCCTGAATCCGATCATGGCCCCGTCGGCCACAGCTGGCAACCCGCTGCGCTCTTCACCGCGGCTTGACGCTGATCAGCCGGTTCAGATCAAGCACTGCACGGAAGATGGACGATGAAGCTTGCCCCCACGCCGGGATTGCCATGCGCCTCGATGCGCCCGCCGTGCTGGTCGACGATGCGGCGGACGATCGCCAGCCCGATCCCGGTGCCGGAGTATTCGGTGCGCGCGTGCAGTCGCTGGAACGGCGTGAAGATCCGCTCGCGGTACGCCGCGTCGAAACCGATTCCGTTGTCGGCGATGGTGATCCGCAGCAATCTGTCGTCGCCGTCCATCTCTGCGGCGCCGTCGATCGCGATCTCCGGGCTGCGCGCCGGGTCGCGGTACTTGAGCGCGTTGCCGACCAGGTTCTGCAGCAGCTGGCGCATCTGCACCGGGTCGGCGTCGATCACGCCCAGCGGCGCCCTGCGAACCACCGCGCCGCTGGCTGCGATCGCCTGCTCGAGGTCGTCGAGTACCTCGTCGAGTACCTCGTCGAGGTCGACGCGCGCGCGCTGCGGGTTGGCGAACGACACCGCCGAGTAATCGAGCAGGTCCTGGATCAGCGCGCGCATGCGCGCGGCCGCGCCGATCAGGCGCGCGACATAGTCGGCCTCGTCCGCCCGCAGGCGCTCGCCCAGCGAGCCCTGCAGGCGATCGGCAAAGGTCTGCACCTTGCGCAGCGGTTCCTGCAGGTCGTGCGAGGCGATCATCACGAACTGCTGCAGCTCGGCGTTGCGCTGGCGCAGCGCCGCGTTGGCCTGCTGCAGCGCTTCTTCGGAGCGGCGCAGGTCGCGCAGGTCGACGTCGAGGCAATACAACACGAGCTCGCCGTTGGGCTGCTCCTGCATGATGTGGCTCGAATACACCGGCACGGGCAGGCCATGCCGGTCGACCAGCACCAGTTCTTCCGACGGGTTGTCGATCCGCCCTTCGGCGAGCCAGTGCGTATGGATATCGACCACCGCCGCCCGCATCGGGATGGGAATGATGGTGTCTTCGAGCCGTCGTCCCATCACCTCGGCTGCGGGCCAGCCGTAGAGCTTCTCGCTGCCACTGTTCCAGAACACGATGCGGCGCTCGCTGTCGTAGCCCTGCACGGCGATGGTGCCGATATCCTCGACCAGCGAACGGAATCGGCGCTCGCTGTCGCGCAGTGCGGACTCCGCCTGCTTGCGTTCGGTGATGTCGCTGAAGAACACGGCGATGCCGCTGCCGGCCGGCTGCACGCGCGCCTCGTACCAGCGCTTGAGGAGCGGGTGGAAGTCGGACACCGTGAGCGATGGACCACCACTGAGCACGCTGGCGTATGCGAGGCCGAACGTGCGCACCTCGACGCCGGGGAACACCTTGCGCAGGTCCTGGCCGACGAGCTCGTCCGCACGGGCGTCCATGGAGCGCGCCGCGGCGGCGTTGACTTCCAGTACCCGCCAGTCCTGATCGAGGACGAAGAAGCCGTCGAGCATGTTCTGCACGATCAGTCCAAGCCTCGCCTCGGTCTGCGCGAGCGCCCGCTCGGCGGCCTTGCGCGCGGTGATGTCCACCAGGCTGCCGCGCACCAGCACGCGCCGCGGGTCGGGAATCCGCACGAGGTGGATCTCGCAGGGCACTGGCGTGCCGTCGGCGCGCTGGTGCAGCCATTCGAAGACGGGCTCCTCCCCGGCTACCGCACGCTGCAGGTAAGCCACGGTCGCGCTGGCCGAGGGACGACCATCCGGCTGCAACGGCGGGCTCACTGTCGCCGGGTCGAGGCTGCGCAGTCGCTCCGCGTCGACCCCGAACAGCACGCACGCCTTGCTGTTGAAGTCGACGAACTGGCCGGCCTCGACGTCGAACACCACGATCGCCTCGGGCGCGGACTCCATCAGCACGCGCAGGCGCGCTTCCGACAGGGCGAGCGCCGCCTCCGCCTCGCGCCGCTCGGTGACGTCGAAAACGTAGCCGTCCCAGGCGACGTTGCCGTCTTCGCGGCGCACCGGCTGGGCGCTGCCCTGCAGCCACTTCTGGCCCCCCGACGGGGTGACGATGCGCCAGCGGTGCTGCCAGAGGCCAAGCGTGCGCGCGCTTTCCAGCAGCGAGTCGCGGAATCCGTCGCGGTCCTCGGGGGCGATGGCACGGAACAGCAGCTGCGCGTCGGTCTCGATCGCCGCCGGCTGGCGTTCCCAGATCGCCTGCGCGCCGCGCGAGATGAATTCCACCGAGTGGCGGTTGTCCGGATGCAGCAGGTAGCGGAAAATCGCACCGGGGATGTTCTCGGCGATCGCGCGGTAGCGTGCTTCGGACTGCGCGAGCGCCGTCTCGGCGGCGGCCTGCGGCGAGCGGTCGAACAGGAAGCTGTTCCATACGATGTCGCCGTCCGCGGTGCGCACCGGCGCGCCGCTGCCGACCACCGACTTGAGCTTTCCCGACGGCGTGCGGATCCGCCACTGATGCCGCCAGTGCGTCAGCGTGCGGGCGCTGTCGCCCACCGAGTCGCGCATCGCCGGCAGGTCTTCCGGCAGCACCATCGCCCACAGCGGCGTCGGGTCGTCCATCAGGCTTGCCGCATCGATCTCCCAGATGTCTGCGGAGCCGCGGCTCATGTACGCGAGGCTGTCGCTCCCGTCGGGGTGGATGATGTAGCGGAAGATCGCGCCGGGAATACTGTCGGCGATCTCGCGCAGCCGTTCTTCGCTGGCACGCTGCGCGTCCTCGGCGGCCTTGCGCGCGGTGACGTCGACATCGAAGCAGAAGATTTCGGGCGGCCCGTCGGTGTAGGGGACCAGCACGCGAGCCGCGTACACCGTCACCTGGCCGCCGTCGGTGCGCGTGAGCGTGACCTCGCCCGCCGCCGGGACGTCTCCGGAGGCCGCGATGCTGGCCATTGTTGCGCGTTCCTCGTCGCGCTCGTGTGGCGCGAACAGCAGCTCGACCACGTCGCTGCCCAGCGCCTTTTGCGCCGGGACGCCGTACAGCGTCTCACTGGCGCGATTCCAGAACTTGATCCGGCCATCGGCGCCGTACGACTGCACCGCGACGTGCTCGAGCGATTCCAGCGCCGCACGGAAGCGTTGCTCGCGCTCTCGCGTCGCCGCACGCTGTCGCGCGAGTTCCTCGGTCGCGATCCGTCGCTCGCGCTCGGTGCGCGCGGCCTCGATGATGCTGGCGATCGAGGCCAGCAGTGGTTCGAGTTCCGCTGCCAGGCCCGGCGTGTAGCCGTCCGGCCGATTGGCCAGACCGATCATGCCGACCATTTTCCCGCGCGAGTGGATCGGCAGGCCGACGAAGGCATCGAGCGGCGGATGCCCTGGCGGCAGTCCGCCGCGGCGCGGGTCGTTGGCCGGGTCGTTGGCATAGACCGCTGCCTGCGAGGTCATCGTGTGTCCGAACAACGTGTCGAGGCGGTGGAACTCCATCCCGGTCGCCGCTTCGCGCTCGTACAGCGCCCGCGTCTCGTCGTTCCAGGCGATGTTCGTGATCGCATGCGTCTTGAGGTAGGGCTTGCCCTCGCGCGTGTGGCGCACCTCGCCGACGAAGCCGTAGGCGCTGTCGGCGATCCGCAACAGATCGGCGAGCAATCCATCGAAGGCCACATGCAGCGCCTCGGCGTCGACCACCCTGCCAAGTGCTGCCGCTGCGGCTTCTTGCACGCGACGAATGCGCCTCAAGCGTTCGGCGTCGGTGTGCAAGGCAATGGTGCGCGCGGCCACGCGCGCCAGCCCGGCCAGCAGCTCGCGGGCATTGGCATCCGGAGTGCGCGGAACGCGGTCTGCGACGAACAACGCGCCGAGACAGTGGCCCTCGTCGGTGCACACCGGCACCCCAACGTAGCTGCGCATGCCAGACGGCGCACGCACCAGCGGGTTGTCGCGCAATTCGGGCCGCTCCAGGGCGTCGCCGACCTCGAACAGTGCGAGGCGGTCGACGACCTGGGCGCAGAAGCCATGGTCGCGCGGCAGCTCGCGCGCCTCGATGCCAACCCGACCGATCAGCACCTGGCGCTGATCGGCGATCAGGGCCAGCGCAGCGATCGACATGCCACATGCGCGTGCCGCGAGCGCAGGCAACTCGACGAGTGCCGGCGGATCGTCGCCGTCGAGCAGGCCCGTTGCCCGCACGGCGGCCACGCGCTCGCGCTCAGCGAGCGCTTGCAGCGGGGCGCCGGAATGCGGCGAGGCCGGTTCGAGTCGGTTCATCGGGATCGGAGATTCGGTCGGTTCAACATGCATACCCTGTGCCGCTGGGGCGGCAAACCCGCAGCCGCGCCAGCCTAGCCTTGCCACATCGCAAAGGCCAGCGCGGCCGCCACCACGATCGAGACCGCGGCCGTCAGCGCGTCAAGCGCGACGCGAAGCGGTGGCGAGCCGCGAATTCATGTTCAGCAGGCGGCTGATTGGTCGGCGACGTGCGCCCAGCCGCGGGTGCCGATCGAAAACTGCGCCATGCGAAAGCAACCGGCAACGGCAACCGCGACACGCATTCGACGCCCCGGCCGACACTCGGAGTCCCGCACCGATCGCAGTCGGCGTTGCCTCGTTGGTGCGGCGCGCAATCAATGATTTCTGTTCCCGTTCTCGCTGCGCGGCGAACTGGTTGACCCTCGGCGCGTCGAGGCGTGAGACCGCATCGCACAGTGCGCCCATCAGCGTACCGATAGCTGGTATTCGAGCCGCACTGCGCAGCATCGGCTGATCCAGCGTAGCGATTCGCGATGCATTGCAGGTTGCGGCCAGGCCGCAGTTGCCTGTCACGCAGCGTGATGATGGTCTTGCAGCATGGCAATCCCGATGCATTGTTGGTGCTTGTCCTTGTTCGGGATCCGATGCATTGTTGGTGCTTGTCCTTGTTCGGGATCCTTGTTCGGGATCTTGACCAGCATCACCCGCCGTTCAGCGGCGCGGTCGGAGCACGGCGGCAAGCAGGGCGAAGGGTGCGATCTCGACCCACGGAGCGCCGAGCGCGCGCCCCAGCCAGTTCGGCGCCGCACCGCGTCCGGCGCGGCCGATGCGCCGGGCGCCGATCAACAGGTCGATGGCGAATGCGTCCGGCGCCAACGGCGCGTGCCGGATCAGCGAGCCGAGTAGTCGACGCAGGCCATCGGCGCGCAGGGCGCGGGCGCTGCGCGCCGCAGCCAGCGCCGCAGCGGCGCCGTCGAAGCGGACCACGACCTGCTCGCCTTCGAAGTCGATCGCAACGCGGCGGCCGCGGTCGTCGACCGCCTCGAAGGCGCCGCGCAGGTCGAGCGCGCGGCGCGCGCCGGGATTCACTTCCCGTCGGGCACGCGGCTGCTGATGCGCAGCGCGCCGTTGAACTTCCACACCGCGTAGGTCAGCGCATTGCCCTGTCCGTCGAGGTGGGTAGGCACGTGCACCTCCATGTTCTCGAGGTGGTAGGTGATCTCGGCATTGCGTCCGGTGAGGTGATCGAACAGTTCGATCGCCATGCCGGGCCAGGAATGGACGGCGTTGTCGGTCATCGGGGAATCCTCCTGCGGTGGGACAGCGGGTGTTTTCCGAGAATAGGCGACAAGTCGCGTCAGCGGTCGGCGCATCCGTGCCCGGCGTTGACGCCGGTCAATCGCCGGAATGGTCGCAGCTGCGACAGCACCCGAATCGAGCGATTCCCGACGCGTTCCTGGTTACAGACCGGCTGCAACCGCCTGTCACGGCGAACGGTGAAGGGGACCGGCACCGATCCGGGCGGCGTCCAACCGGGCAAGTTCAAGGACGTTTAACGTGACAGGCGTTTCATCATTCCGGGCATGAGTTGGCGACAACAAGCGCTGATTGATGCCTGTTCTCGTTCGCTCGGTCGAGCGGCACCAAGGCGCGCGCCTTGCGCCACCGGTTATCGGCGCTGGCATGGAAAATGATTTCGTCGATCTCGGCCATAGTATCGAGCACGGCATGGGAACCTTCCCGGTCCGCGCGCACGCGCGACTCGCGCGCGCGTGAAGCACAGCGACTCAGCGCGGCTCGAAGCCATCTGCGAAACCTGCGGCGAACACGTCGAGTCGTGGCACGCGTGCGGCAGGGAAGTTGAGGTAGAATCACCAGCCGGTGACGCCATCCAGGACGTCCTTGTCGCTGAACGCCGCGCAGTTGCCGGTGCCGCCGGGCAGTAACGCCGACAGCGGCCGGCCGCCGATCAGAGGCAGGCTGGCAGGCAGGATGATCAGGTTGGCATCGGCCTCCGAGATGAAGCCGCGCAGCAGGCCGTTGGCGAGGCTTGCAGGTGGAGTGCCGACGAAACTTGCTGCCAGCGTGGCCTGCCGGAGCGTGACCGGGATGCCGCCCAGGTCGAGGCTGAAGCTGCCCGCCGGCGTCACGAAGCAGGGTGCGGTGGCGCTGGCGATTGCGGGCAGATAGGGCCGGGTCGTGCCGGGCAATGGTGCCGCGCAGGTCGCGCTGGACTGAATCGTCGCGTCGCCCGCAAGCGCCGACACGAGGACCTCGGTGCACGCAGTGTTCGACAGCGGGGCGGTGCAGTTGGCAAGCCCGAAATCAACCAGGTTGCTGGGCTGCGCGGTGTCGAGCGGGAGGAACTCGACCACGTAGGACAGGTCGAGCAGCCCATCCGCATCCGTGTCTGTCTGGATGCGAGTCTGCAGCGCGCCATTGACCGAAAAGCCGAGCAGTGCGGTGTCGGTGGCGTCTCGGCAGCCGAGTAGATCGACGAATACGTGCGGATCGCGCAGATCGAGGTCACTGAAGCGGAACGCGGCGGCGTCCTGGCACTGCGCCGCCGAGGCGGCCACCAGCAGAGCGCCGGCCAGCGTCGTGCGCAGCGTTGGATGGTGGTTGGTTACTCGCATGGCGACGAGTCTATCAAGGTGTGGAAATCGCATAGCATCGTTCATGCTTTCCGGGTATTGGTTGTTGCAGGCAAAGGCGAATCGATGCCTGCCCTTGTTCGCCCTGTTCGCCCTTGTTCGCCTCGGCGCCGCACGGCGTTGTCCGCCGTTCGGCAGACCAGCAGAAGCACGCGGCACGCGCTCAGATCACCTGCCCGATGCGCAGCAGGTTGCCGTCGGCATCCACTACCGCGAACTCGCGCATGCCCCAGGGCTTGTCGCCCAGCGGATCCATGCGCGGGATGCCCTGACGCGGCAGGCCTGCGCCGACGAACGCGCGGTGCAGCGAGGTCACGTCTGCCACCCGGATGTAGCAGCCGGCGTGTGAGGTGGCCGGCTGCAGCTCCGGATGCGCGAAGAAATGCAGCTCCACCTCGCCGCGGGTGAGGATCAGGTAAGAATCGCCATCGCCGACGATTTCCCCTGAGAAACCGAGCTTCGCGTAGAAGGCCATGGTGGCCGGCAGCGACCGACCTGGCAGGGTGGGAATCGCAAGATCACGCTCTTGCATGGCAGATGACGCCTCCGCGTAGGGTACGCGCGCGTCGATCCAGCGCGCGCAGGTGGCGAGTCTACGCCAGCCCGAATGCTCGAGTGCGACCAACGGCAGAGCAAGCGGCGGGGCGAATGGGAGGCCGGATGCGGGGAACCCAATGGTGGACCGTGTTCGCCCGTTTCTCTGTTCGCCGTTTTCGCCGAACGTTTTGCATCATCCATTCCCTCGCGACGGCGCGCTCTTGCTCCCTCCCCCTTTACAGGGGAGGGCTGGGGTGGGGGCAACGGGACTTGCGCAAGCCGTCGAACACGCGCTGCGCAGTCACACGAAGCAAGCCAACTGCACGGCGTGCCGAGCCTGTGCCGGCGCATCCCCGCCACCCGTGTCCTATCCTCCGGCCGGCGCTATTCGCGGGGGCGTTCGGTGGTCCGCGGCAGTGCCGTGGAATGGCCCACCTCACCCATCAGGGGGAAGGCTCTTCGGTGTGACCAGAACGGTGTTTGCGAAGGACGGCGAGTGGCAAAGCCCAATCGATGCCTGTCCTTGATCGCTCCCGTCCTTGATCGCTGTGGATCGCTGGAATCGCTGTCCTGCATCGCCTCGCTGGATCGCCTTCCCACGCAGCGCGCTGCAGCCGATTGCCTACCGGCTGCGCTTCATGGCAACCTCGATCCGCCCACCACGCACGCGGAGCAAGCATGAGCACACCGATCGTTCGTATCTTCGAAAGCGCGACCGCCACGGCAGCCTTCGCGGCGCTAGCAGGCAGGGGATTGAGCAGCATCGAGCTGCTCGATCGGAACACGCCCGGCAGCGCCGCCGCGCTTTGGCGGGCAGGTGTCTACAAGGCGCATGGCGCGCGCTACGAGACCCAACTCGACGCCGGTCGTTCGATCGTGGTGGTGCACGCTCCGTTCGGCCGCGCGCTCGAATGCGAAACCTTGCTGCGCTCTTTCGGGCCCATCGCTGAACCCGTGCAGCGCAAGGAACGCACGCGTTTCCTGTCCGACCTGCTGGGCACCCCGCTGCTGGTCAAGAAAGCACGTCGCGCGCGCCATCCCGGCGCGGTCGCCGCGCCGGCGAACGCCGCATCCGAGCGCCCCATCGGGCGCGAGATTCTGCAGGTCACGAACACGCCAGCGCAGGGCCAACGGCCCCGCGAGCGCTCGGCCTTCGCGCAATTCATCAAGCGCTATGGCCTTGCGGGCGTGACATCCCCACACTCGCGGCCAGCGTCGCAGGACAGCGTCTACACGCAGGTCCTCAAACGTTACGGACTGATCGGCGGGCGCGAGCTGATGCCCGGGTACCGCGATGCGAAGCCGACCGGCACCGTGTACTCGCGATTCATCAAACGCTACGGCCTGCATGTCTAGCGACCTGCTTGTCTGGCTGCAGAGCTTCGATGCGTCGTTCCAGCGCAACGCATCGCCCGCGATCTGCGACGACCACATCGCGGCGCATGACAGGGCAGACGGCGCGATACGAAACCGCGCGCGAATCGGTGCCTGCAATGGCTCTCAGCCGCGCCAGTCGAGGATCATCTTCAGGCACAGCGGATCGCTGAACGCCAGCGCATAGGCCTCGCGCGCGGTGGCCGGCGTCTGGGTGTGCGTGATCAAGTCATCCAGCGACAGACTGCCGGCGTGCATGAGATCCGTGACCGCCTGCAGGTCGCCTTTCTTCCACTGTGCCGCGACCCGGATCTGTGCTTCGCGCATGAAGGCCGGTGCAAAGGCGAAGCTCAGTTCCTGCTTGTAGAAACCGGCCAGCACCACTTCGCCGCCCGGGGCGAGGCGCGCGATCAGGCGGTTGAGCAGGCTCGAATCGCCGCTGACGTCGTAGATCGCGCGATAGTCCTTGCGCGAGTCCTCGTCCGGATGGATCACCGGGTAGCCGTGGCTGCCGCTGCGGCGCAGCTGCTGGGTTTCCCACACCACCGGCGCGGGCTGACCGGCGGCGAGCACCAGCCGCGCGAGCAGCCGGCCCATGGTGCCGTGGCCGACGATCAGGTCGGGATAGATGATCGGTTCGCGCAGACCGCCGAGCGAGAACGTGTGGTACGAGGTCGCCGCCAGCGCCAACAGGATTGCCTTGGGTCCCAGCGCGGGATCGACCTTCACCGCGCGATCGTGTGGCACCACCAGACGCGCACCGGCGCCGCCGAAGATGTTGTGCGCGCCGATGAACGAATACGAGCCTGGCACGAACACGCTGTCGCCGACGGCGACAGCGTGTGCATCGGGGCCGGCGCGGACCACGGTGCCGACGGTCTCGTAGCCGGGCACCAGCGGATAGGCCAGCCCCGGGAACGGCGGCATGGTGCCGTCGTACAGCAGGCGCTCGGTGCCGGTGCTGATGCCGGTGAAAGCGACTTCCACTTCGACATCGGCAGCACCCATGGGGCGCAGTTCCAGCGGGCGGACCGAAACCGATCCGGGTGCTTCGAAAACGATTGCCTGGGCATTCATGGTCTGTCTGTCGATCCGATCAAGAGGCGTGGTGATGTGGGATGGAGGATTGCCGCGTAACGGCCTGCGGCCATGAGTTCAGTCACGTCAATCCGACGAACTGTTCGCTCAGCGACCAAAGACGGCTCGCGCGCGTGTTGTCGTTGGCCTTGGCCGACAGCGGCTGGGCGAAGGGCTCGCGGCCTTCGCGCTGGCGGTTGCCCCAGCTCCAGTGCACGCCGGACTTGGCGAACCCGGGCTCGGCCACCACCTGGGCCACGCGCTCGCCGGCCAGCGCCTGGGTCACGTAGCCCTTGGTGATGTTCTTCTGGAACCACGGGAAGATGGTCTGGAACGCCTTCGGCGTGTCGCGGAACAATGCGGTGTCGGCGACGCAGCCCGGATAGAGCGTGTTGAACACGATGCCGGTACTGTCGTGGTAGCGGCGATGCAGCTCGCGGCTGATGATCATGTTGCACAGCGTGCTGTCCTTGTACGCCTTGCCGGGCTTGAAGGGTTTGCCATCGATCATCGCCACCGGGTCCTTGAAGCCGGCCTCCAGGCCCTGCAGATCGCCCAGATCGGCCGGTGCCGGGATCGGCACCTTGCCGCCGAACTCTTCCGAGTTGGCGGTTACCGTGCCCAGCGTGATCAGGCGCGGGGCAGGGCTGGCGGCTTTCTGCAGCGCCGGCATGAGCAGGCGACTGAGCAGGAAGTGGCCAAAGTGATTGGTCGCCACGCTGATCTCGAAGCCCTCGGGCGAGCGGCGTGGAGCCTTCAGCCGCGGCAGGTAGACCGCTGCGTTGTTCACCAGCGCATGCAGCGGACGCCCGCTGGCGTGAAAGGCGTCGACGAAGGCGCGCACGCTGGCCTGCACGCCCAGATCGATCCGCGCCAACGCATGGCGATCCGGCGAGATGCCGAGCGTGCGTGCGGCGGCAGCGGCCTTGTCGAGATCACGGCAGGCCATGACCACGAACCAGTCGCGGCGCGCCAGCGCCTGCGCGGCGTAAAGCCCCACACCGGAGGATGCGCCGGTGACGATTACGGTCGGCAGGAATGTCCCACTCATCGAGATGCGCTCGCGGGTTTCGAAGGTCGCCGCCAAGGATAGCGTTGTCGCGCTGGCCAGCACGATGGGGTGCGATCGGTCGGTGGCCGGGTCGCAAAGACCAGGCAGATGCAGCGAACACGCAACAGCGAACGACTGCGAAGGTTGACAGGTGTCTACTGGCCTGAGTCGTCACCAATTCATACTCGGAACGATGCCTGTCGCATTCACCGCTTTTCTCGGGCATGTTAGCCTCCGCTGCTGTGGCATCGAGGGAGCGTCGCGAGCGAATTCTTCGCATGCCATCGACCGCTGTTCGAATCGATGGCTGCGCATGTGTCTGCCGCGATCGGGCACGAGGGGTCGACGCCGCGGACAAGTCGGGCACCGGCAGCGGTCGGCGCCATGGTCCGACCGCGACGGTCTGCGACCGCCGCCAGCCTTCGCTCCGAATCGTTGACTCGCACTGGGGAAGACCGTCCGCTGCTGGGCGGGCGGGGGGCGGGCGTAAAATTCTTTGCATCGACAATGGGGAACAAACATGCAACGCAACGTACTTTTCGCGGCCATTGCCATGGCTGCACTGGGCGCTTTCGCCTCCGGCGACTCCCTCGCCAAGCAAGCCAAGCCCAAGGCTGGCCACAAGTTCAAGGGCAGCGTCGAGGTGCAGTACCGCAGCAACGACAACATTTCGGTCGCGCCCGGCTCCGGGGAGCGCTTCGACTATGCCGAACTGTCCGAGTTCGGCATCGAGGACGAGGACGACATCGATCCCGACGACGATGAAGACGATGAAGGTGACGGCTTCGACGACCTTGTCGACGTCGATCCGTCCGAGGACGAGATCGAGGAAGAGGATGCGATCGACGAGGATGGCGACGGCATCGACGACCTGATCGACCCGAACGCCGACACCATTGTCGATTCCGAAAGTCGCTTCACCACCAAGGTCGGCCTCGGGCACAAGTACACCTTCGCCAATGGCACGACCTCGTGGAACAACGGCATCCGCTTCGCCAGCGACACCCACAACCAGCGCGATGACCTCGACAAGTTCAACTGGGCCCTGACCACCGGTTTCGATTTCGCACCAAAGGGCAGCAAGCATGGCTTCAAGCCGTCGCTGTCCTACGTCGCGCTGGACAAGGACGGCAACAAGTTCGCCACCACCTTCGTCGTGTCGCTGGGCTACACCTACGAGGTCTCCAAGCGCCTCGGGCTCAGCGCGACCTACAACTACCAGGACAAGGACATCGCCAAGCCGACCGCGCCGGATGCGCGTGTCGACACCGTGGCACTCGGCGCAGACTTCAAGGCCACCGACGACGACATCTTGAAGTTCAAGTACGCGCCGAAGGTGGAAGACTCGACCGAGGTCACGCGCAATACCGACGCCTGGGGCTGGGAGTTGACCTACACGCGCAGGCTGCCGTGGGACATGACCGCGGGCGTCGGCTACAAGTTCGACTCGGTCGACCACAAGAACCTGGTGCCCAACCGCAAGGACGACAACAGAACCTGGGGCGTGCAGCTGACCAAGGACATCGGCAAGCAGCTTTCGCTGGAGCTCGGTTACGAAACCCGCGACCGCCAATCGAACATCCCCAGCAAGGATGCGAGCAACGACAGCGTGTACGTCGGCGGTATCTGGAAGTTCTGAGCAGCGCGGACGCGGGATGACTCGATGCCGTCCCGCGTCGCCGCAGCGGGCGCCGCGCTCGCTGCGCCCGGCTGCAGCAATGACCGACGAATCGGGAAGCTCGAGATCAGGGACGAACCGGGTCGCCCATGATTCGAATCGGTACTATGCGCGTGATGGTGATCAGTTCGTCGGGAATCGCGGTAGCGATCTGCCGCGTGATCCGGTGAGAGTCCCCGTTCGCTGCCTGTTTGGTCGACTGGACGGTCATGGTCCAGTCGGTTGCGAAGGTCGGGTTGCCGAAACAAGGAGCAGCCCCCGGCCGAAGTCACGCATGTCCTCGCAAGCTCTCTCTCGTTCGCGCTTGCCCAGACCGAATGCCGCGGTTCTGGGGGCGTTGGACACACTTGCACGGCGCGTGTTTACAATCCCGGCGTGATCAGGCTGACCGAAATTCGTTTTCCGCTCGACTACGCCGATGAGTCCGTGGCGCCCGAGATTTGCCGGGTGTTGGGCATCGATGCAGCGCAGTTGCTGGGCTGGACGATGTATCGGCGTGGTTTCGATGCACGCAACCGCGCCCAGATTGTGGCTGTGTTGACGGTAGACGCGGAGGTGGCCGACGAGGCGCGGGTGCTGGCCGGCCATGCGGGCGCGCGCAACATCGGTGCACGGCCGGACCAGAGCTACCATCCCGTTGGCAAGGCCACGGCCGCTTGCAGCCGCCCCGTGGTGATTGGTTTCGGTCCGTGTGGGCTGTTTGCCGCGCTGATTCTGGCGCAGATGGGCTTCAGGCCGATCGTGCTGGAGCGCGGCAAAGAGGTGCGCGAGCGCACCCGCGACACCTTTGGCTTGTGGCGTAACTCGGTGCTCGATCCGCAGTCCAACGTGCAGTTTGGCGAGGGTGGCGCAGGCACGTTTTCAGACGGCAAACTGTGGAGTCAAGTCAAGGATCCGCGTCACCTTGGGCGCAAGGTGCTGGCGGAGTTTGTCGAGGCTGGCGCGCCGGCCGAGATTCTGTGGTCGAGCAAGCCGCATATCGGCACCTTTCGGCTGGTTTCGATGATTGAAAAAATGCGCGCCAAGATCGAGGCGCTCGGTGGCGAAATCCGCTTTCAGTCGCAGGTGACCGATGTGCTGATCGAAGCGGGCGCGGTGCGCGGCGTAACGCTCGCATCGGGTGCGCAAATCGAATGCGACGCGCTGATTGTGGCGATCGGCCACAGCGCGCGCGACACCTTCGAGTTGCTGCACAAGCGCGGCGTCTTTGTCGAAGCCAAACCGTTTTCGATCGGGTTTCGGATCGAACACCCGCAAGCGTTGATTGATCGCGCCCGCTTTGGCAACTTCGCCGGCAATGAGCGCTTGGGCGCTGCCGACTACAAATTGGTGCATCACTGCAAGAATGGCCGCTCGGTGTACAGTTTTTGCATGTGCCCGGGTGGCACGGTGGTCGCGGCCACATCAGAAGTTGGACGGGTCGTCACCAACGGAATGAGCCAGTATTCGCGCAACGAACGCAACGCCAACGCGGGGATCGTTGTTGGGATCACGCCGGAGGATTTTCCGGGCGGGCCGCTGGCCGGGATCGATTTTCAGCGCCACTGGGAATCGGTCGCGTTCAAGTTGGGTGGAAGCAACTACCACGCCCCTGGCCAGTTGGTCGGGGATTTTGTCGCCGGCCGGACTTCACGGGATTTCGGCTCAGTCAAACCGTCTTATCAGCCGGGCGTGACCCTCACCGATCTGGCCCAGGCGGTTCCAGACTACGCCGCAGTCGCGATTCGCGAAGCGCTGCCCGCGCTCGATGCGAAACTGCCTGGGTTCTTCATGGCCGACGCGGTCCTGACTGGCGTGGAAACGCGCACGTCTTCCCCCATCCGAATTCGCCGCGGCGACGATTTTGCCAGCGTCAACACCCGAGGCCTGTATCCCGCGGGCGAAGGCGCCGGCTATGCAGGCGGGATCTACTCGGCCGCGATCGACGGCATCGAGGTGGCTGAGGCGGTGGCCAGAGCGTTGAGCGAACACTGAGTGGCGTCGCGATGGTGGTGGGGTGAATGCCTCATGGGGCACCGCTCGCGCAGCGCTGGTCCTCGCGGCTGGCAAGGCCGTCGTCGTCGAGGTCCAAGCCACCGAGGTGGTCGATATCCGCAGCGCCGCTGGCTTCACGCGTGATCCGTGACAATCGGGATTCTGAGGTGAGGGCGACAAGCACTATTCGGGGTATCGATTGGTGACAGCAAAGGCCGATCGACGCTGTTCGTCGTGCGCCGGTGTTTTGCCCGGACTGAGGTTCGCCGTGTCTCGCACGGGCCCGGCAGCACCAGACCTTTCGCGAACCTGATGGCGGATCGCGTTACTCGAAGCCGTCTGCAAACAGTGAACTCGTGACCGCGACGAATTGCGGGTTGTTCAACTGGGTGTTGATTCCGCCGAGCGTTCGCACCGGGGCGACTGCTCCTGATACGAAGCGCGTGTGCACAACGACAGTGTTTGCCGTCGAGTTGGGCACGTACACCTCCCCACGCTGGGAATCGGCCGCCAGCCCGTTGGGGCCGGCCAATCCGGACACCGGTGTGCCGATGGCGCGCAACGCGGCGACGTTTCCCGAGGCGGTCCGTCCGAACCACAGAATCGCCGGCTGCAACGAGGGCCCGTAGAACGGCGTGGTCACGACCCACTCATCGCTGACATCGTCCAGCGCGATGCCGATCGGGCCATTGTTGAAACCCGTGTTGGAACCGGAGATGGTCCGCAATGGCGCCACCATCCCATTGCCGAGACGCGCGAAAACAGACAGCAGATCGCCATTGTTGGCCACCGCGATTTCGTCATGCACGAGGTCCAGCACCAAGCCCCAGGGATTGCTCAAGCCGGTTGTGCGCAGCGCGCGCAAAGGAGCGACGTTACCGTCGGCCACGCGCGCGAACGTGGTAACCGAGAATCCCGCACGGTTGACCACCACGAACTCGCCGTGCACGGGATCGACTGCGATTCCGCGCGGATCGTCGAGCGTGGTCAATGTGCCGACCAGCGTGCGCAGTGGTGCGACATTGCCGGTTGCAGTGCGCGCGTAGACGGTGACCGAGTACGGCAAGCTCTTGTTGACCACCAGCAGTTCATCGTTGACCAGGTCCACCGCAATCCCGCTCGGATTGCCCAGACCCGTTGCATTGCCGGCCAGTACGCGGATCGGTGCCGCGTTGCCCGAGGCAGTGCGGGCGTAAACGGTGACCGAGTTGCTGTTCGAGTTGCTGACGAACAGCTCGTCCTGAGCCATCGCCGACCCAGCACAATTCAGCCATCCAAACGCAACCAGCGCGCGGATCGCAACGGGACCCTGCATGGCGACGGCCTCGCGGAATACGGCCGCAACCAGCGGTCGGGAGGCGAGTTTGCGCCTTGTCTTCGACGAACGCCAACGCGACGTGGAAGGTGACCCAGGTGACTGGGACCGGTGACTGGGACCGGTGACTCGGACGGTGACTCGGACAGGCATCGTCCGGGTGCGGTGAGTGGGAAGGCGAGTGAGACAGGCATCGTTCCGAGGATGGGTCGCCGACAGCAGAGGCTGGGTTATGCCTGTCCTGGTTCGCCCGGGTCGTCACGGCAGGGGGTGTCGTCCAGGCCAATGCCTGTCCGACACCCAGGCCGCTCGACGGCAACGCGGGGTCTGCTGCCAGGGCGGCATGCAGATCGAAATCGGCTACCCTGACTTCCGCGCGGGTACCTATGCGCTGCCGCAGGGCGTTCAAGTATCGTAGGCGAGCCGGCACCTCGCGTTTTACCGTCCGTCGTTACTGGCACTGGCGCAAGGTTTTTCATGACACAAACCAGGAATCAGGAATCGCTGGACCCCGAAAACTGGGATGAGATGCGCGCGCTCGCGCACCGCATGGTGGACGACGCGATCACCTACCTGCAGACGGTGCGTGAACGCCCGGTGTGGCGGCCGGTCCCCGACGAGATTGCACAGCGCTTCGACGCGGGCGCACCGCAGCTGCCATCCGGCGCGGATGCGGCTTATCGCGAGTTCAGCGAAACCATCCTGCCCTTTCCGATGGGCAACATTCATCCGCGCTTCTGGGCCTGGTACATGGGCAACGGCACGGTGTTCGGTGCGCTCGCCGAATTCATGGCCGCCGTCATGAACCCCAATCTCGGCGGCGGTAACCATGTCGCCAACCTGGTCGAGGGCCAGGTGGTGAACTGGATGAAGGAGATGATCGGACTGCCGCGCGGCGCCAGCGGTCTGCTGGTCAGCGGCGGCTCGATGGCGAACTTCGTCGGCCTCGCCGTGGCGCGCAACTCGAAGGCCGGCTACGACGTGCGCGAGCAAGGCGCGAATGCCGGCGGCAAGCGTCTGATGATCTACACCTCCAGCGAAGCGCACAGCTCGATCCAGAAGGCCGTCGAACTGCTGGGCATGGGCAGCCTCAGCCTGCGCAAGGTGCCGGCAGCAGCCGACTACACCATGGACCTCGCCGCGGTCGCAGAAATGATTGCCGCCGATCGGCACGCCGGCTGCCTGCCGATTTGCATCGTCGGCAACGCCGGCACCATCAATACCGGCGCGATCGACGACCTGAATGCGCTGGCGGACCTGTGCCGGCGCGAAGATCTCTGGTTGCATGTCGATGGTGCCATCGGCGCGGTGGCGGTGCTGGCCGACAACGTCAAGGCGCAGCTCGCGGGCATCGAGCGCGCCGATTCGGTCGCCCTCGATCTGCACAAGTGGATGCATATGCCGTTTGAAGCAGGCTGCATCCTGGTACGCAACGAGGATGCGCATCGGCGCACGTTCGCGCTGACGCCTGAATACCTCGCGCACGAGACGCGCGGACTGGCGGCAGGAACGCTGTGGTTCAGCGACTACGGGCTGCAGCTGTCGCGGCAGTTCCGTGCCCTGAAGGTGTGGATGTCGATCAAGGAGCACGGACTCGAGCGCTTCGGCCGCATGATCGCACGCAATGTCGATCAGGCACACTACTTCGGCTGCCTCGTCGAGGCTGCACCTGATCTGGAGCTGGTCGCGCCGATCGGGCTCGACATCGTGTGCTTTCGCTTCAACCCCGGCGCGGTTGCCGATGAAGCGCTCGACGGCATCAACAAAGAGATCCTGATGCAACTGCACGAGCAAGGGATCGCTGTGCCCTCGTACACCACGCTGCACGGCCGCTACTGCCTGCGCATCGCCATCGCGAACCATCGCAGCACGCTGGAGGACTTCGATCTGCTCGCCCGCGAAGTGCGCCGGCTGGGCAATGCGCTGATCAGCGCTTCCGAAACTCCCTGATGTGCCGACAGAAGGCGATTGGGGCAGACATCGGTCCGGTTACGGGTCGGCGACAGCAAAGGCTGATCGACTACTGTCCTCATCTGCACTCGTCTGCACTCGTCTGCATCCTTGGCGATCGAGAGCACCCATGGGTGCATGACTTCGTCTGCGCCGCTCAACCACTCTCAACGGTCAGCAACTCGACCGCCTGGAACTGGCTGATCACGCGATAGCAGCTGACCGCAATGCTCAGCAGCGCACATTCCGGGGAGGTCACGAAGTCGCGCAGCGTCGGGTGCTTGGCCAGATAGATGGCGAGGAACTCCGCGCGCTCGTCGTCGGGAATCGCCTGCGCACAGCCGCGCACCGAGATGGCCACGGCATGCTGATAGTCGGCCGGGTCGTTGCTGCGATCGTCGATCAGGAACGACACCGCCGAATTGAGCAGCAGGTTGGCGTGCTTCTGGGTGTCCCTGTAGGTCGCGAAGATCAGGTGCCGCAGATCCGGTGTATGCGCGAACGCCATCAGGCTGGTGTAGGGCTGCGCATGCTGCTGGGTGGCGAGCACGCCCTGCAATTGCGCGCTGAACAAGTCATCGATCCGTGCGCGCAGGACTTCGTTGTGCATGCTGGGGCTCCGATTGCAGGCGCTGGTGCGGCGGGCGGGTCTGTCGGCGCCGCCGCACGCCAGTGTGCTGGCGAGCATGCACCGTGCGCAAGGATGGACGTTCGACTCGCCGCCAGAGCCTGTTGGGTTGGCAGCGCATGGCCCGATCTGCAGCGCTATCGATCAGCTGCAGACATAGTTGCCATTTGCATCCTTGCGACACAGGTCGGGCGGACCTTGCGTGTCCCAGAGCTCTGCCAGACCGACCTTGCGCGCGAATTCGGCGAATTCGGGCGAGGTTCGTGCCGCACGACCATATGGACCCCAAAGCAAGGCGATGAACATTGGACTGGCGAGCGCGTGTTCCTGCGCCAGGGCCAGGGCACGAGAGGTGTCGCCGATGCGCGCGAGCGCATAGGGCACGATGCCATCGATCACCGCGGGGCCGGTCGCCAGGTACGCATCGATGCGTCGCCGTGTCTCGGCGGCAGCCTTGGCATTCCCGTACGCAGCTTGTGCGAAGAGTTCCGCGGTGCCGGGTGCGAACGCGCTGAACAGCGGATTGAGACCGGAGGCCAGCAGCCTTTCGGCCTGCACCTTGTCGCCGCGGGCATCCGCGACTTCCGATAGTCCCATGTCGGCGAACACCAGACCTGCCTCCGCCGCGCGCGTGAGCAGCCGCTCCGCACTGTCCTGGTCGCCCGTTTCGGAATAGCCCATGCCGCGCCACAGCAGGGCAGCCGGCAGCATGGGATCGCGCTCCAGGGCGCGGTCGATGCTGGCATTGCCCAGTTGCAGGTAGCCGGTGGTGAACAACGTAGTGCCGAACCAGAAATTGGTGGTGACATCGGCAGCGTCGAGCGCGAGCGCACGCTCGAACGACTCACGCTCGGGCGCATACAGGCGGCGCGCGCCGAGGGCTTTGGCCAGTGCCGCGTGCGGCTCGGCAAGCGTAGGATCGAGCCCCATCGCCAGGTCCGCATGCTTGCGGGTCGCAGCTTCTGCGATCAGGAAATCGACCTGCCCATACTCTGCGGAGATCGAGTACAGCGCTGCGAGGCGGGCATGCGCACGTGCGAATCCCGGATCGAGCGCTATCGCCTTCTCGAGTTGCGCGATGCCTTGTCGAAAGCGCGTCCCATCGCGTCGATTGAAGATCGAGGTCGCCTGCAGGAACAAGGCATAGGCCTCCGGATTTCGCGTCGATACCGGCACCAGACGCTCCTGCTGGCCGCTGCCGAGCACGACTTTCAGTGCATCAGTAATCGCACGCGCGATCGATTCCTGCAGATCGAATACGTCGCGGATGTCGCCGTCGTAGGTATTCGACCACAGGTTGAAGCCGTCCTTGACCTGGATGAGCTGCGCGGTGATGCGGACGCGATCGCCCTGCCTGCGCACCGAGCCTACGAGGATGTGGGCCACTCCGAGGATGCCGCCAATGACAGCGAGCTGCTCGTTCTTGCCCTTGAAGTAGAACGACGATGTGCGTCCCGCGACTTTGAGGTCCTTTACCTGCGCCAGTGCGTTGAGGATTTCTTCCGCGATACCGTCGGCGAAGTACTCGTTGCCGCGATCGGCGCTGAGGTCGGCGAACGCGAGCACCGCGATGGACTTCGATGCGGGCACGGGAGTTGGCGTGGCAAGCGCGGGCGCTGCACCAACCGGAGCGACAGGCTGCGCTGTGGCCGTATCGCGCGCCTGCGCGGTCTGCGTTGCTGTCTCGCTCGCGCCAGAAACCGTCAAGCGCTCGGCGATCAGCAGGACAACCACGCCTGCCAGGCCGATCAGGATCAGTCGATCCATGCGGCGGGAAGTCTGCGGCGCCACGGAAGTGGTGGGCGCGCTACCGTCTTCACGCCTGAGGCCCTCGGGCGTTAGCTCGAACAGCCACGAAACCACCAATGCGGGCGCGAGCCCCAGTGCCAGCAGCGCCACGATCGCCCGCAGTACCCATTCCGGCACGTCGAAAACCGGCAGCACGGTCGCGGCAACCTGCACGATCAGCCAGGCGCCAACCAGGTACAACCCGGCCATGCGGATCACATTGCGGCGCTTGAGTTCGGCGATCAGGCGCATCCATCACTCACTGCGTTAGGCACAGACGAAAGCTCGCGGCAGAATTCCGGCCGGCCGCGCGCATCCTGGTATCGAGTCGGACACTCCGGCAACGCCCGACGGCAGCACCAGCTTGGCACGGATGGTCGGGGTTTCCGCTGCCGGGATCAACCTCGCGACGTCGTGGTTGCGGCAGCCCAGCTGCAGGCACGCATGGCAGGGTCAAGAATGACAGACATCCGCGGGCCGTCGAAGGCCCCTGCACGCGACCCGTGCAGGGGCGAATCTCGGGTCGGGCGCAGCTCAGGGCGCACGCAGCTCAGGACAGCTCAGGACGGACAGCTCAGGACGGACCTCAGGACGACAGCTCAGGACGACAGCTCAGGACGACAGCTCAGGACAGGCAGCAGAACGCCTGTCAGTGTTTCCCTTGGACGGTTCGAAGCTGTTCGCAAAGAACCAGTCGACCGGGCCACCGCCGCCGCACCCGGGATTGCATGTGGCTGGAGGCAATCATGGGCAAGCCGCTGGCCGCACCCTGGCCTTGGCGAGGTGCGGCCGTTGCGGTGCGTCGGCAACCGCTTCCATCGCGGCGTCGACTGAACGCGGCACTCGCGTATCATGCGGCACCGCATTGGTCCAATTCTGCGCCCATGTTCCAGATCATCCCCGCCTTCGCCGTGCCCTTTGTCGAGGTGCTGATGCCCAATTGCGAAGGCGTCAACGCCGAGCTCAAGGCGCTGTTCCTGGCGCGCGAGGGCGAGGGCGGCCGCTATCGCAACCCGCAGACCTCGATGCGGGTGAACCCCGGCCTGTTCGAGAGCGAGTTCACCGTGTTCGCCTGGCCCGAGCCGTGCGTGCAGCAACTGCGCAAGTTCTGCTGGAGTGCGCTCAGTCGCGCCATCGCGCAGCTCTCCGGATACAGCGCGGCCGAGATGGCCGACCTCGAAATCTACTCCCACACCTGGTTCCACGTTACCCGCAAGGGCGCCTGGTTCGGCGTACACAATCATCCGATGGCATCCTGGTCGGGCGTGTACTGCATCGACCCAGGCGAAGGCGACGGCGGCAATCCGGATTCCGGCGGACTGCATTTCCTCAATCCGCTGCAGTTGGCCAACATGTTCGTCGACCCCGCCAACAACAAGTTCCGCGCGCCCTACTCTCTGGCCGGCAAGATCTACCAGTTGCGCGCTGGCCAGCTCGTGCTGTTCCCGTCCTGGGTCGCCCACGAGGTCCTGCCTTTTCTTGGCGATGGCACGCGGATCACGGTCGCCTTCAACTGCTGGTTCCGCATTCGCGGCGACCAGAACACGCCGCCGCATTGAGGCAACCGGCAAGTCGATCGAAGCGTGCTGAAGCCTGTTGGCAGGAGTCGCATTGCCGAGGCCCGGCCCGCTTCGCCTTCGGCGCACGGAAGGCTGTGAGCGGCGACGGTCGGTAACGGGCGGTGACCGGTGCTGGCAGAAGCGCCGTTACGAATCCGGCAGAACATTGCATGAACGACCCCTTGCGGGTGAGGGGAAGCTCCTCTACTCGGCAAGGATCGGCAATTCATCGATGCACCGAGTCAAGGGCCGAAACCGGCAACGGTCAGGTCAGGCGTTGACCGGTGGAAGTGCAGGCACGGTATTGAGCTGCGCCCCATTCGCCCGGAGCGAATGGGCACGTCCGCAGTCTGGCGCGAAGGGTGAAATGCAGGACGCATTTCAGCAATCACCGATTGGGAACGCCGGCCTTGTTGGCGTAGATCGGGAAGGCGTAGATCGGGACAAACGTAGATCGGGACACACATCGTTTCCGCCGATGCCTGTCCCAAGCTGCCTCCCAAGCTGCCAATGCCTGTCCCAAGCTGCCATTCGGCGCAGGTGAGCCTGAGCCCGCGTGGGCGCGCCCGTCGGATCAGCGACTGCGCGCCGGCAGACAGCCACGGCGCTATAGTCCGAGGCTGTCGCCGCTGAGGAACCGACCATGAGCGATCACTCTTCAGCCCTGCGCTTGCTTTTCCTGCTTGCGCTCGCCGCCAGCGGCACGTGCTCCGCCACCGTCACATCCAGCTTCGCAGGCGGCACGCTCACCATAGGCAGCGACGGCGGCGATGCGATCGTGGTGACCTGTCCCGGCGGAAACGTCCTGATCAACGCGGGCAATCCGGGCAGCGGCGTGCTCGCCTGCACCCAGGTCGTCAACGTCGTGGTCAGCGGCGGACCCGCTGCGAACGACATCAATCTGCAGGCGGCAGGTCTCTCGGCGCTGGTCGGTACGGTGATCGACGGTGGCGCCGGCAACGACACCATTGTCGGCTCGAATCGTGTCGACAACATCGACGGTGGCGCCGACATCGACACCATCACGGCGGGCCCCGGCAACGATTTCGTGCTGACCGGCAGCGGCGACGACGTGACGCGTTGGAATCCCGGCGACGGCAGCGACGCCATCGACGGTCAGGGCGGCAATGACGTGCTGCGGTTCAACGGTTCGAATGTCGGGGAGACGGTGCAGATCATCCGCGTCGGTGCAGATGCCCGCCTGACCCGCACTGTAGCGGCCATCTCGATGGACCTCGTCGCGATACCGCGCATCGAGGTCGCCCTGTTCGGTGGTATCGACCGCTTGGACGTCGGAGCGCTCAACGGCACGGCGGTCACCGATATCCGCGTCGACCTGGCCGCCAGCGGCGGGGGCGGTGACGCGGCTGGCGACCTGGTGACCTTGCTCGGTGGGCCGGGCGACGAGGTCGACACCATGGGAGTAGGTGTCGTCGGCGGGATCGTGCAGGCGACCCACGGGCAGGTCACCGTAGAAATCGTGAACTACGAGGCGGCAAGCGACGCGCTGGCATTCAACAGCCAGGCAGGCGACGACGTGCTGCAGGTCGAGAGCAGCCTCGCCGGCGTATGGACGGTCGCTTTGGATGGAGGCACAGGTACGGACACGGCGATAGTTCGCGGCACACCCGTCGCTGACGCCATTACGCTGTCGTCGATCGCGCCTTTCGCGAGCGCCGCAGCAGGCGCCCTCGTGAGTGGCCTCGCCGGCATCGAAGCGCTGCGCGTCGAAACGCTCGACGGCAACGATAGCGTGACAGGCAACAATGGACTGTCGCTGCTCTACCAGCTCACCATCGACGGCGGTGCCGGCAGCGACATCCTCAATGGCGGTGATGGCGCCGACACCATCATCGGCGGTGCCGATCCCGACACCATCGATGGCAATCGCGGCAACGACGTGGCGCTGATGGGCGATGGCGACGACGTGTTCGTGTGGGATCCGGGCGACGGCAGCGACACCATCGAGGGCGAGGCTGGCAACGATACGTTGCGTTTCAATGGCGCCAACATCTCGGAGAACTTCTCCGTGTCCGCCAACGGACCACGTCTGCGGCTGACACGCGACGTGGCGGCGATCGTGATGGACAACGATTCGGTCGAGACAGTGCAGCTGAACGCGCTGGGCGGCGCGGATACGGTCAACCTCGATGCGCTGTCGCAGACCGACCTGTTGCTGCTGGAGCTGCAGCTCGCCGCGACAGGCGGCGGCGGCGACGCCCAGGCCGACAGCGTGATCTTCAACGGCAGCGCGGGCGCCGATGCGATCGGCATGCAGGCCAATGCGGCACGGGTCGACGTGACGCAGGGCTCGCACACCACGCGCATCTCCACGCCCGAAGCGGCGTTTGACCGCCTCACCGTGAATGGCCTGGGCGGCGACGATGTCCTGACGGCTACTGCGGCAGCACTCGCCTTGATCGGCGTGACCTTCAACGGCAGTACCGACAGTGGTGCGATCGAAGCGGGTGATGCCCTGATCGTCGGCGGCGACTCGAGCGCGGAGACCTACACCGCAGCAAGCGCGGCGGGCGGCTTTACGCTGACCCGCTCCATTCCCGCCATGATCCCGCTGGTTGCCGATGCGGTCGAGCGTCTGCAGATCGATTTCGGGGCCGGCGCCGATACCTTCAATACGCGTCTGCTGCCTGTTACGCGCCAGGTGCTCGACGGCGGAGCGCCGGGCGTCGTGCCGGGCGACTTCCTCAACGTTTCCGGTTTTTCCGGCGACGTCAGCGTATCGCCGATCACACTGCCCGGCTTGCGCCGCATCGATCACGTCGGCTTCGAGCAGACCACCACGCCGCTGTTCATCGAGGCCAATCTCAACGGTCGCCAGCAGATACCGCCGAACCCGTCGACCGCAATCGGCAGCGGCACCATCGGGCTCAATGGCGCGCGCGACGCCATCAACGTAGCGATTTCCTACACGGGTCTGGCCGGCACGAGTACCGCGGTTCGCTTGCATGCTCCGGCCCCGCGCGGCATCGCGGCGCCGTCGATCAGAGACCTTCCCGTTTCGGGCGCCAACGCCGGCACCTTCAGCGTGGGGCCGTTTCCGGTGACGGCGACCGACGTGGCGCAGCTGCGCGCGGGCCAATGGTACGTCAGCGTGAGTTCGAGCAGCTCGCCGAACGGCGAGATCCGCGGCCAGTTCGACGGCATCCTGTTCGAGGACGGGTTCGAATAGCTACGCCGGTGCAACCAGTCCGAAGACGGGATTCCGAAAACGGGGTCGGCGGCAATTACCGCAAAAATCGGAGTCGGGTTCACCCACCTCAAGCGCGCTGTCGGTCCTGGCCTGCGGCGGGCCGCCAAAGCGCCCCCGGCCCTGTGTCACTCGTGACGGACTCCGCAAGGCGCGACTTCCTGCAGGCTGAGCGAAGTACCAGACCTCATGTATGGCAGCAGTCTCATGAGGACCCATCGGAAGACCCCGATGATTCATGTAGGCAGATCGATCGACAGGTGCGACGCGCTGTTCAAAATGCTCTTTGGCACGAACCCGATCTTGGGGTCGAGCAGCGTTTCTGCGCCATCAGGAGCTTCGATCCATGCCGATGATTCCAGTGGTTGCCGCATTCTTGATATCGGTCACCATCGCAATTTTCGCATCTCCATCCTAAGCACGGGCTGAGGCCGCCGCCGATCGAACCGTGCTGTTCATCTGTGAGCGTGGCAAGGTCAAGAGCCTGATGGCCGCGTCCTTTTTCAATCGTCTCGCCATGAGTGCCGGCCTTGAATTCAAGGAAGTTTCGCCCGGAATGTTGCCCGATTCGACCACTGTGTCGTCTGCCATCCTGGCCGAGCTGCAGGCTGACGGAATCGACGCAGATTCGTTCGTGCCGCAGAAGCTCGCATCGGACGACGTTTCCGGCTCGGTCATTGTCATCGCCATCGGCGTTGGCATTCCTCACCATCCGATGTCCATTGCCGAATCAACTCAGTCATGCGACGACATTGCCTCCAGCAAGCGTAGACTTCGTTGCGTCCCGTGCATCGATCAAGGAACATGTCCGCCTGTTGTTGGCATCGCTGCAAAAAAGAGCGCAGCGCCCTGAGAGAGGCGTGGGAGTGGTGTGAGCGAGGCGTGAGAGAGCCGAACAGAGACACGCACTATTGGCGGCTATCGTGTCTACGCGGATACCGAGGCTGACGCCTGTCCCGTATGCCTTTCTGTCGTTCGTTGGCGAACAGGTCGTCGTTCGGTTTGCGGGAAGACTGCGGCCCGCACGGTGGCAGCCGGGCTCAGCGGTCGATCAGGATCGCATGCTCGGGTGGCTGCGCTCGCACGCGAGGGCGGCCGTGGGCGTGCGCCCAAGACACGATGGCGTAACGCACGCCACTGGTGGTGGGCAGGGCGGCGTGCGTGTAGCGCTCATCGGATGGAAATGCGACCAGCAGGCCGGGTATCGGACGCAGGCGGTACTCGAAGTGCACGAACTCCAGTTCGCCGCCGGCGAACTCGTCGTTGAGATAGATAAGTACGCTGCCGTCGCGATCCAGCACTCGGTGCGGCAGCGTGTCCGCGCTCCAGACATCGGCATCCGCATGTGCTGCGTACTTTCCGCCAACGCTGTAGCGCAGGACGGTGGGCTTTTCGAACCAGGCGAATCGGCAGCCCCAGCGCGGACCGAGCCATTCGGTGTAGGCGCGTCGCACCAGCTGGTCCAACTGAAGTTGCAGCGCACCGGGCTCGACGCGCTCGGTCACGCGCGAGGGATCCAGCCGCCGTACGATGCGTTCCGGCGTGGAACGCTCGTGATCGACGCCATCGAGCCAGTCGCGCGGCTGCTGCTCGAGCTGCGCGATCCACTGACGACAGGTGGCCGCGTCGATGAAATCAGGGAACAGCTCGATTGCGTGCGGTACGCGCCGCTGCGGATCGCTCGATCCGCAACAGCGCTTGAATCGCTCGCCGCTGCCGCAGAAGCAGCGCGCATTGCGCTCGGTCGACAGCGGTACATCGAAGATTGGGTTGGACATACGACCTGCGGTCCCCGCTGTATCCATGGGTGCCATGGTATGTCGTCGCGCTCGCACCGCGCGAGGGGTCGGCGAACGAGGACGAAACGGCTAACAGGCAGCGGCGAGCAAGCACACGGCTAGCAAGGACAGCCATCAATCGGCGTCTTTGCCGTCACCACGGATACCGGTAATCATGGCCGTCTCGTTCACCATCTCGAGTTCACCATCGCACGATCGGTGGCAACGCGTGGGCCATCGAATCATTCGCTGGCAGTTGCCGCACGCGACCAGGCGCGCGGCGATTGCCCGGTGCGCTGGGCGAACACGCGAGAGAGCGCCGAGGGGTTCGCGTATCCGAGTTCGTTGGCGAGCAGTTTGATCGGCCGCCCGCGGCTGAGCGCGTCCTTGGCCAGTGCCATGCGCCAGTCTGCAAGATAGTCAGCCGGCGTTTGCCCGACCAGTTGCCGGAATGCATTCGCAAAGCGCGTGCGGGACATGCCGGCTGCCGCAGCCATTTTCTCCAAGGTCCAGCTGTCGCCGGGCGCTTCGTGCATGGCGGTGAGCGCGCGCGCAAGCCGCGGATCCGACAGCCCTGCAATCAATCCCGGATTCATGCCGGCGCGCTCCGGATGGTCGAGCAGCCAGCGCATGAGTTGTATCAACACCACTTCGAACAGGCGGTCGGCGAGCAGGCGCCGTCCGCAGCGCACATGGTCGGTCTCGGCAAACAACAGCGCCAGCGATTCCGCCAGACCCGGCACCTGCGCCAATGGCAGTACCACCAGCGCTGGCAGCGCGCGCGCCAGCGGATGCGAGGCGCCGCCTTCGAAATCGAGCTCCGCGCAGGTGAAGGCCGCGCCCTCTCGCGGCGGATTGTGGAACGTGTGCTCGAGCGGGCGCGGATAGAACAACATGGTCGGCTCGCGCAGGCGCACGCGCGCCGGAGCGCCGCTGCGCGCCTTGTGCGTCACATCCATGTGGCCGCGACGCAGTACATGCAGATATGCGCGTCCCGCGCGCGCCTCGAAGCGCGTCAGGCCGCACAGCGCGCCGGTGTGGAACATGTGTGCGCGGATCCGGAAGCGATCCAGCAGAGCGGACAACCGGTCGGTGTCGAGCGGAGTAGCCATTGGCACGAATCGATATATATGCGGTACGAACCGTATCGAATCGTACAGAGATCGGAGACAGACTGCCACCCGCTGCAGGAATTCCTGCAGCGCCCGCGGCCCCGGCCACGCGAACCCTCCGCAATCCCTCGACAGGAGCCACACCATGTCCCGCATCAACCTCGACACCAACAAGCTGCCCGAAGCCAGCCGCCCGACCCTGGCGCAGATCGACAAGGCATTCGGCACCACGCCCAACATGTTCAAGGTCGTCGCCAACTCGCCTGCGGCGCTGCGCAGCATGTGGGGCTCGTTCGGCGCACTCGGCGGCGGCACGCTGGGCGCCAAGCTCGGCGAACTGATCGCCGTGGCCGTGGCCAATCGCAACGGCTGCGAGTACTGCCTCGCCGCGCACGCCGCGCTCGGTCACAACGCAGGCGCCAGTGCGCAAGACCTCGAACTGGCGCAGCGCGCGCAAGCCAACGACGCGCGAACCGCGGCTGCCCTGCGGTTTGCGGTGAAGTTGGTCGACGAGCGCGGAAAAGCGACCGAGGCCGACCTTGTCGCCGTGCGCGCAGCCGGCTTCGACGACGGACAGGTGGTGGAGATCAT
Source organism: Lysobacterales bacterium (assembly GCA_038224265.1). Lineage (GTDB taxonomy): Bacteria > Pseudomonadota > Gammaproteobacteria > Xanthomonadales > Ahniellaceae > UBA4656. The sequence continues at coordinate 32,429 of JBBRFN010000009.1, forward strand.
CGCCCACGTGGCGCTGAACATCTTCACCAACTACACCAACAACGCGCTACAGACACCGATCGACTTTCCGCACCGCGCACTCGCTGCATAAGCAGCCCTGACGGCGGCGCTGCGCGGGGCAGGGATGCCCTGTGCAGCGCTTGCTCCGCCAGTCGGGCCTATCGCGACGGCGGCTGCTAGGCTGTGCTCGACAAAGCTGCCTGCGTGATCGCTTCGATGCTCCGTCTGCACAACCGCGCTGCGATGTTTCCGTGGGCCATCGTCGGTCTGGTCGCGGTCGGTTTCGTCGTGGCAGCGTGGTTATGGCTGCACGAACCACCGCCGCAGGCCGGCATCGAATGGGTGCCGCTGGGCGTGGTGCTTGCCGCCGTGATACTCGTCGATGGACTGCGCCGCGTACTGAAGCGGCCGCTGTTGACGGTAACCGTGCTCGATGGCCCTGTTCTCGAAGTGATCGAGCGCTGGCCGCTAGGTCGGCGTATCCACCGTATCGCCGCGCTGCGCATCCGTGCGATTGCGCTGCACGAGACCAGCGACGGCGATGGCGATCCCTACTGGCGCGCGCGAATTGCGCTCGACGATGGGCGAACGTTCGACGCCGTCGAAGGGCACGCCCGCTACGAGGTCGAGCGTGCCGTACGCGAGTTGCGACGCGCGCTGGGTCTGGACGCCGAGGGGCTGCGCGGCGGCTGACTGACCAGCGTGTCGTTGTTCGATCTTCGATGCCTGAACTTGCTCGCTTCCCTGTTCGCTTCTTGCTCGCTTCCCTGTTCGCTTCCGTGCGCACTATTGCCTGTTCGCTGTTGTCCGCTACCGCAGAACGCCTGACCGAAAGACCAAGGGCCGGGCGCACGCGCACCCGACCCTCTGGTAGCGAAGAACGTACGCTCAGTTCGGCAGCATGCACCAGGTCAGCAGGTTGCCGGTATCGATGCTTGCATTGTCGATCACGGTCAGCCGCCAGGTGCCGTTCAAGGTCTGTCCGTTGAATCCGGACAACGCCGCCTGCGGCGCGAAAGCCCCGTTCAACGTCGGCACCACGGCGGCCGCGGCGTTGCAGCCGGTCTGCACCGGGGTGGTTGCCGAATCATCGAAGTTCGCGCGCATGTCGTTGCCGGAGCAGTTGCCGTTGGCCGTCGTACGCGGGTTGGTCATCAGGTTGACCGTGAGGTTGTCCGGCACGCGCGTCAGGCGCAGCTGCAGGTCGCCCACGAACGTGTGGTTGATCTCCACCCGCAGGTCGAGGTTGGCGAGCGATCCCGATGTCCCGGCGATGATCACTTCGTCGGACACCCCGGTGAGACTGTTGTCCGGGATCGCGACGTTGGGACTGCGGCAGTACTCGACGCCGGTGGTGAACGAGAACACCGCGCTGTTCGCACCGGCGCCGAAACCGTTGGTGCCGCGCACGCGCCAGAACACCTGGGTCGACACCGGCAGGGTGACCGGGGAGGCGAGGCTGGTGCCGCTGGCGGCCTGACTGAACAGCGTGCTGGCGAAGGTGTTCGAGAGCGAGGCCTCGACCACGTAGCCGCTGGCGCCAGCTGTCGCAGACCAGGTGAAGATCGGCGCGGTCGAGACTCCGGTTGCGCCGTTGGCCGGCGCGGTAAGGGTCGGCTGCGCTGGCACGCCGGTGGTGAACGAGAACACCGCGCTGTTGGCGCCAGCACCGCAGGCGTTGTTGGCGCGCACGCGCCAGAACACCTGCGTGGCGGCTGGCAGGTTGACGGGCGAGACCAGCGAGGTGCCTGCGACCGTCTGGCTGAACAGGGTGGTGGCGAAGGTGTTCGCGGTCGAGGCTTCCACCACATACGAGATCGCGGCTGTCGTCGGCTGCCAGACGAAAGTCGGCGTGCGGTCGACTGGTGTGGCGTTGTTGGCGGGCGTCGTCAGCGTCGGGCCGGGCAGTGCGGCGTTGACCACGTCGAGGTTTACGGTCAGCTCGCGGATCTGGCTGCCTGCGGTGCCGCGCAGCACCACCGGGACCACGCCGGGTGCCGCTGCGCTGGTGGCGGTGAGCGTGGCGACCGTGCTGCCCGGGAAGGTCGCTACCGATGGCGGCGCGAAGCTGCCGCCGATGCCGGTTGGCAGCGGAGCGGTGAGACTGAACACGACCGGCGTGGCGAAGCCGGCACCTGCCAGCACCTCGATCGGCACCGGGGTTGCGGCCAAAGGTGTGCCGCTGGTGCCGCAAACCGTGGCGCGGTCGGTAGCCGGCACCAGCGCGAAGCGCGCGGTGTTGCAGCTGCCGTGGCGGAACGCGGTGGCACGATTGGCGCGTGCGGCGTTGACGTAGTTGCCGATGAACCAGAAGGTGCAGCCATCGACCGGGTCGATTCCCATGTCGCTGTAGTCGCCCCAGCGTTCGTTGGCGCTGTTGCCGGCGCCAATGACGACCTCGGTCTCGGGGAACGTCATCACGCCCGGCGGATCGCCGGCGAGGCGCCCGGTATAGCGAAGGCCTGCAGATATCGCCGGCGCCTGGCGCACCACGCTGTAGGCCAACGCGATGTTGCCGCCGGCGTCGATGTTGCTCGCCGCCATCCAGCGATCGATCTGCTCGGCAGGCAGCGCACTGTCGGCGGGGGCGAAAGTGCCTTCCTGGAATAGAGCCCACTGTCCCGAGGGCGGGCTGGCCGCCTCGAAGGAGTCGGCGAACAGCGCATCTGCCTGCGAAGGCGCGATGCGCAGCTCGAACCAGCGCACCGCGCCGGTGTCGTCGGGATAGACCGAACCTGCGCCATTGAACAGGTCGGTGACGAGGTTGCCGACCAGATATTGCGTCTCGCCGATGCGGCGATAGGCGAGGCGGTGCATGACCGTCTCGCGTAGCGGATCGAGCCGCTGGGCACTGGGCTGCGGAAACGCCTGGAATGCCGTCAGCCCATTGAGGTTGGAGCTGAACTCGGCAATGGTGAAGGTCTGCGGACCGGTGATCGCGGAGTTTGCCGGCGTGGTCCAGTCGACGCGGAAGCGGTACAGCTCGAGGAAGTCGGCTGTCGGATTGTTGGTACCGGCGTTGTGCGCCTCATCGTCGCGGTGTCGCATGAAAAGCCCCGGCGTGCCGGGCGGCGGTGGCGTGTCGCCGGACAGGTCTGCGGGCTGGCTCATCTGGAAGCCGAAGCCGGCGAGGTTGGGGATGCTCAAACGCTGCAGGGTCGCGGGCTGGCCGGACAGCATGCGCACACGGTCCATGGCGTAGAAGGGCCGCTGCCCGCTGGTACCGTTCTCGTTGGCGCCGACGTAGTAGGCGTCCGGCCACACGGCGTACTTCGGATAGTCGGGGAAGGATGGCAGGGTGAACGCGTAGCGCGTCCAGGTCACCACGCCGGCGAGACTGGCGCGATCGCTGAGGTATACGCAGAGCACGTTGGCGCCACTGGTGAACTCGGTTAACACCCAGCGCTTGGCGAGTTCGTCGAACAGCACGATCGGATCGCCGAGGCCCGCCGCGCAGGTGCCGCCGCTGCCCAGTGTCTCCATCAGGGTGGGCGGCACCACCACTGCACCAGTGGCCTTGTTGTAGACAGCAAACTGCCCGCCACCAGGGCCGTTGATCGCGGCGACGAACTGGTGGGTACCGACGTCGCCGGTCGGGTCGTTCGGCGAGGCCGTGCTGGCCAGCACGTCGAAGTTGAGCAGCGGCGTGCCGAAGGCGCTGCCGCCGCGGTCGCCACGGTACGACTGCTGCCGCGCGGCGAGCGGATCGCCGCCGGTCGGCGCGAATGCCGGCACCGGAGTCGGCGCAGTGGGATCGCCGTAGAAGCGTCGCGGGATCTCGATGATCGGATCGCCCGGTCGCCACACCGGCGCGGCGGGCAGGTTGCGCATGTCGACCGTCACGCTGTCGGGCACCACGGCCGGGCTCACCCAGTCCGCGCCCTGCGCCACGACCGGGCCCTGATCGTCCGCCTGGACGATGCCGCAGGCGAGGCCCGCAGCCAGAAAACACCCATGGGCAAAGCCCGCGCGTTTCCACATCGCATTGCGCATCGATCGCTCCCCGAGATCAATCGTCAGCCCACCCAAGGTCGGGAAGGCACGAAACCCCCATGCTAGTCGAGACGCGCCCGCTCGTCGCGTGCGGCTTCAGCGGGGCGGCGGGGCAGCCAGCACCGGCACCACATGGATACCGCCGCTGGCACTGCGCACGCTGAACACCAACCGACCCTGGCCGAACACGATGCGGGCCTGATTGACGCCATCGACGACGCTTCGCTCGGCGCCCTGGATGCCCGGGTCCAGTGTAATCGGGCCCGCGGATTGCAGTGCGAGCGTGATGTCGGCGGTCATCGGGAGCGCCACCAGTACGACGCCGGTAGTGGTCTCGATCCGACTCTCGCCGGCCCATGTGCCCGACTCCTGCCGCGCCACCACGCGCCCGCTGCCGCTGGACAGGTTCAGAGTGCCGGCCGCCGAGACGTCGACGATGCCGCTCACGCTGCGCGCACTCACGTCGCCTTTCGCGCGCCGCACCTGGATGCGCCCGTCGGTGGTTTCGAGTTCGAGGGCCAGATTCGGCGGCACGAACACCGCGAGGTCGGCGCGCCCGCGAGTGTGGTCGGCGCGCCCGCTGGCGGGGTCGACGGGTGGCGGCCCGAATGGATACACCACGCTGACCGCGAGCTGGTCGCCCTTGATCTGCTGCACGATCTCCGGCGTCGCACCTGCGCTACCGAAGCGCTGCACAGTGGCGACGATGCCAAGCTCGCCGGGCTCGCCGATGCGCAGGCGCAACTCTCCATGCGGATTGATCAGGTGCAGTGCGGCGATCTGCGCTCCGACCGGGATCGCCAACCGACGGGTCTCTACCTGCATGGCGTCGATGTCGAGCGCGGCGGTCTGCCCGCGGGCGGTTTCGGGCGACGTCGCGCAGCCGGCTACCAGCAGCGCGCACGAAAGCGCCAGCGACGCGCGCAGGAGCGCTGCAACGTTCATCACGCCGGTCGCGCCGGTCCGCCGGTCGCCTCGATCAGCTCCGGCGCGGCCTCGCCCTCCGGGCGCAGCTGGCCCTCCCACTTGGAGACCACCGCGGTCGCCACGCTGTTGCCGATCACGTTGGTCGCCGAGCGGCCCATGTCGAGAAAGTGATCGACACCGAGCAGCAGCAGCAGGCCGGCCTCCGGGATGTCGAACTGCGCCAGCGTCGCGGCGATCACCACCAGCGAGGCGCGCGGCACGCCGGCCATGCCCTTGGAGGTCACCATCAGGATCAGCAGCATGGTCAGCTGCTGGCCCATGCTCAGTTCGATTCCGTAGGCCTGCGCGATGAACATCACCGCGAAGGTGCAGTACAGCATCGAGCCGTCGAGGTTGAACGAATAGCCCAGTGGCAGCACGAACGACGCCACCCGATTGCTGCAGCCGAATCGCTCCAGCTGGGCCAGCGTCTTCGGGTAGGCCGCCTCGCTGGAGGCGGTGGCAAAGGCGAGCAGGGTCGGCTCGCGCACCGCGGCAAACAGTGCGATCGCACGTCGCCCCAATACCGCCCAGGCGGCTGCGAACAGAATCGTCCACAGGACCAGGATCGCGAGGTAGAACTCGCCCATGAACTCCGCGTAGGTGGCGAGAATGCCGAGCCCGCTCTTGGACACCGTGGCCGCGACCGCGGCGAACACGGCCAGTGGGGCGAACCACATCACGTAGCCGGTGAGCTTGAGCATCGCGTAGCTCACGCCTTCCAGCGCGTCGACCAGCACCCGGCCCTTCTCGCCGATCGCCGCGCACGCGGCACCGAAGAACACCGAGAACACCACGATCTGCAAGATCTCGTTCTTTGCCATGCCGTCGACGATCGAGGAGGGAACCAGGTGCAGCACGAACTCCTGCAGGGTCAGCCCGGTGGCGGTGATGCCGCTGGTCGCGCTGGCGTCGGGTAGCGGGATATCCAGCCCAACGCCCGGGGCGAAGAAGTTGACCAGCGCGAGGCCGAGCCCCAGCGACATCAGCGAGGCCCCCATGAACCAGGCGAAGGCTTTGAGCCCCACCCGGCCGACGCTGCTCATGTCGCCCATCTTGGCAATGCCCACCACGAGGGTGGCGAACACCAGCGGCGCGATGATCATCTTGATCAGGCGCAGGAACACCGTCGTGACGATGGTGAAGCCATCGATCGCGCCCTTGGGGTCGATGCCCGACTGGTGGATTGCGTAGCCGGTGACGATCCCGAGCACGAGGGCCAAGAGGATGGCGTAGGTGAGGGTCCTGCCGGAGGCCATGGGAATCCTGCTTCAGTGCAGCGCGGCCCGGCAAGCGGGCGGAAGCGGCGATGGTATGCCGGCGAAGCGGTGATGGACAGCAGCGGGCGACCCGAATCGTGCGCGCACGCACTGCAGTCGAAGTCGGCGAAGCGATACCGATTGCGGCGCGATCCCGGGCCCCGCCCTGCGCCATCCCGGTGCGTGCCTCGAGCGTGGCGAAGCTGTACAAGCAGTCGGTCAACCAACCGGACAGGACGGTAAACAGTGCGCGCAACATTTCGGGCATCGTTTTCTTACAGCAAACGCAAACCGATTCCTGACCGTGCTCGCCCAGTGCTCGCCCCTTGCAAGCGCGAATCGATGCCTGTCCATGCTTGCCTGCATGCTCGCCTGCATGCTCGCCTGGTCCAGGCTCGCCCGTCTTGTGCCCCGTTTTGGCTGTGTGCGTGTTGCAGCAAGTGCACAGCGACAGTGGGGAGCAAGACGGACAGAATGTCGGTGGAAGACGCGTAAAGCCGAACGTCCCCGCGCGGACACGAAGCCGGCCGCGGTAACCCACCGCCGCACCGACCAGTGTCATCGGCGCGCGGCGACGGACGGCATACGGACACCGCTGGATCACGGCCGACTATCGCCGCTCACCCGATAGGGCCATACTCGACTTGGCGGCTTCCGTGTCCGTCGGCCCGAGGGGGCTCCATGCGCCGATCGCTGCTCTGCGTCGTTGCGTTCCTGTCCAGTTGGATTCTGGCGATGCCGGCCAGCGCGGGCACACCCCGCGTCCCGCTGCCCGGCCATGTGCCCGCTGCCCTCTCGCGCGCCATCCCTGCAGCCCCGGCTGATGGGTACGGCGTCGCGTCCAAGGCAGCCGAGCCGATGGTGCTTACCGTCGTGCTGCGGCGGCGCGATCGGGCCGGCTTCGAGCGCGCGCTGGCCGAAACCTACGATTCGCGCTCGCCGTCGTTTCGTCGATTCCTGACACCGGCCACCGTCAGCGAGCGGTTCGGGCCCGATGCAGACGACTACGCGAAGGTGCGCGACTATTTCGTCGCCGAAGGATTCGTGACTCTGGAGGAGTCGCCCAACCGTTTGACCGTACGGGTGCTCGGCACCCGCGCGCAGGTGGAGAAGACGCTTGCGGTGCAGCTGCGCGACTTCACCCTCGATGGCCGCGCGTTCACGTCTAACACGATCGAGCCGAGTCTGCCTGCCGACATCGCCGCGCGCGTCGAAGCGGTGGTGGGGCTCAACGGGCTCGCCGCGCCGCAGCGGCTCAATTCGACGTTTCGCTCGCTGGACCGCTGCATGCGCAACGCCGATGGCATCTACTCGCCCGACCTGCAGCTTGCCTGCACGCTGACCTACGCGCTGGATGCAGCGCTGTACGACATCGCCTGCGCCTTCGTCGTGGTGGCGATTCAGCTCGAC
>JBBRFN010000010.1:0-38062 GCA_038224265.1 Lysobacterales bacterium
GGCGCTCAAGCAGGAGGGATATCGGGTGGTGCTGGTCAACTCCAACCCGGCCACCATCATGACCGACCCGGATACCGCCGACGCGGTATACATCGAGCCGATCAACTGGCAGACGGTCGAACGCATCATCGCCAAGGAGCGCCCGCAGGCGCTGCTGCCGACCATGGGTGGGCAGACCGCGCTCAACTGCGCGCTCGATCTGGCCGACCAGGGCGTGCTGGAGAAATACGCGGTGGAATTGATCGGCGCCTCGCGCGATGCGATCCGGCTGGCCGAAGACCGCGCGCTGTTCCGCGATGCGATGATCGAGATCGGCCTCGACGTGCCGCGCGCCGGCATCGCGCGCTCGATGGAGCAGGCCCACGAGATCCAGGCCACGGTCGGGTTTCCGACCATCATCCGACCGAGCTTCACGCTCGGCGGCTCCGGCGGCGGCATCGCCTACAACCGCGAGGAGTTCGTCGACATCGTCGGTCGCGGGCTCGAGCTGTCGCCGGTCGGCGAAGTGCTGGTCGAGGAGTCGGTGCTGGGCTGGAAGGAATTCGAGATGGAAGTGGTCCGCGATCGCGCGGACAACTGCATCATCGTGTGCTCGATCGAGAACCTCGATCCGATGGGCGTGCACACCGGCGACTCGATCACCGTGGCGCCGGCGCAAACCCTGACCGACAAGGAATATCAGCGCCTGCGCGACGCATCGATCGCGGTCCTGCGCAAGATCGGCGTCGATACCGGCGGCTCCAACGTGCAGTTCGGCGTCAACGCGCAAGACGGCCGCGTGGTGGTGATCGAGATGAATCCGCGGGTATCGCGGTCTTCGGCACTGGCATCCAAGGCCACCGGATTCCCGATCGCCAAGGTCGCGGCCAAGCTCGCGGTGGGCTATACGCTCGACGAGCTGCGCAACGACATCACCGGCGGACTGACTCCGGCCTCGTTCGAGCCGGCGATCGACTACGTGGTGACCAAGATCCCGCGCTTTGCGTTCGAGAAGTTCCCGACCGCCGATTCGCGCCTGACTACGCAGATGAAGTCGGTCGGCGAAGTCATGGCGATGGGCCGCACGTTCCAGGAATCCGTGCAAAAGGCGCTGCGTGGGCTGGAGATCGGTGCCGACGGCCTCAATCCGAAGGTATCCGCGGAGCTCGACGACGAGCACCGTGAGCATGAGTTGATGCGCCAGCTGCGCGAGCCCGGCCCCGATCGGCTGTTCTACGTGGCCGATGCATTCCGCGCCGGCTTCGGTCTGGAGCGGATCTTCGAGCTGTCGTTCATCGATCCGTGGTTCCTGGCCCAGATCGAAGATCTGGTGACGACCGAGACCCAGGTGGCCGCACAGGGGTTGGCACGAATGGATGCGGCGCGCATGCGCGCGCTCAAACGCAAGGGATTCTCGGATTCGCGTCTGGCGAGCCTGCTGGCCACCGACGAGACCGCCGTGCGCCGGCTGCGCCACGCCTTCGGGTTGCGCCCGGTCTACAAGCGTGTCGACTCCTGCGCTGCCGAGTTCGCGACCAATACCGCCTACATGTACTCGACCTACGAGGAAGAGTGCGAGTCGCAGCCGAGCGCGCGCGAGAAGATCATCGTGCTTGGCGGTGGACCGAACCGGATCGGGCAGGGCATCGAGTTCGACTACTGCTGCGTGCATGCTGCGATGGCGCTGCGCGAGGACGGTTTCGAGACGATCATGGTCAACTGCAATCCGGAGACCGTATCGACCGACTACGATACTTCCGATCGGCTGTACTTCGAGCCGCTGACCCTGGAGGACGTGCTCGAGATCGTGCACATCGAAAAGCCGCGAGGCGTGATCGTGCAGTACGGCGGCCAGACGCCGCTGAAGCTCGCGCGAGCGCTGGAGGCCAACGGTGTGCCGGTGATCGGCACCTCGGCGGATTCTATCGATCTGGCCGAAGACCGCGAGCGTTTCCAGCAACTCATCCAGGGGCTGGGCCTGAACCAGCCGGCCAACCGCACCGCGCGCAATCCCGACCAGGCGTTGGCGTTGGCGCGCGAGATCGGCTATCCGCTGGTGGTGCGGCCGAGCTATGTGCTCGGTGGGCGCGCGATGGAAGTGGTGTATTCCGACAGCGACCTCAAGCGCTACATCACCGACGCGGTGCGCGTATCGAACGATTCGCCGGTGCTGCTGGACCGGTTTCTCGACAACGCCACCGAAGTCGATGTCGACGTGGTGGCCGATGACACCGGCGCTGTGCTCATTGGCGGCATCATGGAACACATCGAGGAAGCCGGCGTGCACTCCGGCGACTCCTCGTGCTCGCTGCCGCCGTACTCGCTGAGCGCGGCGATCCAGGATCGGCTGCGCACCCAGGTCGCGCAAATGGCGCGGGCGCTGAAAGTGATCGGCCTGATGAACACGCAGTTCGCGATCCAGGGCGAAAACATCTTCGTGCTCGAGGTCAATCCCCGCGCCTCGCGCACGGTGCCGTTCGTGTCCAAGGCGACCGGGCTCGCACTGGCCAAGATCGCGGCACGCTGCATGGCCGGCCGCAGCCTCGCCGAGCAGGGTGCCACCCGCGAGGTGGTGCCCGCGTACTACTCGGTCAAGGAAGCGATTTTCCCGTTTCTGAAGTTCCAGGGCGTCGATCCGATCCTGGGTCCCGAAATGCGCTCGACCGGCGAGGTGATGGGCGTCGGCGCTACGTTTGGCGAGGCCTTCGCCAAGGCGCACGAGGCGGCCAACATCGGCGCACCGAAGGCGGGCAAGGCCTTCATCAGCGTGCGCGACCCCGACAAGCCACGCGTGCTTGGCGTGGCCCAGGAGCTGGTCCGTCGCGGCTTCACCTTGGTCGCCACCACCGGTACCTGCGAGTACCTTGGCCAGCACGGCGTGGTCTGCGAGCGCATCAACAAGGTGCTCGAAGGCCGTCCGCACGTGGTCGATCTGATCAAGAACGGCGAGTTGGTGTTCATCGTCAACACCACCGAGGGTCGCGCGGCGATTGCGGATTCATTCTCGATCCGGCGCGAAGCCCTGCAGGGTCGCGTCACCTACACCACCACGGTTGCCGGCGCACGTGCGCTGGTCAATTCGCTCGATCACCGCGGATCCGGCCAGGTCGTTTCGCTGCAGACCTTGCACGCATCGATCGGCGCCTGATCGGCACCCGCACGAACCAAAGCACGGAATCGCCCATGAAGAGAACTCCATTCACCGCCGTCGGCGCCAAGCGGCTGCGCGACGAACTCGAGCGGCTCAAGAGCGTCGTGCGGCCGCAGATCATCCAGGCGATCGCCGAGGCACGCGCGCACGGCGATCTGAAGGAAAACGCCGAGTACCACGCCGCACGCGAGCAGCAGGGTTTCACCGAGGGTCGGATCCAGGAGCTGGAGGGTGCGCTGTCGTACGCGGAGATCATCGATACCAGCAAGCTCAACGCCGGCTCGCGCATCGTGTTCGGCGCCCATGTCGAGCTCGAGGAGCACGACAGCAGCGAGCTGGTGAAGTACCAGATCGTCGGCGACCTCGAGGCCGATATCCGCGAGGGCCGCATCTCGGTCAGCTCGCCGGTCGCACGCGCCCTGATCGGCAAGAGCGACGGCGATGTGGTGACGATCGAAACCCCGCGCGGTACGCGGCGCTACGAAGTGGTCGCGGTCAGCTACGAGGGCTGAGCTGCGGTGCGCGCCTGCGGACGGTGGCCGTGAACGCACTCACCGTACTGTTGGCGCGGCGCGCGTCGCTGGATGCGCCCGCGCAACGACTTCCGACCCTTGAGCGGCTTCTCGCGCGCGGCATTCGCCATGCGCCGGATCCGGCCGCCGAGCATCCCTTTCTGGCCAATTACTTCCGGCTGTCGCGCACCCCGTGGCCATACGCGGCATTGACCCGCGCGCTGGATGCCGAAGATTCGCGAGACGGCGTCTGGTTGCGCGCCGATCCCGCACACCTGCGCCCGGATATCGCCGGTGCGCACCTGCTGGCGGTGGGAACGCTGCAACTGAACCCCGACGAGGTCGTCGCGCTGCGTCGAACCCTGGCACCTCTGTTTGGTGATGCGGGCATGCTGCTGTCGACGCCGCATCCGGATCGCTGGTACCTGCAACTGCCGCCGGCTGCGTCGCTGCCGATCCTGTCGCCGCCGTGGCGAGCGCTTGGCGAGGACTTGCGCGGCCATCTGCCGCAGGGTCCCGATTCCGCACGCTGGCAGCGTCTGCTCAATGAATGCCAGATGCTGCTGCATGCCCATCCGGTCAACCAGGCGCGCGCCGCCAGCGGTAGAGCGACCGCCAATACGCTGTGGTTCTGGGGTGCGGGCAGCTGGCCGACGCAGATATCTGCGCAGGTCGCGGCAATCGCCAGCGACGATTCGCTGCTGTTGGCGTTGGCGCGTGCAACCGCCACGCCCGCCGGCTTGACGCTGCCGGCGCATGCGAGCGGCGTCGCCTTGCTGGACCTGCGCGGCGCACGCGATCCGGTAATGCTCGATGCGCAGTGGCTGGCACCGGCATGGCGCGCGCTGCGGGCAGGCAGACTGCAGTCGATCACCCTGCAATTCGACGACGGCGAGCGGATCGTCGCCGGTCGCGCTCGCGCATTCGCCTTCTGGCGCCGACCACAGGCGCTGCGCTGACGATGAGCACTCGCATCTTTCGCCGTGCTGCGGCTCGGGCAACGGCGCTGCAGGATGCAGGACTCGCGCCGCTGCTCGCGCGCATCTATGCCGGCCGCGGCGTGGACAATCCGCGCGAGATCGATCATCGCCTGCGCCACCTGCTCGCACCCGAGCTGCTCGGCGGCATCGCCCAGGCGTCAGCGCTGCTGGCGGCCGCGATCCGCACCGGTCAGCGCATTATCGTGGTCGGCGATTTCGATGCCGATGGCGCCACCGGTTGTGCGGTGGCGGTTGCCGGACTGCGCCTGCTCGGCGCCAGCGATCCGCAATTCGCCGTGCCGCATCGTGCGGTGCACGGCTATGGGCTCGGCCCGGCGCTGGTCGATTCGCTGCGTGCGCGCGCGCCGCAATTGATCGTGACGGTCGACAATGGCATCAGCAGTATTGCGGGCGTCGCCGCCGCACAAGCGATCGGCGTGCCGGTGCTGGTCACCGACCATCATCTTCCCGGGCCCCAACTGCCGCAGGCGGCGGCGATCGTCAATCCGAATCTGCCGGGCGATCCATTTCCGAGCAAGGCGCTGGCGGGTGTCGGCGTCATGTTCTATCTGCTGCTGGCCACCCGCGCTGCGCTGCGCAGGGACAGCTGGTTCAGCGAAAGCCGCGTCGAGCCGGACCTTGCCGTGCTGCTCGACCTGGTCGCGGTCGGTACCGTTGCCGATCTGGTGGCGCTGGATCGCAACAACCGCGTGCTGGTGGCCGCCGGGCTGCGGCGCATTCGGGCAGGCCTGGCCTGTGCCGGCATCAGGGCGCTGTTCGAGGTGGCCGGCCGCGATCCCGCCCGTGCCTGCGCCAGCGATCTGGGCTTCGCGATCGGGCCGCGCATCAATGCCGCCGGCAGGCTCGACGACATGGCGATCGGCGTGCAGTGCCTGCTCAGTGTCGAGCAGGGGCAGGCGCAGCGACTGGCCGCGCAGCTCGATGGCATCAATGCCGAGCGTCGCGAGTTGCAGGCGAGCATGACCGATGAAGCCGCCGCGATCCTGGCCGCGGTCCACACCCCGCAGAATGTGCCCGCCGGCGTATGCATGTTCGATCCGGGCTGGCACCCCGGCGTGGTCGGACTGGTCGCCTCGCGGATCAAGGAGCGCTTGCACCGGCCGGTGATCGCATTCGCACCGGTGACCGATGGCGCGGATGAGCTGCGCGGGTCCGGGCGCTCCATCGAGGGTTTCCACCTGCGCGATGCCTTGGCCGATGTCGATGCGCTGTGTCCCGGCCTGCTGACCCGCTTCGGCGGGCATGCGATGGCTGCCGGCCTGAGCCTGCCGCGCGCAGCCTATGAAGTGTTCGCTCGGCTGTTTGCGCAGGTGGCGATGCGTCGCCTCGGCGATGCCGTCGACGACCCGCGGCACTGGAGCGATGGCGAACTGGCGCCTGCGGACGCGACCTTGGCCTTGGCCGATGGACTGCGCGAGGCCGGCCCCTGGGGTCAGGCGTTTCCGGAGCCGAGCTTCGACGGTCTGTTCGAGGTCGACGCGGTACGGGTCGTCGGCGTACGCCATCAGCGTCTGCAGTTGCGCCATGCCGCATGCGGTACTGCGGTCGAGGCGATGCACTTCGGCGGCGTCGCCGAGGGCGCACCGCCGGCGCGGATCAGGGCGCTGTATCAGCTGGCCGCCGACGAATGGCGCGGCGAGCGTCGCGTGCGGCTGTTCCTGCGCTATCGCGAACCGGCCTTGTGATCCAGGCCGCGAAACCGTTCTGTTAGAATCGCCGGCTCGTTTCCGCTCACCGACAGACCATGATCGAACAGGGCCAGTTCTTCGCGCGCATCGCCGACCTCAAGGGTCGGGTGCAGTCGCTCAGGGGGTATCTTTGACTTCGACACCAAGCGCGAGCGCCTGGAAGAAGTCGGCCGTGAATTGGAAAGCCCCAGCGTCTGGGACAATCCCAAGCGGGCACAGGAACTCGGCCGCGAACGCGCCTTGCTCGACGGGGTCGTCGGCACCCTGAGCACGCTCGGGGGCAGCCTCAACGAGGCTTCCGATCTGTTCGAGATGGCTGTTGCCGAGCAGGACACCGCGACCGTTGCATCGATCGTGACCGATCTCGACCGGATCTCCCGCCAGACCGAGGCGCTGGAGTTCCAGCGCATGTTCTCCGGGGCGATGGACACCCACAACTGCTTCGTCGACATCCAGGCCGGCGCTGGCGGCACCGAGGCGCAGGACTGGGCGGAGATGCTGCTGCGCATGTACCTCAAGTGGTGCGATGCGCGCGGCTGGAAAGCCGAGTTGATGGAAGCCTCCGCTGGTGAAGTGGCGGGCATCAAGAGTGCGACCTTCCGCGTCGAGGGGCACTACGCTTACGGCTGGTTCAAGACCGAGACCGGCGTGCACCGGCTGGTGCGAAAATCGCCCTTCGATTCCGACAACCGCCGGCACACCTCGTTCACCGCGGTGTTCGTGGCGCCGGAAGTCGACGACGAAATCGACATCCAGATCAATCCGGCCGATCTGAAGACCGACGTGTACCGCGCATCCGGTGCTGGCGGACAGCACGTCAACAAGACCGAATCTGCCGTGCGCATTACCCACCTTCCCACCAACACCGTGGTGGCGTGCCAGAACGAACGCTCGCAGCACGCCAATCGCGACCGCGCGATGAAGATGCTCGCCGCCAAGCTCTACGAGCTCGAAGTGCAGAAGCGCAATGTCGAGAAAGACAAGCTGGAAGCTACCAAAAGCGACATCGGCTGGGGTTCGCAGATCCGCTCCTATGTGCTCGATCAGTCGCGGATCAAGGATCTGCGCACCGGTGTGGAGCGCTCCGACACCCAGCGCGTGCTCGATGGCGATCTCGACGAATTCGTCGAGGCGAGCCTGAAGTCCGGCCTCGAAGCCGGTTCCAAACGCGCCGACGCGACCTGATCCGCCGGGCGGCCGCAGGGGCTGCCCGATCACCCTGTGCAGGCAAAGCCGTATGACCGAGCCCCTCGACGACGCGTCCGCCGTCGCTATCGACCCCAACAAGCTGATCGCCGAGCGCCGCGCCAAGCTGGCGGCACTGCGCCAGCAGGGCAACGCGTACCCGAACGATTTCGTGCCGGATGCATTTGCGGCAGATCTGCAGCACGATTACGCCGACCCTGAGCGCTGGACCACCGAGGCGCTGGACGCGATCGCGCGGACCGTGCGGATTGCCGGTCGAATGCTGGCCAAGCGCATCATGGGCAAGGCATCGTTCGCGCAGGTGCAAGACGGCTCGGATGCATGGCAGGGCGCGCCGGCCGATGTCGCATCGCGCATCCAGCTGTTCCTGCAGCAATCAGCGCTCGGTGCGAGCTACGACGCGTTCAAGGCGTGGGATGTCGGCGACATCATCGGCGTCGAGGGCAGCCTGACGCGCACCCGCACCGGCGAGCTTTCGGTGCGCTGCAGTTCGGTGCGCCTTCTGGCCAAGGCGCTGCGGCCGTTGCCGGACAAGTGGCATGGCTTGTCAGATGTCGAGACCCGCTACCGCCAGCGCTACGTCGATCTGGCGATCAGTCCGGAATCGCGGCGCGTGTTCGCGCAGCGCGCCAAGCTGATCCGCGTGATTCGCGATTTCCTCGAGGCGCCGGATCGGCGCTTCCTCGAAGTCGAGACCCCGATGATGCATCCGATCCCCGGCGGCGCTACCGCGCGCCCATTCGTCACCCATCACAACGCGCTGGATCTGGATATGTACCTGCGCGTCGCGCCGGAGCTGTACCTCAAGCGCCTGGTGGTCGGTGGCTTCGATCGTGTGTACGAGATCAATCGCAACTTCCGCAACGAGGGCGTGAGCACCCGGCACAATCCGGAGTTCACCATGCTCGAGCTGTATCAGGCCTATGCCACCTTCCACGAGGTGATGGACCTGACCGAGGCGATGATCCGCGCCGCAGCGCAGGCCGTATGCGGGCGTTCCGCATTGCGCTGGGAGGGTCGTGAGATCGACGTCGGCCCTGCGTTCCGCCGCTGGCGGCTCGATGAAGCGGTGCTGCACCACAACCCCGAGATCGGCGCCGGCCAATTGCGCGATCGCGGCGCGCTGGCGGCACACTGCGCGCGCCTGGGGATTGCAGCGCGCGCGGAGTACGGCTGGGGCAAGCTGCTGCTGGAGATCTTCGAGAAGAGCGTGGAATCGCACCTGATCCAGCCAACCTTCATCACCGCGTATCCAGTGGAAGTCTCGCCGCTGGCACGCGCCAGCGACCACGATGCGGGCATCACGGACCGCTTCGAGCTGTTTGTCGGGGGCAAGGAGATTGCCAACGGTTTCAGCGAGTTGAACGACCCGGACGACCAGGCTGAGCGATTCCGGGCGCAGGTGGCGCAGAAGGATTCGGGCGATGCCGAAGCGATGGGCTTCGACGCCGACTACATTCGCGCGCTCGAGTATGGACTTCCGCCTACGGGGGGCTTGGGTGTCGGGATCGACCGCCTCGCGATGCTGTTGTCCGACCAGGCTTCCATCCGCGATGTACTGCTGTTCCCCTACATGCGTCCCGAAGCCTGAAGCAACCCGGGAACCAATCCAGTACCGATCGTTGCAGCGCAGTGAAATGCTTTTGCTGGCCAGCAGTTGCAGTAGTTTGCCGAGGCTGGCGGGAGGATCGGGTAGGCTTGGCACACTGGGTATGGAGCGTGGCCAGTCCAGCGGCCCGACTGCTCAGGCTGTCATGGCCATCGTTGGCCGCGGCAGGCGCCGCATCGCGCAGCGAGTCTGCCGGTTCGCAGTGAGCGGGTCTACGATCGATGCAGGCGGCGGTGGCCTTGCCGACCTGCCGGAACTTCGGACGCCAGCGCCGGCCATCGGGGTGCGTGGCGTGAACCACAGGGAGTAGCACTACGTGAACGTCCTGATACTCGATGACCAGCCATCGGCGCGCGCCATGCTGCGCCATGTCGTGGAGGGCATCAGCCCCGATTTGCATGTGGAGGAGTTCGGCGATCCGAACGAAGCCCTGCGACGCTCCGAGGAGTGGGATCCAGACCTGTTGCTGCTCGACTATCGCATGCCGGACATGGATGGTCTGGAGTTCGCGCGGCGCTTTCGGCGACCGCCGATCCATCGCGATGTCCCGATCGTGCTGATCACGGTGGTTGGCGACGAACCCCTGCGGCAGGCAGCGCTGGATGCCGGTGTGCTGGATTTCCTGGTGAAGCCGGTGCGCCCTCGCGAGCTTCGCGCACGTTGCCGCAACCTGTTGACGCTGCGTCAGCAGGGCGAGTCGGTCAAGCAGCGCGTGCGCGCGCTGGAACGCCAGCAGCTCACCGGCATGCGCGAAGCCGACCAGCGCGAGCGCGAAATGCTGTACCTGCTCGCACGCGCCGCCGAGTCGCGCGAGTCGGGGCAGGGCGCACAGCTGCTGCGCATTGGACGCTATTCCGGACTATTGGCCGAAACCCTCGGACTGCCCGACAGCGAGGCGCAGGTGATCGAACTCGCAGCGCCGCTCTACGATATCGGCAAGATCGGATTGCCCGATTCGGTGCTGCTCAAGACCGGCGTGCTGGACCCGATCGAACGCAGCGTGGCGCAGCGCCACGTGCGCATGGGGCATGAGATCCTGCGCGAGAGCTCCAGCCGCTTCGTGCAGCTGGCCGCGACCATCGCGCTGCTGCATCACGAGCGCTGGGACGGCAACGGCTATCCCAACGGTTTGCGTGGCGAGGACATTCCGCAGGCCGCACGGATCGTCGCGCTGGCCGATGTGTTCGACGCCATGACCTCTGACCGCACCTGGCGCAGGGCGCACGCAGTGGACGACGTGGTGGCGCATATCGAGTCCGAGCGGGGCAAGGCCTTCGATCCAGCCGTAGTCGACGCCTTCCATCGCGCGCTGCCGCGATTCCTCGAAATCCGGCGGGCCTTCAAGGGCCCGCTGGCGCCGGTTTCCTGAGTCAGCGCCGCAGGTCCGACTCCATGCGCTCGATGCTGCTCAATGTGGCCCGGCGTTTTCAAGGCCGTCCCGATTCCGAGCATGGCCAAGCGCTGATCCGGCTGGGTATCGCCGTGCTGATCCTGGGCTATCTGGGCATGCTCGGCCTGCGCTACGGCTTCGACGACATCAAGCTGCGCTGGGTGTTCGCGATCATGTCCGCCGAGACGGCGCTGGCCTTCGGATTGCTGGTCGCCATCGCGATGCGCCCCGGCAAGTCCAACGTGCGCCGCGTGATCGGCATGCTGGGCGACTACTGCACGCTGGCCGGCGTGATGTCGATCCACGGGCACGAACTGGCGCCGCTCTACATCGTTTACCTGTGGACCACGATCGGCAACGGTCTGCGCTATGGGACCAGGTTCCTGATCGCCGCCACGCTGATGGCATGCGCCTCGTTCGGTGTGGTGATCCTCGCCAACAGCTACTGGCAGTCCAATCCCTATCTGGCATGGGGACTGTTTGTTGGACTGATCGCGATTCCGCTGTATCAGCGCAGTCTGCTGCTGGCCTTGACCAAGGCCATGGACGACGCCAAGCAGGCCAACGCCGCCAAGAGTCGCTTTCTGGCCAACATGAGCCACGAGTTCCGCACACCGCTCAATGGCATCGTGGGCATGAGCGACCTGCTGGCAGGTACGCGCCTGAGCCCCGAGCAGCGCGAGTGCGTGGACGTGATGCAGGCCTCGGCGCGTTCGCTGCTTTTGCTGGTCGAAGACGTGCTCGATATCACCGCGATCGAGTCGGGCAAGCTGCAGCGTCGGGACGGACCGTTCCGGCTGCGCGACGTGATGCGTGCGGTATCGACCATGCTGCATCCGCTGGCCGCCGAAAAATCCCTGCGCTTCGAAACCTCCTTTGGCGACGATGTGCCCGACGCCCTGATTGGCGATGCCGCTCACCTGCGCCAGGTGCTCGTCAATCTGGTCCACAATGCGATCAAGTTCACCGACAGCGGGTCGGTGACGGTTGCGGTGCGCAAGCAGATATCCGAGTCCGATCCGGCACGCTTGCGGTTCGTGGTTACCGACACCGGGCCTGGCATTCCCGATGCGGTGAAGGCGCGCATCTTCGAAGCTTTCGAACAGGGCGATCCCAGCATCTCGCGCCGTTTTGGCGGTACCGGGTTGGGCACCACCATCGCGCGTACCCTGGTCGAGCTGCTCGGCGGCCAGATCGGATTCGAAGACAATCCCGGCGGTGGCACAAGGTTCTGGTTCGAGATTCCGTTTGGCAGCGATCCGCGCAACGCCGTCGCACCCGTCGAGCTGCCGACCGGCAACGTCATCGCGTTCGACGATCCGTTTGTGCGACATCGGGCGCGGGTGCGGTCTCTGAGCGTTCTGGTCGCCGACGACCAGCCAGCCAACCAGCTGGTGTTGCGGCGTCTGCTGGAGCGCGCCGGGCACCGTCCGGAGGTGGTGGGCGACGGCGAGGCCTTGCTCGACCGCCTGGCAGACGGCGGCTACGACGCGGTCATCCTCGATGTACACATGCCCGGCACGTCGGGCATCGATGTGATCAAGCAGGCGCGGTATCTGGAGATGGGCTCGCGGCGCACGCCGTTGATCGCCTTGACCGCCGACGCGACGCCCGAGACGCGCAAGGCCGCGCAGGATGCAGGCGTTTCGGTATTCCTGACCAAGCCGATTGTCGCCGGCGAGCTGCTCGATGCGCTGGCCGAAGCCGCAGGCGACGGCACGCCGCGTGCGGTCGAATCGGTACGCGTGGCGCGCGATGCGGTGGTTCTCGACGAGTCCGTGTTGGCTGAACTGGCGTCGTTGCGGCTGGGCAGCGATTTCGTGCAGCGGTTCGTCGAGCAATGCCTGCGCGATGCCGCGCGCTGCTTAGGCGAGGTGGAAGCCTGTGCGCAGAAGGGCGACTGGGAAGGCGTGCGCGACGGCTGCCACGCGATGAAGGGGGTCGCTGGCAACATGGGCGCATCGCAGCTCGCGGCAGCCTGCAGCGAGGGCATGCGACCCGCCCGCGCCGAACTGGCGCAGGAGTGGCGGGTCTACGTGCGCTCGCTGCAGGAACACCTCCTGCGGGTGCGCCAGTCCGCCCCTGAAGTCATGCAGCGACTGCAGGAGCTTTCCGATCCCGGCGACCGCGGCAAGGCCTGAACGGCCTCGACCGCGTCATCCGATCCGCGCGACCTCGGCGGTGCCGGCACCGGCAAACCGCCTGTATTGCGCGCGCACCAGTCTCTCCATCGTGGCCAGTGCCTTGTCGCCGAGCCCCAGTGCGGTATCGACCCACACCTCGGTCACCGCATCGAGCTCCGAGCGCGGGATCGGCTGGCACAACTCGCGTACCGTGTGCATTGCGCGGCGCGCATTGGGAATCCGGCGATTGCGCCGGATCAATTCGCGCGCGGCATCCATTCCCTCGCCCTTGGGGGCCAGAATGTCGACCACGCCCATGCGATGCAGCTCTTCCGCGCGATAGACCCGGCCATCGAGCATCATCCGCTCCGCCTGGGCTGGCGAAATGCGCCGGCTCAGGAACGAGAACGCACCCATGCCGGGAAACAGGTCGAACAGCACCTCCGGAAAACCCATGCCGGTGCCTTCCTCGGCGATCAGGGTATTGCAGCACAGTGCCGCCTCGAATCCACCGCCGAGTGCGTCGCCCTGCACGACGGCAATGGTGTGCACCGGCGCTCGCGCCATTCGGTGAAACCCAACCGCCACATCGATGCAGCGCAATGCGTATGCCATCATCGTGGCCCGGTCGCGTTTGCGGATCAGTTGCGCGAACAGTTCGAGGTCGCCGCCAAGGTTGAACACGCTCTGCTCGGAAGCCAGCACCACATGCGCAAGCGGTTCGTGATCGGCCTCGCTCGCACGGCGCTCGATCCGCTGCGCCGCCCACGATTGGAAGGCGGCCAGGTCGTTGAGCAGTTGGGACGAAAAACACGGTCGCGATGGCGCCTCGTCGGAACCATGCAGCGCGGGGTGCATATGGCACCAATAGACATCGAGTTCCGTTTCGACTTCGGCGCGCACGGTGCGCAGTGCGGGGGTAGGGTCGCGATGCAGCAGTTCGACGTTTGTCATGGCACAGTCCTCGAGGCGGGGGAGGGAGAGGGCTTGCAACGGCAAAGACACAGAGAAGAATCCATGCGTTCTCTAGCCGGCACCAGCTTGACATCAACAAGCTCAGTCGGCAAAACCCATGCCGCTGATTTCCATACTGGCCGACTCGCATGCAAATCCCGCGCGCCGTGATCCACGTCGACATGGACGCATTCTATGCGTCGGTCGAACAGCTCGATCGCCCTGAAATCAGGGGGCTTCCGGTTATCGTCGGTGGCGCCGGCGCGCGTGGCGTGGTGGCAACCGCGAGCTATGAAGCGCGACGATTCGGGGTTCGGTCGGCGATGCCCGGCTCGATCGCGAGGCGACTTTGCCCATCTGGCATATTTATTGCCCCGCGCATGGAACGCTATGTGGAAGTGTCTGCAGCGGTATTCGCTATCCTGCGCGAGTTCACTCCGCAGGTCGAGGGACTTTCGCTGGACGAGGCATTCCTGGATGTCGGCGGCAGCCGCCGATTGCATGGCGCGATGACCGAGATCGGTCCGCGGATCCGCGCGATGATCCGCGAACGTCTCGGCTTGGCGTGTTCGGTCGGCATGTCGCACAACAAACTGCTGGCGAAACTTGCCACCGAGCTGGCCAAGCCCGATGGATGTTTCCATCTGCAGTCCCAGCAGGTGCAAGAAGTCCTCGACCCGCTACCGGTAACGCGCCTGTGGACCATTGGAACAGTCGCCGGCGAGCGACTGCTGAAAATCGGAATCCGGACCATCGGCGAGTTGCGCTGCGCCGATCTACGGCTGCTCGCAGGTGCGCTGGGTTCGCATGCAGTCGCAGCACGGCAGCTTGCAGCCGGCATCGACGAGCGCGAGGTGGTGCCGGACCGCGAGGAAAAATCCATCGGCGCCGAGCATACCTTCGAGACCGATCTCGACACGCTCGATCAGGCGCGGCACTGGCTGATGCGTCTGTGCGAACGGGTAGGCGAGCGGGCGCGGGCGCATGGATTCAAGGGCAGGACCGTCACGCTGAAACTGCGCATCCCGCCTTTCGAGACGTCCACCCGCCAGTGCACGCTCGCCGCGCAGATCGACGCTACCGGGCTGCTCTACGAAGCAGCGGGGGCTCTGCTGGACAAGTGGTGGCATGAACGGACGGGTCGCAAGCTGCGCCTGCTCGGCCTGAGCCTGTCGGGATTCGAGGCCCACGCGGCCTCGCCGCAAACGCAGTTGTTCGACGTGCCGGACGTGGAGAGGCAGCCCGATCCGGTGCTCGATCGGATCAACCAGCGTTTCGGTCGAGGCGCCATCGGCAGGGCACGCGCGCTACCTCGAGACCCTTCCGATGCGGACTGATCGCCGGCAGGTTTCTGCCGGCGTGCGACGGGTTGCCGGCGCGAAACTCAGGCGCCAGGCTTCGGCGCGCTGTCACGAAGTTCGCGGCGCAGGATCTTGCCGACATTGGTCTTCGGCAAGGAGTCGCGGAACTCGACGAAGCGCGGCAGCTTGTAGCCGGTGAGGTTGACCTTGCAGTAGGCGCGCACGTCTTCTGCGCTCAGCGCGGGGTCTTTCTTGACGATCACGACCTTTACCGCCTCGCCGGACTTCTCATCCGGCACGCCGACGGCCGCGACCTCCATGACGCCCGGCATCGCCGCGATCACGTCCTCGATCTCGTTGGGATACACGTTGAATCCCGATACCAGGATCATGTCCTTCTTGCGATCGACGATGTAGAAGAAGCCCTGCTCATCCATGCGGCCCATATCGCCGGTGCGCAACCAGCCATCGGGCATCAGCATCTTGGCGGTGTCCTCCTCGCGCTGCCAGTAGCCCTTCATTACCTGCGGGCCGCGAATGCAGATCTCGCCGACCTCACCCGTCGGCAGCAGCTTGCCATCGTCGTCTTGCACGCTGAGCTCGGTCGATGGCGCGGGTACGCCGATCGAGCCGTTGTAGTCGCCGCCAAGGATGTTGACCGTCGCCACTGGCGCGCTCTCGGTCATTCCGTAGCCTTCGATCAGCGAACAACCGGTCACTTTCTTCCAGCGCTCGGCCACCGCGCGCTGCACGGCCATGCCGCCGCCGAAGGACATCTTGAGTCGGCTGAAGTCGACCTTGTCGAAGTCCGGTGTGTTCAGCAGGCCGTTGAACAAGGTGTTCACACCAGTGATGGCGGTGAACCGAAGCGTGGAGATTTCCTTGACGAAGCCGGCCATGTCGCGTGGATTGGTGATCAACACGTTCAGCCCGCCATACTTCATGAAGACCAGGCAGTTACAGGTCAGCGCAAAGATATGGTAGAGCGGCAGCGCGGTGATCATCACCTCGTTGCCGGCATCGATGCGGGTGCCGAACCATGCCGAGACCTGCTGCATGTTCGCGACCATGTTGCGATGGGTGAGCATCGCGCCCTTGGCCACGCCGGTAGTGCCTCCGGTGTACTGCAGGAAAGCGATGTCGTCCGGACCAACCTGCACGTTGGGGGCCGTGCTCGATGCGCCGCGCGAGAGCGCGTCGTTGAAGCGGATCGCGGAGGGGATGTTGTAGTCGGGGATCAGCTTCTTGACGTAGCGCGCCACGAAATTCACGATCAGGCTCTTCGGAAAGCCCAGCAGGTCGCCGAGTCCGGTGGTAATCACCTGGCGTACCTTGGTGTCGCCAAGGACCTGCTGCACCACGCTTGCAAAGTTGTCGAGCACGATGACGGCCGATGCTCCGCAATCGTTGAGCTGGTGCTTGAGCTCGCGCGGCGTGTACATCGGGTTCGTATTGACCACGGTCAGACCGGCGCGCAGGACCCCGAACAGTGCGATCGGGTACTGCAGGATGTTGGGCAGCATGATCGCGACCCGATCTCCGCGCTTGAGCTTGAGATCGTTGAGCAGGTACGCGGCGAACTGGGTGCTGAGGCGATCGACCTCGGCATAGGTGAGCTGTTTGCCGAAGTTGGTGAAGGCAGGCCGTGCGGCGTACTTCTGGCAGGCGTCCGCCAGCACGTGGGTCACCGACGGATAGGCGTCTACGTCGACTTCCGGTGGGGTACCCTCCGGATAGGTTTTCAACCAGATCTTTTCAGCACCCATGTTCGACTTCGCCTCCCTCAGGCAACCGGTGAACCAATTCGTGCGGCAGCGCAGCAGACTGCGCGCGCGCGACGCTAATCCAAGGATTGGAGCACAGCACCCTCGCTTCGACAAGCCGATCCGGCTGCTGCTGTGTTTGCTGTCGTGCCTGCTGGTGGCGTGCACGGAGGAAGGCCCGGAGGCGCGCCTGCGCGCGACCATGGCGGCAATGGAAGCGGCGATCGAAGCGCGCCAGCCGGCCGACTTCGTCGAGCACGTGAGCGAGGATTTTGTCGGCGGCAGCGAGCGTATCGACCGTCGGATGCTGCGCGGTTTTCTCGGCAGCCAGATGCTCGGCAACAACCGCATCGAGGTGCTGCTCGGATCACCCGAGGTCACACTGCACGGCGACCGCGCCACCGTCACCGTGTCTGCCACCGTGATCGGCGGGCGGTTGTTTCCCGAGCGCGGGGAGCAGTTGCGGATCGTCAGCGGCTGGAAACTGGAGGAAGGCCAGTGGCGCTGTTACACGGCCGAGTGGGAGCGCGATTGAACACAGCCCCCTGCATGGCCTCGATGCCGACGGGGCCGACATCTTGGCCCCGTCGCCTCTGAACCAACTCAGGCCGCGCGTTTTGCGCTGCCCGCAAGCTGCCGCAGCACGTATTGCAGCAAGCCCCCGTGGCGCATGTATTCGATCTCCTTCGGGGTCAGCAGCAGCACGTTGGCGGTAAAACGGATCTCGCCTGCGGACCCCTTGGCCACTACTTCGACCTGTTTGGCAGCGCCATCGTTGAGTCCGGCGATGGTGTACTCCTCGTCGCCCTTCAGGCCCAGAGTCTGCGCATTCTCGCCGGGCAGGAACGACAGCGGCATAACACCCATGCCGACCAGATTGGAGCGGTGGATGCGCTCGAAGCTTTCGGCGATCACGGCGCGAACGCCGAGCAGCATGGTGCCCTTGGCGGCCCAGTCGCGCGACGAACCGGTGCCGTATTCCTTGCCGGCCAGCACCACCAGTGGAACCCGTTCAGCCTTGTAGCGTTGTGCGGCCTCGTAGATCGACAGACGCTCGCCGGAGGGCTGGTGCAGGGTATTGCCGCCTTCCTCTCCACCCAGCATCAGGTTCTTGATCCGGATGTTGGCGAAGGTGCCGCGCACCATCACATCGTCATTGCCGCGGCGGGCGCCGTACGAATTGAAGTCGGCCTTGGTGACCCCGCGCTCCTGCAGGAAAGTGCCGGCCGGAGAGCTGGCCTTGATGTCGCCGGCGGGGGAGATGTGGTCGGTGGTGATCGAGTCGCCGAAGATTCCGAGCGCGCGCGCGTGGTGGATGTCGGAGATCGTGCCCACCTCGAGGGTCATGCCCTCGAAGTACGGCGGATGCTTGATGTAGGTCGACGCCTCGTCCCACTGGTACAGCGCGCCGTCCGGCGAGGCGACCTGGTTCCAGCGGCTGTCGCCTGCGAATACGTTGGCATAGGCCTGGCGGAACAGCTCCGGACCCACGGTGCGCGCGATGGTGTCGGCGATTTCCTGGTTGGACGGCCAGATGTCGCGCAGGTAAACCGGCTTGCCATCGTGGCCGACACCCAGCGAATCGACGCTCAGGTCGATGTTGACCGTGCCGGCGATCGCGTAGGCCACACACAGCGGCGGTGAGGCGAGGTAGTTCGCCTTGACCTCCGGATGCACCCGACCTTCGAAGTTGCGGTTGCCCGAAAGCACCGACGCCACGATCAGCTCACCATCGGCAATCGCCTTGCTGACTTCCGGTGGCAGCGGTCCGGAGTTGCCGATGCAGGTCGTGCAGCCGTAACCGACCACGAAGAACTTCAGCTTCTCCAGGTCGTCGATCACGCCGGCTTTCTTCAGGTATTCGGTGACCACCAGCGATCCCGGCGCCAGCGAGGTCTTGACCCACGGCTTGACGCTCAATCCCTTGGCGACTGCGTTGCGCGCCAGCAGGCCCGCACCCAGCATCACCGCCGGATTGGAGGTGTTGGTGCAGGAGGTGATCGCGGCGATCACCACCGCGCCATCGCTCAACTCGAAGGCTTTGCCATCGATGGTGCCGCTGGCCTTGCCAGGTGTGACGGCTTTCGATTTGCCGGCGCGCGCCGCGCTCATCGGATCGCGCATCTCGGCGAAGTTGGCCGCCACTTTCTCCAGCAGCACGCGGTCCTGCGGGCGCTTCGGCCCCGCCATCGACGGTTTGACGGACGCCATGTCCAGACCCAGCGTGGAGCTGTAGTCGGCGATCACCGACGGGTCGCGCCACAGGCCCTGGGCCTTCGCATAGGCCTCGACCAGTGCGACCGTCTCATCGCTGCGGCCCGAAAGACGCAGGTAGTTCAAAGCCTCGGCGTCGATCGGAAAGATGCCGCAGGTCGCACCGTATTCCGGCGCCATGTTGGCGATGGTGGCGCGATCGGCCAGCGGCAGGTGGTCGAGTCCCGGACCGTAGAACTCGACGAACTTGTTGACCACGCCGTGCTTGCGCAGCATCTGGGTCACGGTAAGTACCAGATCGGTGGCGGTAGCGCCCTCCGGCAGCTTGCCGTCGAGCTTGAAGCCGACCACATCCGGAATCAGCATCGACGAGGGTTGGCCGAGCATCGCCGCTTCCGCCTCGATGCCGCCAACGCCCCAGCCGAGCACGCCGATGCCGTTGATCATGGTGGTATGCGAATCGGTGCCGAACACCGTATCCGGGAATGCCTGCAACTCGCCGTTCTTCTCCGCGGTCATCACCACGCGGGCCAGATTCTCCAAGTTGACCTGGTGCACGATACCGGTGCGCGGCGGCACCACGTTGAAGTTGTTGAAGGCTTTCTGGCCCCAGCGCAGGAACGCGTAACGCTCCTGATTGCGCTGGAACTCGATCCTGACGTTGTTGTCGACCGAGTCGGCCTTGCCGAACTCGTCGACCTGCACCGAATGGTCGATGACCAGTTCGGCCGGGGCCAGCGGATTGATCCGGTTCGGATCGCCGCCGAGCTTGCGCATCGCATCGCGCATCGCTGCCAGATCGACCACGCAGGGCACGCCGGTGAAATCCTGCAGCACCACGCGCGCCGGCATGAAGGCGATCTCGGTGTCGGAGGGCTTGCGGTGGTCCCAGGTGCTGACCGCCTCGATCTCCTTGGCGCTGACCGTGACGCCATCCTCGTTGCGCAGCAGGTTCTCGAGCAGGATCTTCATCGCATACGGCAGGCGCTTGAGATTGAAGCGTTCGCCGAGCAGCGCCAGGCTCCAGTAGGTGTACTGCTTGCCGCCGACTTCGAGCGTCGAGCGGACCTTGAACGAATCGAACATGGGGGTCTCCGGGCGCCGTAGGCGCGGTTCCACGACAGGGTGACTCGCGGCGAGTGCCGCCAGCCCGTGATTATGGCGTATACGGAGGCACTGCGGGAATGGAAGACCCAGCGGCCAGAGCCCGCCGCCGCGGCTACTGCACGATGGTGGCGTGCATCTCGCGGGCGCGCCTTGACAAGCGTCCGCGCTGGAACAGCAGGCGCAGATGATTGCCGCCCATCTGCCGCCACAGCACGGCAGCGCGCACGGCGGCCAGCAGTGCTGCGCGAATTCGGGCCACCACCACCGGCTGGCTCAGCTGCAACCCATTGCCCTGCACGATGACCCGCGGCTTGAGCGTGCTCAGGGTGTCGCCATAAAGCGCACCCAGGCGTTCGGCCAGCGCCTCGGACTCCAGCGCGCCGCGGCCGAGATCGCGGGCGACCGATTCGATGCCGTTGCGCACCGCTTCGAGCATCTGCGGGTGACGCATCAGCTTGCGCTCCAGGTGCATCACGGTGGCAGTGATGCGGGTGACGCTCGCCTCGGTGCCCTTGCCCTCGACAGCGTCGCCGAACACTGCAAGACCGAGACGGACGCCCTCCAGCCCGCCGAACACCGCGAGCGGGGTCGATGCGTCGATGCGCAATACGCTCTGCAGGCTCGATTCCATCGCGGTCGTATCGCAACTGCCCTCGTGGGCGAGATCGACCACCAGCCGCGCTGCCTGGAACAGGCCTGCCAAGGCGACAACCTGACCGTCTTCGCTCATCGTCGGCTCCCTGCCGCCTGCAACGGCCGCAGTGTGGGCGGCTCGTGAAGTCCACCCCAGGCTGCGTCGGTGGCGTCGATCGCCGCACCGCCGAGGCACTCGTCATCGGCATACAGAACGACCGATTGCCCGGGAGTGCTCGCGCGCTGCGCTTGTTCGAACATGACCTCGATACCGCCGTCGTCGTGCACCAAGACCTCGCAGGCCTTGTCGGACTGACGGTAGCGGCAGCGCGCGGTTGCCGTAAAGCGCGCGCCCGGTGGCTGCCCGCCAATCCAGTGCATGGTGCCGGCGCGCAGCCGCCGCGACATCAGCCACGGACTGTCGTGCTGCTGGTCGACCAGCAGGGCATTGCGCTGCAGATCCTTGCCGACCACGTACCACGCAGCCTCCGCACGCCCGCGGATGCCGCCCAGCCCCAGACCGCCACGCTGACCGAGCGTATGGAAGGCCAGTCCGTGATGGGTGCCCAGCGTGATGCCATCGACGCCGATGATCGGACCTGGCTGCGGTGCGATGTAGCGGGCGAGGAAGCCACGGAAGTCGCGCTCGCCGATGAAACAGATCCCCGTCGAGTCCTTCTTCGCATGGGTCGGCAGGCCGGCTGCCTGCGCGAGCGCGCGTACCGCGGGCTTGAGCAGCTCACCGACCGGGAACAGGGTGCGCGACAGCGCGTCATGGCCGATTGCGTGCAGGAAATAGCTCTGGTCTTTCGCCGCATCCAGCCCACGCAACAGACGGTGGCGACCGCCACGCAGCGCGACCCGCGCATAGTGGCCGGTCGCGATGCGCTCGGCGCCCAGATCGAGGGCATGTTCGATGAAGGTCTTGAACTTGATCTCGCGGTTGCACAGCACGTCGGGGTTGGGCGTGCGGCCGGCGCGATGCTCGGCAAGGAAATGCTCGAATACACCGTCCCAGTATTCGGTCGCGAAGTTGCGCGTATGCAGGGGAATGCCCAACTGCTGCGCCACGGCGGCTGCATCCTGCGCATCGCGTTCGGCGGAGCACACGCCGTCGCGATCGTCCTCTTCCCAGTTCTTCATGAACAGCCCGCGCACATCGAGGCCCTGCTGTCGCAACAGCAGGGCAGCCACCGATGAGTCGACGCCGCCCGACATCCCCAGCATGACCGCGCCGCTATTCATGTGCCCGCCCGCATCGAGGTGCTCGCGCACACTCTAGCGCCCTGCCGCAGCAGGTTCGACCAACCGCAGGGCCGACAGCGGAATCCGCATGCCGGCAAGGTAGTCATCGAGTGAGCGCAGTACCAGCGGACTGCGCAGGC
Source organism: Lysobacterales bacterium (assembly GCA_038224265.1). Classification (GTDB taxonomy): domain Bacteria; phylum Pseudomonadota; class Gammaproteobacteria; order Xanthomonadales; family Ahniellaceae; genus UBA4656. The sequence continues at coordinate 22,017 of JBBRFN010000010.1, forward strand.
GAGCCGTTTGCGCGACGAGCTCCGCGCGATCGAGCCACACGGCACGTTCTATACCCGTATCGAGGGTGCGTCCGGGCAGCTCCGCCAGTGGCACGGCGGCGAAGGTGAACCGCACCACATCGCCATTGTCGATGGGATTGCGCCACTGGTAGACCGCCACCAGCGCTTGCAGCTGCACCTGCCACGCCGTCTCTTCGAGGGTCTCGCGGATCGCGGCATCGACCAGCGTTTCACCCGGGTCCAGGTGTCCGGCCGGCTGATTGATCACCAGCTGGCCGCGGATGAGTTCTTCGACATACAGAAAGCGCCCGTCGCGCTCGACCACGGTAGCGACGGTCACTGCCGGGCGCAGGATCGGCGCAGGCTCGGGCCCGACTGCCACTGTCAGTAATCGTCCTTGCCGGCGGCCAGCTCGCGCTCCACCGCGTCGGCGGCAGTGGCGGTGAACTCGATGGCGTCGGCCAGTTCGCGCGCGTCGGCATCCGCCGGCACCCTGGTCACCAGCAGCGCCATCGGTCCCTGGCGGGTCCAGGCCCCGAGCTTGGAGCGCGCATTGAGCTCGAGCAAGCGGTTCGCGACCTCGGCCGACAGCGTCATATTGGGGCTGCGAAAGCCGGCCGACACGATCTCACGGACGCTGAGCTCGCCATAGGTCGCAACCGCCGAGCGCACGATCGCCATCTGGCTGCGGCCCTCGGGAAAGGTATAGGTCACCCGGAAATCGCCCTGCGCGTCGACCTCGTAGGCCAGCTTGCGACTGTCGAGCAGCTTCTGCACGCGGCGGTCGGAAGTAGCACCCTGGGCGAACGCAAGTCCCGCGACAAGCGGCAAGAAAACGAGCAGGACAACCAACTTGCGCATGGAACTTGCACTCCGGGACCGATGGCCCCACATAGAACCGACGCGACATGGTGCCCGGAACCCCGGGCGCCGTCCATGTCGCCCGATGTCACGCCATTCTCTCGTCCGAGGCCTATACTCGTTACCCATGGATCGTGTCGGTTTCATCTTCGCCAGCGGCGGCCCGGAGCGACCGGATACCGACCGGGATCGCGGCGTCGCCGTCGAGGAATCCCGGCCGGAGCTGGAAAAGCCGCCGCTGTATCAGGTCGTGTTGCTCAACGACGACTACACGCCGATGGAGTTCGTCGTATCGGTGCTTGAGACCTTCTTCGCCATGGATCGACAGAAAGCGACCCAGGTCATGCTGCACGTGCATACCCGCGGCAAGGGCGTGTGCGGCGTCTTCACCCGCGAGGTGGCAGAAACCAAGGTCACGCAGGTCAACGAGTTCTCACGTTCGCACCAGCATCCGCTGTTGTGCACCATGGAAAAGCTTTAGCACTTCGCCGAGGAGGCCGCCATGTTCAGCAAGGATCTCGAGCTCACCATTGGACAGTGCTACAAGGAAGCGCGTGAGCGCCGCCATGAGTTCATGACGGTCGAACACCTGCTCTTGTCGCTGCTGGACAATCCCTCCGCGGCAGCCGTGCTGCGCGCCTGCGGCGCAGACTTGGCCCGCATCGGCAGCGACCTGCGCGCGATCATCGCCGAGACCGTCCCGGTGCTGCCCGCCGGCGACGAGCGCGATACGCAACCCACTCTGGGTTTCCAGCGTGTGCTGCAGCGTGCGGTCTACCACGTGCAGTCCTCGGGTCGCAAAGAGGTCACCGGCGCCAACGTGCTGGTGGCGATCTTCAGCGAGAAGGACTCGCATGCGGTGTATTTCCTCGGTCAGCAGGACGTAACCCGGCTCGACGTCGTCAACTACATCGCGCATGGCACGGCCAAGATCGGCCAGGAGCCGGCAAAGCCCGAGGAGCCGGCGCCGAAGGAAGGCGAAGAAAGCGGCGAGTCGCGCGGCAATCCGCTGACCGAGTTCGCCAGCAATCTGAACGAGCTGGCCCGGCAGGGCAAGATCGATCCGCTGATCGGGCGTGCCGACGAGATCGAGCGCACCGTGCAGGTGCTGTGCCGCCGGCGCAAGAACAACCCCCTGTATGTCGGCGAGGCCGGTGTCGGCAAGACCGCGCTGGCCGAAGGTCTGGCCAAGCGGATCGTCGAAGGCCAGGTGCCCGACCTGCTCTCCGACTGCGTGATCTATTCGCTGGATCTGGGCGCACTGGTCGCCGGCACCAAGTACCGCGGCGACTTCGAGAAGCGCCTCAAGGCGGTGCTGGCGCAGTTGAAGCAGCAGCCCAACGCGATCCTGTTCATCGATGAGATCCACACCATCATCGGTGCGGGCTCGGCATCCGGCGGCACCATGGATGCGTCCAATCTGATCAAGCCGGTGCTGGCCTCGGGCGAGCTGCGCTGCATCGGTTCGACCACCTTCCAGGAGTTCCGCTCGGTGTTCGAGAAGGATCGTGCGCTGGCCCGGCGCTTCCAGAAGATCGATGTGGTCGAGCCCACCATCGCCGAGGCGATCGAGATCCTGCAGGGCCTGAAGAGCCGCTTCGAGCAGCATCACCAGGTCGAGTACACCGGCGATGCGCTGAAGGCGGCGGTGGACCTGTCGGTCAAGCACATCGGCGACCGCCTGTTGCCGGACAAGGCGATCGACGTGATCGACGAGGCCGGCGCGCGGCAGCGCCTGATGCCGGAAGATGTGCGCAAGTTGATCGTCGACGTGCCGGAGATCGAGTACATCGTGGCCAAGATGGCGCGTATCCCGCCCAAGCAGGTCAGCGCATCCGACAAGGACGTGCTGCGCAATCTCGACCGCAATCTCAAGATGGTGGTGTTCGGCCAGGACAAGGCGATCGACACGCTCGCCTCGTCGATCAAGATGGCGCGCTCCGGCCTGGCCAATCCCAGCAAGCCGATCGGCTGCTTCCTGTTCGCCGGTCCCACCGGCGTGGGCAAGACCGAAGTCACCCGCCAGCTGGCGATGCAGCTCGGCATCGAGCTGATCCGCTTCGACATGTCCGAATACATGGAAGCGCACTCGGTTTCGCGCCTGATCGGTGCGCCTCCCGGTTACGTCGGCTTCGATCAGGGCGGTCTGCTCACCGAGCAGGTCACCAAGCATCCGCACTGCGTGCTGTTGCTCGACGAGATCGAGAAGGCGCATCCGGATGTGTTCAACATCCTGCTGCAGGTGATGGACCGCGGCGCGCTGACCGACACCAACGGCCGCGAGGCGAACTTCAAGAACGTGATCATGGTGATGACTACCAATGCAGGTGCCGCGCAGGCCGCGCGGCGCAGTATTGGCTTTACCCGCCAGGACAACTCCACCGATGCGATGGAGACCATCCGCCGCACCTTCACGCCCGAGTTCCGCAACCGGCTCGACGCGGTGATCCAGTTCGCACCGCTCGACTTCGAGCACATCCTGCGCGTGGTCGACAAGTTCCTGATCGAGCTCGAAAGCCAGCTGCAGGACAAGCACGTGGTCGTCTCGGCGACTGCCGAGGCGCGCCAGTGGCTGGCCGAAAACGGCTTCGACCCCGCGATGGGCGCACGCCCGATGTCGCGGGTGATTCAGGAAAACGTCAAGCGCCCGCTGGCCGACGAGCTGCTGTTCGGCAGGCTGGTCAAGGGCGGCAAGGTCGGTATTGGCGTGCGCGATGGCGCGCTGGCGATCGAGGTCGAGGCCGAGCCTGAGGCCTTGGTGGTGGAGTAAGCGCGCCGCCTGGCGGCGGAATGCCTACGGCGGCACGGTGGACGCTTAGCGTCCGCCGTGCCCGACTCGCGCCCCGACAGTGGCGCTGCTAAAGTTCGTCGCATCGTCGGGGACTCGACACCACTGAATCCGGGATTCCCATGCGTAGCCTGCAGCGATTGTTTTGCGCTCTCACCGTGCTTTTCTGTGCCGGTAGCCAGGCGGCAACGCCGCCCGCTGGGCCTCTCGATCCGAACGACCTGCTGCAGCCTCCCGCAGCACCCCTTCTGACCGCGGCGACCGATGGCCGGATCGAAGCGCAGGGCGGCGAGTTCGTGTTCGTGTGGAACGACGACATGCTGCGCGATCTAGGCATGCCGCGTCGTGGAGCCGCAGCCTCAGGCACGCAGCGATCCGAACGCGTGCCGCTGACCGGCGATTCGTCGATTACCGCCGGATTGCGCGGCAAGGGCCTGCGCCCATTGACCAGTGGCAACGGTGGTCTGGCGGGATCGTTCCGCTTTACCGGCCGCGACGGCAAGTCCATCGACTGGCGAACCCCGCGGTTCACGGTGCGCCCTGGCGACGCTTTGCGCTTCGACTTCCAATCGGCGGATGGGCGGGTGCTGTTCTCCGCAGACCGCGTAATGTACGACCTCGTCGACGGCGGCAAATCGTTCCAGATTCGCAGCATGGATCTTCGACTGGCGCCAACGCTGGCGGTCGCACTCGGGCATCCGGAATTCGCCGACATCGCAGTCGCAGAGGTCAAGGCGCTGATGCCGATCGTGTCGCGCGTCGCCGGCGAAATACCCAAGGCGTGCGGTGATCCGAACTGGCCGGGCGAGGCTGCGCCCGCAGCGCAAACCTATCTTGCAGACGTGTTCATGACCTCGTTCACAGCCCAGTACTCGCGCTGCAGGGCGGGGGTGGGCGGCGGTACTTGCGATGGGCCCGGCGGGGCCAGCGACGGGCAGATCGTGTTCACGCCATCGTCGACCTTGCTCAACAATGTGAACAACGGCACGGCAGTCGCGACTGTCGCCGGTGACCCACTGGGAACCAGCAGCGCACTGTATTCGGCCGACGTCGAATGGGAGACCAAGTTCACCAATGCCGTCGCCGGCCCGTATGCCGCGACTGATCAGCACCCGTATCTGATCTGGAACCTGTACCGCACCGACGCAGACGGCACCTTGCAGCAGGTCGGGCGCTCGGGCGTGAAGCACGCGTTTCTGACCATCAATGTCGGCAGCGGTTGCGAATCGTGCAACGGCGGCCACGTACTCGGTCGATCGTGCAGCGACACCTATGGGGTAAGCAACAACGACAGCTCGAACGATCTGGGCCCGCGCCGCGAGTTGATTCCGGCGCGCGGTCAGTGGGGGCGGTGCCGCTCGATCTACGACGTTAACTGCGACGGGACATCGAATGCCTCGGGTAATTCGACTTTCGACCAACGTCTGATCGCGCGCGAATCGGCGCTCGACGTCGCCGCCAACGTCGGTGCGAGCTGGTTGTTCGAATCGTGGTATCTGGTGCGCGAGGACATCAACATCTACAACACGATGGCCACGCGCCCGGTCACGCCGGCATGGAGCGGCAGCATGTGGTCGGTCAGCAACGGCACGCCCCTGCGATTGGGTTCCGCGCTGGATCGATGGGTCGCTGCCGCGTCGGCTGGCGTCACTGCACGGTCCGACGAGCTGGACACCACCGAGGGCCACGCAAAACTCGGACTGCGCGTCACCGACCTCGGTGGAGGCAGCTGGCGCTACCAGTTCGCGCTGATGAACTTCGACTTTGCGCGCGCCGTGACCCAGGGTGCGGAGCCGAATCTCGAAGTGCTGCGCAACAACGGGCTGTCCGCAGTGGCGTTGAACGTCGATCCTGCAGCAACCATCAGCGACCTGCGTTTTGTCGATGGCGACCTGTCGTCGGCCAACGACTGGGCCGCGACCCGCAGCGGCGGCACGCTGACCTGGCGCGCCCCGGATATTGGCGCAAGCCTCAACTGGGGCAGTCTGGTCAGCTTCAGTTTCGTGGCTGACATCGGTCCGACCAGCGCCACGGCGCAGCTCGAAGTCGCCGAGCCCGGTACGCCGTCAAGCTACAGCGTGAACACGCTCGCGCCGGCCGGTATCGACGCGATTTTCTCCGATGGCTTCGAGTAGTCGCCGGGTGCCGCGCCGCGGTATGCAATAGTTGGCAATCACCTTCCGCACGGTATCTTCGCTGATTGACCAAGGGGTCACGTTAGTGGCACGCAAGCACTTCGCATCCTTGTTGCTCGTTTTCGGCGGATGGATGTTCAGTCTGCCGGTGCTGGCCGGCGCGCTGGACTTCACCCAGCACGGCACCCAGCCAGGTCTCGCGGTCGGTCTCGACCCACCGCAGAATTGTCAGTCCTGCCACGGCAGTTTCGGCCAGCCGAACAGCGAGTTCCTGCCGCATGAGGCATGGAGTGGCTCACTGATGTCGCATGCGACTCGCGATCCGTTGTTCTGGGCCGCGCTCGATGTGGCCAACAACGATCAGCCGGGCATCGGTGACTGGTGCCTGCGCTGTCACACCTCGCAAGGCTGGTACGGCGGTCGCGTGCGCAAGGACGGCAGCGGCGGCATGGTCAACGGCACCAACGGCTGCCTGCTCGCTGGCGACCACGACGATGACGACAGCGCCGTCAACGACTACTCCGGCGTTACTTGCCACCTGTGCCATCGCATGAATCCGGTCGGTCCGGCAGGGCAGGTCGCGCCTCCGGGCAGCGGCAACGCCTGGGTTGATGATGCTCTCAACTGCACCGCCAACGGCAACTCGTACTTCGGGCCATGCCGCAAGGGCCCGCGCAACTACACCAGTGGCGATCCGCTGGAAGCGCCACATGGCTGGGAATACTCGTCGTTCACGGTCAGCAGCGCGCAGTGCGGCACTTGCCACGATGTCTCATCGCCGGTCATCAACGGCGTTCCATTGAAGACTTTCGTGCTGTCCGACGGTACCCCGACCACGCGTGCGTTTCCCGCCGAGCGCACGTTTACCGAATGGAAACAAAGTCGCTTCGGCGATGCGATCCTGGTCGATTCGATGGAGGATCCGGGCACCCGCTTCGCTGCCAACGTGACGCTGACCGACTGTCAGGACTGCCACATGCGCACCTCGACCAGTCCGGACGCCCGCGCGTGCCAACAGAATCCGGCCGGCTCGCGCACCAACCAGGTATCGACCCACGAATTCGTCGGCGGCAACGTGTGGGTCCTGCAGCTGATCAAATCGCTGTATGGCGGGCCCACCCAGCTCAATCGGGTTGCGGCGATCGATCGTGCCATTGCGTGGGCGCAAGAAATGCTCACCCAGCGCAGCGCGACGATCGCGGTCACGCCGGAACCCTGGGTTGCAGGGCAGGCCACCGTTCGTGCATCGGTGCGGGTCACCAATCGCTCGGGACACAAGCTGCCGACCGGCTACGGCGAGGGCCGTCGCATGTGGCTGCATGTACAGGTGCATGATGCCAATGGTGGACTGGTGGCAGAAAGCGGCGCATGGAGTGCAGGGACCGGTGTGCTGGCCCAGGATCCGCAGTTGAAGGTCTACGAGGTGTTGCAGGGCATTTGGAATACCACCACCTCGACGTGCCGCACTGTCGATGCGCAAGGTCGGCCCAAGTTCAACTTCGTGCTCAACAACTGCGTGGCCAAGGACAACCGCATCCCGCCCGAAGGCTTCCGCCTGTATTCGGGCGGCGATCCGCAGGGGCTGGAGATTCGCCCGGTCGCATACGCGTACCCGGAGACAGCGCCGGGTTCTGCAACGCTGGTGAACTTCGATGTGACCCCGTATCAGTTCGCGGTGCCGCCTGGTACGCAGGGTCCGCTGCAGGTGCGTGCCACCTTGCGCTTCCAGGTCTCCAGCAAGGAGTACATCGAGTTCCTTCGCAACAGCGCGGTGGAATCCGTGCCGCCCGTGCCGAGCGAGAACCTGATGTGCGGTCGCGACTGGAGCGTCGGCCCGGCCGACAAATCGCGCGGCCAGTTCCTGTTCGACCTGTGGAGCGATCCGGCGCTCGGCAAATCGCCGCCGGTCGACATGGTGACTCAAACCGTGGCCACCCCCGCGCCTTGAGGAGACCGACCGTGCCCGCTGCTCAAATCCGTTTCCAACCCGTCCTGCTGATCAGTGTCGCCATCGCGCTGAGCGCCTGCGCGAGCGTGCCGCAAGGACCCGAACGCAGTCCCACACTCGCCCATGTGCCGTTCGTCGAACTGCCCGATGGGCACGAGGCCGTGCTGGTGCGCAGCTTCGGCGACGAGCAGAAAACGCCTGACGGCGACCTTCGCGTGCAGGTTGAATACCTGTGGGATTACACCGGTGCGGTAGCGCGCAAGCGCACGCTCGATGGCGATGGTGCCGTGGTCGGCGACGAGAGCCAGCCTGGCCTCACCCTCAATGCCACTCAGCCCGAACTCGACTGGGCGATCAACATCGTCAAGGCGGATCGCGAATTGTCCGTCAAGCTGGTGCCCGATACGGTCTACTATGGCGGCTTCAGCTTTCGCGAACCGGGTCATCCGGATTGCGACCTGCGCTCGCGCTGCATTCATGTGATTGGTTCCAAGGATGGTGGCCGCCGCAAGGTGTTCCACGCACTGGTCGACCTGCAGACCTCCCGCGTGGTGGCTCCTGACTACGATCCCGCCTTGGGCGGGTTCGATGACACCATCCCGCAATAGGAGTTTTCATGGTCACCCGAATTCTGTTCTGTCTTGCCGGATCGCTGCTCGCCGCGACGGCACTCGCACCGGCTACGGCGCATGCGCAGGGCGGTGCGCCCACTTGCGTAGCACCGGAGGTCCTGCTCGAGTGGCCGGCGGCAGCGCCGGTGTGGCGCCTGTGCTGGTTGCGGCCGAGCCAGAGTTCGGGTCCTCGCGGCTCGGGCCTTGAGCTGCGCAACGTCTACTACAACGGTCGACTTGTATTGAAGCGCGCCCACTCGCCGATGCTGTTCGCCGAGTACACCACCAGCACCTGCTACCGCGACTGGAAAGACGATCTCAACAGCGGCCCGAACAGCAACCTGCTCGCCGAACCTGCCGTGCGCAACGTGCTGGGCGCCCGCACGAATTTCGGGCCGACCACCAGTTGCGACCGCTCGAGCAGTCCTACCGCGTCCTACGGCATCTGTCCGTTCCAATTGCCGGGTCGCACCACTGGCGACTGCTTCAGCGGCGTGGCGATCGAAGATCGGGGCGACTACGTCGAGCTGACCACGCAGTACAACGCGGCCTGGTACTCCTATACGGCTCGGTTCCGCCTGCACGCCGATGGCGCCATCGACCCGGAGTTCGGCTTCGGCAACATCGACGGTACCAACAACGGCATCACCCATTGGCACCACAACTACTGGCGCCTCGATTTCGATATCGAAGGCGCGGCCAACGACGTGATCGTCGAGAACGACACCTTGCAGTCGAGCGAATTCGCGACCCTGCGCTGCAACGCCACGACGGTTCCATCATGCGCCTCCGAGCGCTACTGGGAAGTACGCGACACCGTCACCGGACGCGGCTACCGACTGCTGCCGTCGGCACTCGATTACGTCAATCCGACCAACCAGAGCGGCCGCAACCTCCACCAGCGCGACGTCATCGGCACGACCTACATCGCCAACGAATACGGCGACAACCCGAACTATTCGCTCGGCGACTGCGCGGCCAACTACGCGGCGCTGGCCAATGGCGGGGATCTCGACGGCGCGGCGGACGAAGGCACCGACGTGGTGCTCTATTACCGCGTCGGCGTTCGCGATCGGACCAACGTCGGCCCCGGCACCCAGGATTCGATGGTCTGCAAGCGCGCCGGACCGATACTGGTACCCACCGGCGACTGGTCGCAATCGTTGTTCAACGACGGCTTCGAAACACCCTGATCGACTGCGACGCCCAGTGGCCGCAAGGCGGTCGCTGGGCAGCAACGCCGAGCGCCGGTCGGAGTACCGGCACCGCTGCGCGGATTTGCGGCTCAGTCTTGCATCCGTTGTCATTGCGACGGCGTAAGCTTCGGTGACGTGGCGGCGTGGTTGCGCCTGCCTTCCGTGCGCCGTTCGGCGCTGCACCCCGGAGTTGGCGATGGTTTCTTCGTACGTGGCGACCAGCAGCCTGTTTGCGTTTTTGCTGGCGCTCTCCCCCACTGCGGTGTGCGCTGCCGATCCGCTCGCAGCCCCGCCCAGTTCTGCCCCTGAAACAGCCGTCGATGCGGTTGCAGCGAGCGACCTGCGCAGCTGGTCTGCACGCGGTGGCAGCATCGGCCTGCGGCTCAATGCCGATCTGCTGCGCCAGTTCGGCGCAACGCTGAGCACCCGAGGGAAAGCAGATCCTCATGGGCGCGTGCACTTCGACCTGCGCGACGACGCGCTGCAGTTCAGCGCGCACTACGGCACCATTCGCGGCTTCGACAGCGGTGCCTTGACCACCCGCGAGGGCTTCGTGCTGTCGCGCGGCGAGACGCGCGAGCAGCTCGCCTGGTTCGCGATCACGCCAACCGCCGATGCGCCGCGTTCGATCGTTTTGCGCGATTCGCGCGACCGCGTCTGGTTCGTGGCCGATCGGCTGATGTACAGGCTCGATGAGGCCGCAGGGCGCCTGCTGATGCCGACCATCGACCTGCGCATCGGGCCTGCGTTGGCGGCATGGCTGGGGCAACCGTCCGCTGCTGGACTGGTGATCGCGGACTTGACTATCGACAGTCCGCTGTTCGCGCTGAGCCCGGCACCGGCAAACTCCAAGTCGTGTGCCGCACCCGAATGGCACGGCACCAACGGCAAGCTGACCGATGTGCTGCTCGAGTTCATCGACGTGCAGCAGTTGCGCTGCAAGCGCAGCGACGACAACACACCGCCGTTCACGCTATGCGACGGGCCTTCGACCAACGGCGGCAGCGATGATGGCGAAGTGGTGTTCACGCCCAGCGCATCGCTGCGCAACAGCAACACCGCGACCACCGCCGACGTGCCGTGGTACGAGAAGTTCCTGCCCGGCACGCCACTGCCGCCATACAACAACGACCAGCACCCGATCCTGAGCTGGAACATGTACCGCATCGACGCCGACGGTCGCATCCAGCAGATCGGTCGCTCCGGTGCCAAGCATGCGTGGTTCACCACCAACGAGGTCTGTGCAGACCCGACCTGCAGCGGCGGCAACGTGCTCGGTCGCGCCTGTCGCGACGTCTACACCACCGGCAGCAACGATCTGGATTTCTACCTCGCGCCGCGCAGCGAAATCGTGCCAGCGCGTGGCCTCTGGGGCCGTTGCGGCTCGATCTTCGACGATGTCGGCACCAACGGCTGCGACGGCGTGCAAGACTTCGACGGTGCGGCAGGTCCCACCGGCTACGGCTATCGCATGGTGGTGCGCGAGAGCGCCATCGAGCGGCCGGCCAACGACGGCGCGCGCTATCTGTTCGAGTCCTGGTACACCGTGCGCGACGATATCGACATCGAGAACACGATGGGCTGGATCGAAGTCACCACCCTATGGACCGGCATGCAGTGGGTGATCGGTCCGGTGCAGGGCACGCCATTCCTTACCGGCCCCGCAGTGGACGGCTGGGTAGCGCAGGGCGTCGGCGCCAATCAGCGCAACACTCCGTTATCGACTGCCGAAGGCACCGCACGCGTGGCGGTCAAGGTCACTGCACTCAGCGGTGGTCGCTGGCGCTACGACTACGCGGTGATGAACATCGACTTCGCGCGTGCGGTCACTGCAGGAGCCGAGCCGAATCTGCGCGTGCTCGAAGCGCGCGGCTTCGGCGGATTCTCGATCGCGCGCCCGCAGTCAGCCGGCATCATGGCGACCGCGTTCGCAGGCGTGCACGCGGTGGGTGGCACCGACTGGTCGGCCATGGTCTCGCCGCCGGGCGCGAGCGCCAGCGTGAGCTTCACGGCGAATGGGGGCGCCAATACGCTGGACTGGGGAACCCTGTTCCGATTCACGATCGAGGCAGACGCGCCGCCGGTGGAAGGCGCGGTGAGCGTGCTTCCAGCGCGAATGGATGCAGGCTTGCCGAGCCAGTACAGCGTGCAAAGCCTGGTTCCGGGACAACCGCCGCTGTTTGCGGACGGCTTCGAGTAGCCGCTGGCCCGTCAGCGCTGCCTCGTGTGTTCGGCGCTCTGTTTCCGCGCCGCCTCGATCAGGCGGTCCAAACCGCCATCGGTATCGAAAGGTGCAGCTGTCGATCGAATGAGCGCGATATCCGCGTCCGGGTTTTGAATCAGCAGTTCCATGATGTCGGCGCGATCCGTCATGCCGCCTGCATAGAGCTTGAGTGCGATCAGATCCTCCAGAGTCACGCACCGAATCGACAGGCCATCGAGTGGACGCGCTCGTGCAATCGCGGCAGCGCCGGGGTTGCGAACAGGATTGAAGGGGTTGTGGAAGTTCACGACGTCGACGACGTCTACGGGATTCCCGTCGACATCTTCGACTGACCATATCGCCAGAACTCCGCCAAGCGAATCGTCGTCATCCGGAAACCGGAGTCGCGTTCGAAAGCCGGCGGCGATCAGCGTGCGTTCGAGCGTTGCAAGCTGCGAGACGGGGTCGACATTGACCGCAAGATCAATATCTTCGGTTCCTCGCGCGTAGCGATGCACTGCCAGCGCTGCAGCACCAATCAGCGCACATTCGAAACCCAATTCGCTGCACGCAATTGCTACCCGCTCAGCGAGGCTGAGGGAGTTTTCGGGATCGAGCATGGGTGCCGCGTTCGCGTAATGCCTGACCACGACGACCCAGTTCGAGCGCCAGCAGGATCCGTTCCGTGGCCGTGGCAGGCACTCGGCGCGGCTCACGGGCCGCACTGGTACTTGGACGGCGGGTGTGGATGACATCGCTCATTGCCGGAGTGTGAGCTGGGCCGCCGCGCGCGTCAATCTCGTGCGGCCGGGCAACAGCTACGAACAGCAGGTGCCCCGACCGTCGCAGACTACTTCATGCGATAGGTAATCCGACCCTTGGTCAGGTCATACGGCGTCATCTCGATCTTCACCTTGTCGCCGGTGAGGATGCGGATGTAGTTCTTGCGCATGCGCCCGGAAATGTGGGCGGTGATCACATGGCCATTCTCGAGCTTGACCCGGAACATGGTGTTCGGGAGCGTCTCGAGGACGGTACCTTCCATCTCTAGCTGGTCGTCTTTTGACATCTTTATCTGGCTGCGGCGGGGATCGCCAAGGGCGCGGGATTCTCCCACGTTCCCGTGGTGGGCGAAAGCAAAGCGGCTCAATCGGGCTCAGGAGGCTGCAATCGGGCGTCCGATGCCTTCGACCGCGAGGTTGCCGAAACGCTGCCGCCAATGCCCGGCCGGCGCCGATCCATCGAGCAACTGCGGCAACTGCTGCAGGAAGGCCTCGCGGGCCATGGTCTGCGCGCCGAGCGTGTACAGGTGCGGCGAGGGCACCTGCGCGTCGATCAGCGGCCAGCCCCATTCGCGCAGCCGGGTGGCAAGGCCCAGCAGGGCCGCCTTGGAGCCTGCGCTGCGCGCGCTGAACATCGATTCGGCGAAGAAAATGCGGCCCAACGACACCCCGTAGAGTCCGCCAACCAGCTCGGCGCCATCGAGCACCTCGATGCTGTGCGCGAATCCGGCCTCGTGCAAGGCGAGGTAGGCACTGCGCATCTCGGGCACGATCCAGGTCCCTGCATGTGCCTCGCGGGGCGCAGCGCAGGCGTCGATCACGGCAGCGAACCGGGTGTCGGCGACGACCTGCCAGGTGCTCGCGGCAAGCGTGCGCGCGAGTCTGCGCGGCAGGTGCATGCGCGTGGTGTGGAACACGCAGCGCGGGTCGGGGCTCCACCACAGGATCGGCTCGCCGGGCCCGTACCATGGGAAAATTCCGCTGCGATAGGCCGCCAGCAGGCGCGGCACGCTCAGATCGCCGCCGGCGGCGAGCAGTCCGTTGGGATGGCGCAGTGCGCTGGCGGGTGCGGGAAACGGCGCATCGGCCGAATCGCCCAGCCACGGCAGGCGCAGGCTCACGGCTCGCGGTTCGCGAACGGTGAGTGCGCGGTGGCCGCGTGCGCGTAATCGGCGATGGCCAGCCGCTCGCGCGTGAGCGAGCGCGCGATCGCCTCACGCAGGCGCGGGTCTGCGATCCAGTGCCATGAGGTGGTCTGCACCGGCAGGAAGCCGCGCGCGATCTTGTGCTCGCCCTGTGCGCCCGGTTCGAAGCGATCAATGCCGTTGGCAATGCACCAGTCGATGCCCTGGTAGTAGCAGGCCTCGAAATGCAGCCCCGGCGTAGGGTCATCGGCGCCCCAATAGCGGCCATAGAGCGTGTCCGGCGAGCGCAGGCACAGGGCCATCGCGCCGAGTCGGCCCTCGCGATAGCCGAGCAATGCGACCAGCGGGTCCGATGCCTGTCGCGCAAGCATGCGGAAGAAATCCGCGGTCAGTGCCGGATAGTTGCCCTTGTCGACAAAGGTGCCGACGTACAGCGCATGGATGCGCGCGATCTCGTCGTCATCGAGCGAGCGACCGCTGCGTGCCGTGAATACCCAGCCATCGGCGGCAACCCGCGTTCGCTCGCGGCGGATCTCCTTGCGCCGCTTGGCGTTGAGCGCGGCAAGGAATTCGTCGAAGCTCGCGTAGCCGGCATTGCGCCAGTGGAACTGCACGTCATGCCGCTGCAGCCAGCCATCGGCACCGAGTGCGACATCGTCATCGGGCAGGCAGAACTACACGTGCGCGCCGGACCAGCCCCGCGCCTGCTCATCTTCGCGCAGCGACTGCGGGAGTGCGACCCGCGTCTGCGCCGCCTCGCCGCGCGCCAACAGCAGGCGCGGTCCGTTGACCGGCGAGTAGGGCACCGCACTGAGCAGCTTCGGGTAGTAGCGGAGCCCGCTGCGTTCGTGCGCATCGGCCCAGCTGTGGTCGAACACGAACTCGCCGTGCGAATTGAGCTTGCGATAGGCCGGTGCGGCAGCGATTAGCACCCCATCGCGCCACAGCGATACATGATGGGCGCGCCAGCCTAGTTCGGCGCGCAGGCAGCCGGTGTCTTCCAGTCCGCCGAGGAACGCGCGTGACACGAAGGGGTTGCCCGCGGTGTCGAGCGTGTCCCATGCGTCACCCGCACCGGCCTCGATGGACGGCAGCACCCGTGTGAGCAATGCGCCCATCGGAGCGGCTCAGTGCGCGTCGAGAAACTTCTCCGCATCGAGTGCTGCCATGCAGCCAAAGCCCGCCGAGGTGATCGCCTGGCGATAGATCTGATCGGCCACGTCGCCGGCGGCGAACACGCCCGGCACGCTGGTTGCCGTAGCGCCACCCTCGATCCCGCTGCGGATCTTGATGTAGCCGTTCTTCATCTCCAGCTGGCCCTCGAAGATGCCGGTGTTGGGCGTGTGGCCGATCGCGATGAACGCGCCGTTGACCACCAGATCGCGCTTGCTGCCATCCAGCGTCGATGCGATACGCACGCCGGTCACGCCGGAGTCGTCGCCCAGCACTTCCTCGACCGCGTGGTTCCACACGATCTCGACCTTGCCCTGGCGTTCGCGTTCGAACAGTTTGTCCTGCAGGATCTTCTCCGACTTCAGGCGATCACGTCGGTGGACCAGGGTCACCTTGCGGCAGATGTTGGACAGGTACAGCGCTTCTTCGACCGCGGTATTGCCGCCGCCGATCACCGCCACGTCCTGGTCGCGATAGAAGAACCCGTCGCAGGTCGCACACGCCGACACGCCGCGTCCGCGGAACTTCGTTTCCGACTCGATGCCCAGGTACTTGGCGCTCGCGCCGGTGGTGATGATCAGCGCATCGCAGGTATAGCTGCCGGTGTCGCCCTTGAGGCGGAACGGGCGCTGCGCGAGGTCGACCTCGATGATCTGGTCGAAGATCAGTTCGGTATGGAAGCGCTCGGCGTGGCGCTTCATGCGCTCCATCAGGTCAGGTCCCATCAGTCCTTCCACATCGCCCGGCCAGTTGTCCACTTCGGTGGTGGTCATCAGCTGCCCGCCCTGTTCCAGACCGGTCACCATCACCGGCTTGAGGTTGGCGCGCGCGGCGTACACCGCAGCGGTGTAGCCGGCCGGGCCCGAGCCCAGGATCAGAAGGGGGGCGTGCTTGCTCATGTATACTTTCCGAGATGAATGCGGGGCCGGACGGGCTACGTCCGGGACGTCAGGATGGGGCGCAAGCGCTGCAGATTCAAGGCAGTCCAAGCCGGGCCGCGCCGCGGCTGCACAAGAATTCCAAGGCGCCGCACACGCGGCGTTTTCTTTTCCGGAGACAGACGCATGCGTATCGGTGTACCGCGCGAAACCAAGACCCTCGAGGGCCGTGTAGCCCTGGTGCCCGCCGCGTGCGCCGATCTGGTGCGCCGCCACCACGAGGTGTGGGTGGAGTCGCAAGCCGGCATCAAGAGCGGTTTCACCGA
>JBBRFN010000011.1:0-37684 GCA_038224265.1 Lysobacterales bacterium
AGGCCAAGATCGCCACAGGTGCGGTGGGGTCGGGCCAGTTGGCTGCTGGCGCGGTGGGGTTGGCGCAGGTCAACACCACCCAGATTCAGGCGCGCATCTCTGGCACCTGCGCGATCGGCGAGTATTTCCGCGGCATCAACCCCGACGGCAGCGTGGCCTGCGAGCCTGTGCCGGGGGTGCCGCGGATCACCACGGTGGATGACCCGGTCAACAGCGTGGGCACGAGTTCGTCCATCGCCATCGGTGCTGACGGCCTGCCGGTGATCAGCTACCGCGACGGCACCGCGTTGGCGCTCAAGGTCGCAAAGTGTGCCAACGCCGCTTGCATCGGAACCGCCACCATCACCACCGTGGACGATCCGCCCGCCAACTCCGTGGGCCAAGACACGTCCATCGCCATCGGCGCCGACGGCTTGCCGGTGATCAGCTACCTCGACAGCACGGCCTTCGCCCTCAAGGTTGCGAAGTGCGCAAACGCTGCCTGCACCGGGGCCGCCACGATCACTACAGTGGACAACTCGGCCGCCGTATTGGGCTTTTTCACGTCCATCGCCATCGGCGCCGACGGCCTACCGGTGATCAGCTACTTCGACGCCACGGCCGCCGCGCTCAAGGTCGCAAAGTGCGCCAACGCCGCTTGCACCGGAACCGCCATCATCACCACCGTGGACGATCCGCCCGCCAACTCCGTGGGCCAAGACACATCCATCGCCATCGGCACCGACGGCATGCCGGTGATCAGCTACCAGGACAACACTGCCGGCGCGCTGAAGGTCGCAAAGTGCACCAATGCCGCCTGCACCGGGGCCGCCACGATCACCACCGTAGACGACCCGGCGAACCTTGTAGGCATTGAAACGTCCATCGCCATCGGCACCGATGGCCGGCCGGTGATCAGCTATCACGACAATACGGCCGGCGCGCTGAAGGTCGCGAAGTGCGCCAACGCCGCGTGCACTGGGGGCGCCACGATCACCACCGTGGACGACCCGGCTAACGACGTGGGCTCTGACGCTTCGATCGCCATCGGCGCCGACGGCCTGCCGGTGATCAGCTACCACGACTTCACGGCCCGCGCGCTCAAGACCGCGCGGTGCGCCAACGCCGCCTGCAACGGCGTCGCCACGATCACTACTGTGGAAGACCCGGCCAACTTCGTAGGCTCCAACACATCCATCGCAATCGGCGCCGACGGCTTGCCGGTGATCAGCTACTACGACGGCACGGCCGGCGCGCTGAAGGTCGCCAAGTGCGGCACCCGGAGTTGCCAGTGAGACCCGCCCTGCAGTCGCCCGACGCATGCTTGCGCCGGGCGCGCGGGCGGCGTGAGGCACCGGTTCGAAACCTGCGCCGCCTGGCCGTTCTCGCGTACCTGCTGCTGCTCGCGCCGCTGGCCGCCGTCGGCGGTGCAGCGCCCGAAGCCCGCGCGGCATCGCCATCGACTCTTGAAGTTCCAAAGGGCGCAGGCTTCGCCACAACCCGCCACGTCATCGCCGGCGGCGGCGGAACCTCCAGCGGCGGCGCTTTCTCCATCCGCGGCACCATCGGTCAGGCCGATGCCGATCCGCTGCAGCCGGCCACCGGCAGCGTGTTCACCATCAGCGGCGGCTTCTGGCCCGGCATCGCCCCGGCGGCACCGGCCGCCGATCCAATCTTCGCCAACGGCTTCGAGCTCGCCGCGCCTTGAGGAGTGCGTGGCGCTGAACGGGGCATGCGAACCGGTCACGCAGGGCGAGCGAGGCCGGGCGAGCGGGGCTGCGTTCACTCTCGGCGAGCGGAACCGACACCAGATGCGGCAAAGCGTGCTGCGCGGTGAGTCGCACTGCGGTACGCGGGACAGCCAAGATTCGAGGTAGCGATTGGTGACGGCAAGGGCCGATTGCTGCGTGTCGTTGCGCGATCTCGTTCACCGGAGTTCGCGGGCGTCGATCATCAGTGACTGCGTCCCATGAACCCACCACGCAGTGATAGGTCCACGTACGGTTTTGCGTAACGGTAGGAAGGACGTGCCGCCAGATTCGACGTCCGCCTCAGCCGAACAAGGGACTTTGAACATGTTTGCACGTCGATTCGCTCCGTTGCTTGTGGTTCTGATGTTCGCCTTGCTGTCGTTCAACCCGGCACGCGCGCAGTACATCACGCCCGAAGGCGGTTGGTACTGGAATCCGGCGGCCTCGGGCTCGGGTTTCAATCTGGAGTTCCAGGACTCGGTGATGACGCTGTCGTTCTTCGCCTACAACGCGGCCAGACAGCCGACGTTCTTCACCATGGCAGGCGTGCTCAATGTTGCGACCGGACGTGTCGACGCGAGTCTGATCGCGTCCAACGGTGGGCAGTGCATCGGGTGTAGCTACTCGCAGCCGACGAATGTAGTCGTCGGTCCCGCTGCCGTGCAGTTCACAAGCCAATCAACCGCGCAGGTGACGCTGCCCGTCGCCGGCGGTGGATTTTCGACCATATCCGTGCAGCGCTTCGTGTATGCCTATGGCCCGACGCAGAACGAGCAGAGGCTTGGCGCCTGGTTTACCACCATCGCGTTCCCAACCGGATTGCCCGAAGGCGACATCCTGCGCGTGCGTCGGGTCGAGAACTTTGGCGGAAGCCTGGTCGCGACGGGTGATCTGTACCCCGCCGGCCGAGTGCTGGCCGGCGGCTCGTTCTTCGCAAGCGGCACCAGCTACAACTACGCCATCGTGATCGACTTCAGTGCCGTATCGAACGCTGCCTATATCGGGGAGTACACGGTGAACGGCTTTCGCGGCGAGTACTTCCTCTATCCGAAGGGCTCCACGCCGATCATCGGCACCGGCATCCCGACCTTCGGCGCGCGGCTGGCGGGCCCGAACACGGCCAACCAGGTGCTCGGTCTCAACGCTGTGGTCAACGCGGCCACACTGGATGACACCGCGAAGCGACGCACGCTGATGAGCGAGGGCAAGGCGAACGGCCCGTCGGCAGACCGCGCCACGCAGGCCGCCGTCGATGCGGTGATTCGCCAGCTCGAGTTCGCGATGCTGGAGGCCAAGCGACGCAACGCAGCGCCCTGAGGCATCGTGGCGCGGCGCAAGACAGGGTGACCGGGACAGGGCAGGGCGAGTGGGGCAGTCATCACCCCGAATTTTGGTGGATGACTGCCTTTCCTCGTTTGCGCCTCTCTTGCGCGGCGTTCGCGATATGCACTCCGGCGCGGCGCCGCACCAAACCCGCTCCCGCGGCGCCAGCACCACGCTCGCCACATCAACTCACGGCAACGCAATCACCACCTTGCCGCGTGCGCGACCGGTCTCGAGGTAGCGGATCGCCTCGTCGGCTTCGGCTAGCGCAAAGCGGCGGTCGATCTCGCTGCGCAGTTTGCCCGCGGCCATCTGGGTGGCGAGCCAGTTGAGGTCTTCTGCACTGGTCTCGGCCAGGATGCCTTCCAGACGCGGCGCGACAAACGGATCGGCGAGAGCGTTGGCCAGAAACCGCCACACCGGGCCGAGGAACGCCTCGTCGTTGTTGCTGCCAACCACCACCAGTGCGCCGTCGTCGGCGAGCACGCCGGCAAGATCGAACACACCGTGGTTGGATACCGTGTCGATGATCAAATCCCAGCGCTGGCCGGAATCGGTGAAGTCCGCCTGCGTGTAGTCGATAACGCGATCGGCACCCAGCGCGCGCACCATCTCGACATTGCGCGTGCTGCACACGCCGGTGACATCGGCGCCGAGGATTTTCGCGATCTGCACGGCATAGCTGCCCACGCCGCCGGAGGCGCCGTTGATCAGCACCTTCTGGCCCGCTTGCAGCCGGCCCTTGTCGCGCAGCGCCTGCAACGCGGTGACCGCGGCGATCGGCACCGCTGCGGCCTGTTCGAAGCTGATTCCGTCGGGGATCTTCGCGATGCGCGCCGGGCGCGCCGCCACGAATTCAGCGAAAGCTCCGGCGGCGATGCCAAACACGCGCTCGCCTGCGGCAATGCCGGTGACGTCCTTGCCGACTTTCTCGACCACGCCGGCGAAGTCCACGCCAACGCGCGGGTCTTCAGGCGCACCGAGGCCGCTCGACAGGCGCATGATGCGTGGCTCGCCGCGCAGCGTGTGCCAGTCCAGCGGATTGGCCCCGGCCGCATGCACCCGCACCAGCACGCGACCATCCTCGAGTGCGGGCACCGGCGCGTCCTCCATCGCCATCACTTCCGGCGGTCCATAGCAGCGCGCCACCCAAGCCTTCATCGTGGGTCCTGCCACTGCAGCAGGCGACGGCGCGCAGGCCGAGGTGTTGCTCAGCACCGCCGCCAGCACGCCCACACCGGCGACCAGCAACGCACCCAGACCGCCCAATACCTTCCAGCGTCGCTTCATGATCTTCTTCCCCCGTTGAATAGTCGCTGCACTGTCGATCCTGCAGGCTGCGCCCGCGCAGGCCGGAAGTCACGGACCCGCAACGAATTCCGATGGGGCTTGTGCTGCGGTTCAGTGTCGCGCCGAACAAACGCGTCGAAGCCAACCGCGTCGAATACAGACAGGCACAAGTGCGGGAACGAATCCGGCAGAACATCGCAGACGCAGTTCCTGTGCGCTGCAAACGCTGGCAACACCCGTAGCGGAGAGTCATGGCCCGAAGTCGCCGAGGTTCTGCGCCTCCGACCTGGCTGCGTGGTGGATTGGCGAGCGCCAGTTGGGGACAGCGCCAGTTGGGGACAGGCATGATTCGGCGAGCGCCAGTTGGGGACAGGCATGATTCGGCGACAGAATCGTGCCTGCCGTTGATTGTTCTTGATTGTTATCGACAGCACGCGGGTGGCATCACCGCCATCCAGCGGCACATTGCGCCCGCCGCGGATCAAGACATTGCGGGTCACGCTGAGCTCGGTCGCCAGCACGATCGGCCCGTCGAGCACTGGTGCGAATTCGATGGTGTCGCCTGCGGCGGCATCGACCAGCGCCTGGCGCAGCGATCCCGCGCCCGAGTTCGCGAGCTGGGTGACCGTCAAGGTCTCAGCGAACACCGGAGAGGCAAGCGCAGCAGCAAGCAGTGCCAATGCGAGTACCGCGAGGCTCCGCGTGCGGTGGCAGGGAGCGCACGCAGGGCGCTGGTTGGCAGTTGTGTGCATGGGCAGTGGCCGGGTGAGTTCGCAAGCATCGACAGATGCAGCTTGCTGGGCCATCGGGCCATCGCTTCTTCCCGTACTCCCAAATCGCTGCTCGATTCCCTCACCCGATGCCGGCCGGATCGGCGAGCCCTGCAGTCGTGGCACCGTGACGGCAGGTCGGGGCGACTTGCCCTACCTCCCGACGTAGCGCGGGTCGTCTCGACCCGCGGCGCGGTGCGCTGGACAATGTCTTTCCCATCGGTCTGCGCGCGGCGCGCAGACTCCGACAGCGCTGGCGAAAGACCGTGGCCGCAGCGAACGGGCAGTCGAGCTCGAACGCCCGCGTCGAGCAGGCAGGGTAGGGACTGCGCCTTGTTGCCCTCGTGTCGTCCTAGCGTGTGATGAAACCGGCGATCACCTCTGCCAGTTCCGTGCCGCAGTCTTCCTGCAGAAAATGACCTGCGTTGGTCATCGTCTGGTGCGGTTGGCCGGCGCAGCCGGGGATCAGCTTGTGCAGGACTGTGTCGCCGCCGCGGGTGATGGGATCGCGGTCACTGAAGGCGGTGAGGAAGGGGATGTTCAATGTGCGCAGAACGCCCCATGCCGCGCGATTGGGCGCCGAGGCTGGGTCGTCCGGTGTGGTTGGTACCAGCATCGGAAAGGCTCGGGCACCAGCCTTGTAGCTCTCGTCGGGGAACGGCGCATCGTAGGCGGCCTGCACCTCGGCCGAGACCGGACGTGCGCAGCCTTTGGCGATGATCTTGCCGACGGGAAATTCGGATACTTCCTGCGAAAATTTTCGCCAGGCCAGAAAACCTTCTCCGAGGTCGTGATCGCCGGTGGGCAGAAAAGTATTGGCGGCCACGACCCGCGCAAAGCGTTCCGGCATCTGTGCCAACAGGCGCAGGCCGATCAAGCCACCCCAGTCCTGACAAAACAGGGTGATGTTGCTCAGATCAAGCGACTTCAGCCATGCGCCGATCCAGTCCACGTGATTCTGATAACTGTAGGCCGCACGCTCGGCAGGTTTGTCCGAACGGCCGAAGCCGATCAGATCCGGTGCCATCACGCGATGCCCGGTCGCTGCCAGCGGGGTGATCATGCTGCGATACAGGTAGGACCACGACGGCTCGCCATGCAACATCAGCACTGGTGCCGCGGTTGGTGGGCCCGCGTCCACATAGTGCAGGCGCAGCGCCGAGCCGTCAGCGGTGGGCGGCAGGTCCAGATAGTGTGGCGCAAACGCATATCCGGGCAGTTTCTCGAATCGCGCATCGGGGGTACGCAGGACTGTCATGACGATTCCCTCAGCTACTTCGGAATGGGGTTCTCGTTCCCAGCCCCAGATCGCGCAAGCCGGATCTTGCATGCTTCAGCCACGTTGCCAGATTCGTGGCAACACCGCCATGACTGGCACAGGAACCGGCGTTATCGCACTGCGTGGACCGCGAGCGCGCCGAATTCGCCGGCATCGCCAATCGCCGCCGCTGGTGGCCGCTGCCGGCCAGTGCAGTGCCGGATCCGACCTGCATCGCCAGCGCGACCGAGACCCGGAATCAGGCCGACGGGCAGGACGAATAGCGCGGGGCAGGCGCGAGCGTTCAAGCACGCTGAAATCATCCGGAGTGCGCGGGGCGGATGATCGGGATCAATAGGGTTCGGGCGCGATCGGTACCCGGATCGTTCCGCGTATCGGCTGGTGATGGCAGAGGTCGATGGATGACTGTCCTTAACTGCGCTCCTCTTAACTGCGCTGCTCCGGATATGTGCGGTGGGCGCCGGGTAACCGGCGGCCCTACCGCGATTCATTTCAGACCTTTCAGACGTTCTGACCATTGGTTACATGGCTGCAAAGGCCACTTGATGACTGTCCTTGTTTGTCGTCTTGTTCGTCCGTCCTTGTTCGTCACATTGTTCGTCGTGTTCGCCTGCCGCGTGGCTACCAAATTCGCGGCTATCGCCGAGTCGTGGCTCCATGAGCCGTTTCAGGCACGCATGCGGCGCGGCCGATCGCACTCAGCAAATGGTGGTGGAAGCGGTGGCACACCCATGCTTCCAGCGGCCCGAGGATCATGGCCCGGCGACGTGAGCCGGAGTAGCGGGTGGTGACGGCAAGTTCCGTGGTGCCGTCTTCCAGCGGCGCGAGCTTGTATGAGCCGCCATGCAGGCGCAGCCCGCCGCCCAGCAGGAGTTGCTGCTCGGCCACCTCGAAGGCATACACCTCGCCTTCGACGATCTGGGTCACACGCTTGAGCAGGTGCCCGCCCTCGTACAGGCACATGGCCTGGTCGCCGACGGAGGACTTCGATCCTTCGGTGCGGATGGGCCGCGGCAGCAGCAGGCGCAGCAGCCACGGCGGCGGCTCGTCGATCTGCTCGTAGAACATGAGTGCACGCCACACCTGCGCAGGTGTGGCGGCGATGCGCTTGCGGGTGATGATCTCGGTGGACTGCATGAGGTTTTCCTTGTTGTTCATTCGAGGGTCTCGGCCGGGCGCACGTCGACGATGCCCCAGAGCATCGCGCGATCGTCGGATGCCCGATTGGTTGTAAGAGTGGCCGGCGGCTCGGCGAAGCTGCGCAACACGACCTGTGCGCCGGGCGCTGCGGCGTGGCGCACGGCTGCGAACAGACGCTGTCGATAGCCGGGTGCCGCGCCGTCGAGGATGTTGGACAGCGAGAACGCGTCGAATGAACCTGCTGCCGCGCCCTCGAGAAACGCAGCGGCGTCTGCGTGCACGAGTTGCACGTTGTCGGCCGCGGGTGGCGGCTCGTCTTGCGGCAGGGCGCCGGCGAACAGCGCCTGCGCATACGGGTTGCGGCAGTTGGGGTGCAGCGCGAAGCCGCGCGCCAGACGACCGCGCATTACCGCGCCCAAATGGGGCGGCAGGAACGACAGCAGCTTGTCCGCGTACACCGCGCGCAGCGCCGCCAGCGACATCAGGCTGTCGAATCCGAGCCGGAAGCGGCGCGTGTCGAGTCGCTCGCGCCAGACGGCGGTCTGCGTCGCCGGGTTGTCCATGGCCAGAAACTCGGCCAGCACGGCCGGCCGCCAACCGGCCATCACGGCGGCGGCGCGCGCGCCGTTCATGCCCCGCTCGACGAGCCCATGTACCGCGGGCTCGCCGCTGAGTCGACGTGCGGCGTAGTCGAGTTGCACCGGATTGACGTCCACCGCCACCACCGAGCGACCTGGTGCCAGCGCGATGGCCGTGCAACCCGCCGAGGCGATGCAAAAAACCCGCGCGTCCGCTGCGAAAGCGCCCGCCTCGATGGCAGTGTCCTCGTACATGCGACCGAACAGCACGCGCGCAGGGCCGCCGCGTTCGTCCAGTCGCCCGCGGGCCCAGGGTGTGCCGGCGTCGACGGCGCTCATGACCACCCCGGCAGGCTGGCAGACACCCAGGCGAGCACCAGAAACGCCGCGTTCTTCAGCACCATGCCCATCGGGTCCGGCAGCGGGTAACGGCTCCAGAACAAACCGGACGCGTTGAGCGCCACCAGCAGCAGCGTCTGCGCCAGCGCGCACCACACCGGCGCGAAGCGGCTGAGCACCCACGCGGCCAGTGCAACCTCCACGACGCCGAGCACCAACAGGAAGGCAACGCCATAGCGCGGCCCGAGTCCAGGCACGGCACGCACCACATCGAACTCGTGCGGACTGCCGCGCAGCAGCTTGCACCACAGTCCTTCGTACAGCCACACCGCCGACACCGCGAGGTGTACGAGCGCTGCGGGCAACAACAATCCGGTCATGAGCGGTTCGCCGACTAGTGCAAACCACGCTAGCACGGCCAACATCGATGCTGAGGCCGCGCTTGATGCGCTTTTGATCTGGATCAAATGCGGGCGTTGGGCGAGCGCCCGCGCAGTTGCGCACGCGGGTGAGTTCAGGAGTTCCCCACAGCGCGGGAGCGTGACCGCCCTGCAAGTCCCGCAACGAAACAAAGGACGATTCGGCTGCACGAAAACGCGCAGCCTGCGATTTGGCTGGGACGATTCGGCGCCTGAGCGAACATGTGGCAAAAAGGTTGCAGTGACGATCCGGCTCCTGCGGTCGACATCACCGTTCCAAACGCCGACCAGATTCAGCGATTGACAACGGGCCTCACCAGCATTTAGCGTTCACGTGATGTCGACGCTGCGCATTGGCGCGACACGACGGGGGTTGCCGGGGGGCGCGCCCGCAGGGATGGACTGGCACTGGCTACGCCGGCGCCAAGGGGAAGGATGGCGTCATGTGGAACAGGGGTGGGCGCTGGAATTGCGCCCGAAGAGGCTTCAGGTTGATCAGCTGTGCGCCATCGCTGGCGCTCGGGCTTTTGGTTGTGGGCGCAATCGGGACCAGCCGCGCGGTCGATTCCGCACCCAGCGCGCCCACGTTGCGTTGGACCGTGCTTGCGCTCGCACCCGACACCGAGTGCGCGGTCCTCGACGATGGCGAAGCCCGCCGCCTGCTCTGTGCGGGCGATCGCCTCGACCCGCCGGGTGCGCGGCTCTCGCGCGTCGATACGCATGCCGCAGTATTCGAGATCGATACCGGCGTGTCGGCGCCACTGTCGGTGCCGATCGCAGTCGGCGCCACGCTCGATGTCGACGCGCTACGCGATCGCTTGCGCCGCGCAACCGGCGCGCAGCCGGGCTGGATCGAGATGCCACCCGCCGATCGCGGCGCGCCCAATGAGGGCCGCGGCCCGTGAGCGTGCGTGCGCTCAGCGTGCGGCTGGTCGCGCTGCTGCTGGCAGCGCAAGCCTGCACAGGACACGCGAGCGTTCTCGCGCCTCCCGCAGCATCGATGTGCCTCGAATGGCGCATTCAACCCACGGTGCCGAAGGCCGGTGCGGCCAAAGCCGTGGTCGGCATGGCCGACCTGGGCAACCTGACCGTGATCGACTTCGCCGGCAGCTACGCGCGCGATGAGGCGCTGCCGCGGCAGGAGATCGCGCAGGCCTTCCTGCAAGGCCGCGCCGACGATTACGACTTCCTGATCGTATTCACCACCTTCGAGTTCGAAACCGGCGAGGCGCTGGCGTTCTACAACGCGCTGCGCAACGACGTGCGCGGCATCGCCCTGCCGCTGTTCGACAACGGTGCTGCCTATGGCAGCGCGCGACGCCTGCAGGGCATCGTCGACATGGCGGCGGTGTCGCGTTATGCCTTTGATTCCGGTGATCCGCGCCACCCGGAACTGCTCAACACGCTCGCCCATGAACTGATGCACCGTTGGGCCGTCAGGGTCCGTTTTCGCACGCCCGGCGGCAGCGACAGCAGCGATCTGATCGGGCGCGATGGCAGCCACTGGAGCAACTTCGTCGACAGCGACGGATCGGTGATGTACGGCAACGATTGGCAGCCGCTGCCTGGCGGGCGTTTCCGCAGCGTGCGCGTGCGACACCAGTATTCGCCCCTCGACCGGTACCTCGGTGGCTTTCTTGCCAGTGGCGAGGTCCCGCCGACGATCCTGCTGCGCGGCGCGGCGGGCGAGGCGACAAGCCTGCCGCAGCTCGGTGCTGAAGTCGGCGCAACTGCAGAATCCGTGTCGATCAATCAGATCATCGCGGCCGAAGGCGCGCGTGATCCGTCGGCCGCCGATTCCCCCAAGGCCTTTCGTGCCGGAGTGCTGCTGCTCAAGCGACCCGGCGAGGCGGTTCCGGCGGGTTTGCTGGGACAGATGGAGCGCCTGCGCGCGAACTTCCAACAGCGCTTTACGGTGATGACCGGTGGCCGCGGCACGCTGCGCATGGGCAACCTGCCGCGGCAAGGCGCGGCCCCGGGTCTGCCGCAGATCGTCCAGCCAAGTGCACTGCGCGGCGACGATGCGCAGATCCAGGCCGGACTGGATTGGCTGCGTGGCCGGCAGCAGACCGACGGGCGTTTCGAGGACGACCCGGCGACCGTCCTGCGCGACACCGCCTATGCGGTGATGGCGCTGGCCGAACTCGCGTCCGGCGATGCAGCGATCGCACGCGCCCGCGCCTATCTCTTCTCGACATCTGCGGTGACGCTCGAAGACTACGCGTGGCGAGCGGCAGGGCTGCCGGGTGACCGTGCGGTCTCGGTGGCAGCGATCGAAGGGCTGCGCGGCGCAGAAGGATTCCGTCTGGCGGCCGGGCTCGAACCGGGCGTGCTGGACACTCAAGTTGCGGTCGAACTGCTCGGGCGCGAAGACCCGACTCCCGCTCGCTGGCAGTGGTACGTAGACACGAGCGAAGCTTGGCAGGGCGGCGATGGTGGGTTCGGCGCGTACCCGCGAGGCGCCGGCAGTATCCGCAGCACCGCATTCGCGATCGCGAACCTTGCGCGGGTGGATCCGCTCGGTACCCGCTCCGCCTCGGTCCGCAACCGTGGCCGAGGATGGTTGCTCGCGCGGCAGGCGGCAGACGGCGCCTTCGGGAACTCGCTGTCGGAGTCTCTCGATGTGTTCGCGCGTCAACCGCTTATCGCGCTGCCGGAAACGCCCTACGTTCGCCTCCGCGGCTGGGTTCGCGGCCGGCAGGGCGTGGCTGGCGATTTCGGCGGCAGTGTGTTTTCGACGAGCCTCGCCCTGCTCGCGCTGTCGCGGGATGGTGCGCCCAACCTCGCGATCACCGGGACGCTGCGCTTCGATCCCCCGCAACCGGTGGAAGGCAACGTGGTACGCGTGTTGGCCATCGTCGAGAACCGCGGCGGTGGTGCGGCGCCAGCGAGCGTCGCGCGATTCTTCGACGGGCCGCCTGGCGCCGGCGGTGCGCCGATCGGCGGGCCGATCGCCGTGCCAGCGCTGGAGGTCGGCGGTCGCAGCACGGCGGTCGCGCTGCTCGACACGCGCGGGCTGGCCGGCGAGCGGACGATCCATGCGGTCGTCGATGCCGCCAACGACGTCGCCGAGTCGAGCGAGGCCGACAACGAATCGAGCGCGACGCTGATGGTCGCGCTGGCGCCCGCCGCGGTCGAACTCGCGTTGGCAGCCACCGAATTGACAGTGACGCCGCCGCGCATCCAGCGCGCGCCGGTCGAGGTCGTGGTCGCTGGTGTGCTGCGTAACCTCGGCGGCACTGCCGCGACCCAGGTCCTGGTGCGCGCCACTATCGACGGGGCGTCGCAGGAGCCGCTCGCCGAAACCCGCGTGGACGTGACCGCGCGCGCCAATGCGCCGTTCGAATTGCGCTTCACGCGCGAATCGGCTGCCGGATTCCGTCTGCGCATTGAAGCCGACGCCGATGCGCGCTTTGCGGAGGCGGACGAGGCGAACAACGTGCTCTTGCGCGAGGTGCCTGCAGGTGAAGGCGTGGACCTCGTCGTGCCGATCGCCAGCGTTGAGCTCCTCGGCGGTGCCAACGCAGTGGCCGGCCGCCTGTCGCGCTTCCGTGTCGCGGTTGAGAACCGCGGCGCCAGTGATTCTCCGCCCGCCGTACTGGAAGCCGCCGTCGACTTCGCCGGCGGGCGCATCGCGCTACCGGTACAGACGTTGCAGGTCGCCGCCGGTGGCCGCGAGACCCGCGAGTTTGTCTGGACGCCCCCGGGCTCCGGGCCCGCGACCTTGGCGGTGCAGGTCGATCCTGCGGGCGCCATCGCTGAACTCGATGAGGGCAATAACAGCGCGAGTCTCGACTTCGCGGTGATCGCCGACAGTGGCGTAAACCTTGCAATCCAGGAAGCACGGGTCGAGCTCGAACCAGCCACGCCACGCGAAGCAGCGCCACTGCTGGCCCGAGTGCGCGTCATCAATCTTGGGGCCGCAGCAGCGCCGCCCACGATTGCCGCGCTCTATGCCGGAGATCCGCGGCTGGCCGGGCGCGAACTGGCGCGCATCCTGGTGCCCGGCATTCCGGCCGGCGGGAACATTCCGGTCGAACTGGCGGTCGCCGCGCTCACGCTTCGCGGCGATACCACGTTCTACGTTGCGATCGACGCGGACGGTACTGTCGCCGAAACCAACGAGACCGACAACTTCGCGCTGCGGACCGTGCCGGTGTTGGGCCTGGCCGATCTCTCGATCGCGCTGGCAGACATCGAGCTCGAGCCCAGTCGGCCCGTCGTGGGCGAGACCGTCACGGCGACGCTGCGCGTGCGCAACCTCGGCCAGCTGCCCGCTGGATCGTTCGCGGTGCGTCTGTCGGAACTGGGCGGAATTGCTGCGCCGGTGGCGCCGGAGCGCAACGTCGACGCCCTTGCGCCGGGTGCTGTGGCGCAATTGCAGTGGACGTGGACCCTCGGGCAGGGGGCTACGCCCGATGCGCTGCGGGTCGAGGTCGATTCAGGCGCCGCAGTGGCCGAGACGCGCGAGGACAACAATCGTTTGGAACTACCGTTGAGCCTGCAGGACGGCAGCGTGTTCGCCAGCCAGCGCTGGTTCTCGCCCAATGGCGATGGAGTTCGCGACAGCGTGCGTGTCGTCTGGCGCCTGCCCGCCGCAGAGCCCATTGAGGTCGGTGTGCGCAACGCTGGCGGACGCATGGTGCGTCGTTTCCCAGTGGCGCTGATTGCGCGCGGGGAGATCGTCTGGGATGGACGTAATGATCGTGGCCGCGTGGTCCCGGACGGCGACTACCGCATCGAAGTGCGCGGCACAGCGGGTCGCCTGGTCGGCATGCTCGACGCCACGGTCGACACCAACCGAAGTACCGCGGTTGAGGCGATCGACACGCCACGGGCGCGCCTGGTGGCGCTGCCGTCGACCACTTCGCCTGGCGCTGGCGGCTGGCGCTTCGGTCCGCGCGGCGCCGCGACGCGCTTTGCCGTGTTCGCACTTGCAGCGCGGCCTCCGCCGGGTGTCTCGCCGCCGCGCTTCGTCGGACTGTATCGCTCCGACACCCTGTTCCCCGCACTGCAGCCGGTGCTGTCGCAGGAGTGGGTGCAGCGCTACGCGGCAGCACGTGGCTACTACGCCGGTGAGGTCGTGGATTTCTGGTTGCTGCCGGATGGGCAGCGGATCGCCTTCCAACTGCGCATGGAGATCTCCTTCGGGCCTTACCACTACGTGTTCGGCACCACCCGCGCCGACGTGGTCGACAACCCGACACTGCTGGGTACGCCGCAGGTCTTTCCGGGCAGCGGGGCACCGTTCGTGGAGGCCGTGCTCGACGAGCAGACAATCGTCGTGCGTTGGCCGGTTGCGGGAGGATTCGAGCGGCGATTGTTCGACCTGCGTTCCGGGGTCGGCACGGCGTTCGCCACCGACTTGTCGCCGGACAACGAGGTGGTTCGAGCGATCAGCGGGGGTGTCGTTTTCCGTCGCGTCGAAGGCGGCGACCAGCGTTGGCGCTTCGCGCCGCGAATCGGCGGCGCCTCGCGCGATCTGGGGATCTGGCGCGGCGCGGTGCTCTCGCCCGATGGTCGGGCGCTTGCTGGCATTCGCGAAGCGGGTTCCTCGCAATCAGTCTGGCTGGCTCCGCTCGATGGCACGCCGTTTCGCCAGCTTGCCTCCGTCGATCGGTCGCCGTTCGCATTTGCGCCCAACGACCAGCGCTATCCGGACCAGCTCACCATGTCCTGGATCGCCCGCGCAGGGGAGCTGCTGGTCATCGACGCGGAAGGGCAGCGAGCGCTGGCTTTCTCGAGCGCGGGCGAGGCCCTGGACGCGGTCGACCTGAACATCGAGCACGATCCGCTTGAACCGTTAGACCCGGGAACGCTGTGGATCGGCAGCGCCAACAGCGTTCATCTGGGCCGCACGGCAATGCCCACGCAGGGCAGGTGCGAGGGCGCCGCGACGTGGCTTGCCGAACGTCCGCTCTATCAGTGGTTTGATGCCGCGAACGAAGAGCTCTCGCTCACGATCGGTCGCACGATTGCCGTTCGGAGACCGGACGGCGAAAGCGGAGAACTGGTCGCCGAGTTGCTCGAATCCGGGCAGCGTCTTCTGGACCTCGATCTGTTCGCTGGCGTTGCGATCCCCGGCAGCGGCGTCGTGCCGGCGTGGATGTTCGCCGACGGCAGCCGCATCGGCTGCAATGGCAGCCTGTGGTCGGCTGGCGGCGAGCGGCTACGCGAGCGCTGGGATTTGGCGGACTCCGTGGGAGACGTGTCGCCGGACGAAAGCACGCTAATGCTTTCGCCTGCGATCGGCGCGGCAGGCGCGCAAACCGGCGGCCGGGTCTTGGGGTCTTTCCTTAACTTGCCGGTGGTCTTGCGGGCAGAGAATGTCGGCCGCGCGATTCGACTGTATGGACTGGTTGCGGACCGCCAGTTCGAACGCTGGGAACTGGACTGGTCGACACCGCAGGCCCCGACGTTGTGGCAGTCGGTGACCGCACCATCCGATGCCGAGGTGCTGCTCGACGATTTTCTGTACTGGACGCCGCCAGAACCGGGCACCTACCTGGTACGCCTGCGCGCCTTCGACCGCGCGGGCAACGTCGAGTCGGCCACGATTCAAGTCGTCTCGCAGTTTGCAGCCGACCTTGGACGAGTCAGTGCCGCGCCGCGCGCGCTTTCGCCCAACGGCGATGGCGTGCAGGATGACGCGCGCATCGACTACGAGGTGCGGCGCCCCACCACGGTGCGGATCGAAATCCGCGACGCTACCGGCACCGCGCTGCGGACATTCTTGCGGGTGGTCGGCGAAAGCGAGCTCGGACCGGCGTCCTGGACATGGGATGGGCGCGGCGACGGAGGCACGGTGGTGCCGGATGGACGCTACGTCCTGTGGATCAACGAACAG
Organism: Lysobacterales bacterium; assembly: GCA_038224265.1. GTDB lineage: Bacteria > Pseudomonadota > Gammaproteobacteria > Xanthomonadales > Ahniellaceae > UBA4656. The sequence continues at coordinate 15,716 of JBBRFN010000011.1, forward strand.
CGATTCCCGTTGCTGGTCGACACGCAGGCGCCGACCGGAGCGCCATTGCTGCGCACACCCTTCGCGGCGTCTGGTGGTCGCGTGGCAACTCTGCAGCTGGCACCACAGGGTCGCTCGCCAGTGCAGGATGCGAACCTCGCGCGGCTTGCGCTGGAACATCTCGACATCAGCGGATGGCGGGTGCTGCGCGAAGCGCCGCTCAGCAGGCAGCCGCTCGAGGTCGCACTGGAGGACTACACGGGTCGCACCTTTCGTCTGCGTGCAATCGATCTTGCCGGCAATCAATCCCTGTTTCCGCTCGGCGAGGCCGTCGAAGAGCTGACGCTCGTCGCCCGCACCGGGCTGTGGCGTGCCGCTCCCGGGTCGAATCGCGCGCGGGCAGAGCAATCCAGTGTCGGCGGCAATACCCCGCCATTCGACGCGCCGCCGGAGCTCGGCACGCGATTTCTGCTGCCCAATCCGCCCGATCTCGACCTGCTGGAGGTCTCCACCACAGCGCGCGACTTGATCGAAATCGAATACCAGACCGCTGCGTTGGCGACGGTGCCTGACTGGCAAGTGCGTAGCCGAGTGGCCATGGACGCCGGTGGCACAGCCGCATGCAGTCGCATCGGCATCACCGTTGCGGGGTGCCCGCTAACGCAGGTGCCGGCGCACTGGCAGTACGTTGACGTTGCAGCGGATCCAGCGTCACTGGCCGAAGGTCGCGCTTTCCTCGCGCGGGTTGTGGGACGACGCATCGACGGCTCGCGCCTTGCGTCGAACTGGATTCGCTTCGATTCTGGTCCCCGGTTCGAGCTGGCCTGCGCAGCCGCGCCCGCAGGCGCAAACAGCCTCATCCCCGGCAGCGTTCGGGAGCGGCTGCTAGCCGAAGCAGGCCTCGCGCCGGACGAGGTCTCGGGGGCCATGCGCTTCGCGGGTTTCGACCTGCCACCGCCGGACGGCCTGCGGTCGCTCGAGCGCATCGACATCGGGCCAATCCTCAATGCAGCGACCATACTCGCCGTCGAGCGTGGCGGAGCCCTCGTGCAGTTGTCGCCCGCGGCGCTGGCACAGATCCGGTCCGCTGAGTCCGAGGGGCGCAAGGCGCTGGCAGTGGCTCGCCCTGCGACGCTGGTGGAGGGCGCGCGCGCGGTCGCGACCGAGGCCAGGAGCTGCGCTCTACCCGGTGCAGTCGTGGCGTCGATGCGGGCTAAAGTCAAACCCCTGCTGGGCGCTGAGTGCGCCGACACGCCGAGCGGCGGCGTGCAACTTCTTCTGGGCACGATTTCTGCTGGCGCGACGGCTACCGTGCGGCGAATCGTCGTCGTCTTTCGCGACCCAGTCACCGGCGCTCAACAGCCGGCGCTCGATCGGTCTTACGCGCCAGCTATCGTTATCGACTACATCGAACGTAATCCGCGCACGCTGGATCTCGACACTACTGCGCTCGCGCCCGGCGCCGCAGAAGTTTTGATCAGCGTCGACCGCGGCCAAGGTCTTGAGCCTTTGGCCCCTGCGCCGTTCGTCGTCGACCGAACGCCCGGCAGTGCCGCGATCTTCGAGCCGGCCGCCGGAGCCAGGATCTGCGCCACTCGCGCTCAGCCGGGGCAGCCGCTGAGCGTCCCGCTGGCAGGTGCGGTCGACGGCGGCGATTCGGGACAGACCTGGCGCCGCCACGGCGTAGGCGAGGGTGCTACGCCGCTGGCGTGGCGTGAGGGCCGCGAAATCGAGGGAGGGCCAGTCAATGGTCCGCTTGGCGTCGTTTCGATCGAGTCCGCTGGCGGTTTGCTCCCGCCCCTGATCAACGGCACTGCCACCCTGCGTGTCCGCGCCTGGGACTGGTCCGGGGCGCAGGTTTGTGCGCGGCAGACCATGTTCGTCGACTCGATGCTAGAAGTCGAAGAGGGGCCCAACGAGCTGCCCGGGCCGGTCATCGAGACGACGAGCCTCGGTGCAGTTCTCGGACTGTCCGGCCGCGGCCGCTTCCAGCGCATCACCTTGCCGTATCGCCTTGGTGAGCGCGTCGACTTCACGCTGACACTGCACGGCCTCGCGCAGGCCGGGGTCGCGGGCTCGGCACTGCTGGATCCGCCGCTGGCCACCGTGCAGGACGGATTCGCCGAGCCCCCTGCGCTGCGCCTGACGTGGGATGGCAGCCTCGGTGGCAGCCCGCTGGGCGAAGGGCTCTATGGTCTGCGCCTGCAGATTCGCGACGCCTGCGGTTTCTCCAAGCGTTTCGAATACCGCTTGCGCGTGGACCGGACGCCGCCGACCGTGGCGTTGACCCAGCCCTCCTCCGGGGCTGTCGTGGGTGGACTGCAGGTCGAGATCCGCGGCGCTGTCGACGACCCGCGGCTCGCACACTGGCAGGTGCTCGCCGGCTCCTCCGCCCCGGGATCGGTGCTTGCGCCGGTGGACGAGGGCACGGCACCTGTATCTCCGCCAGCGCGGCTCGCGCAGTGGCAGCGTGGCAGCTTGGCGGGCGCCGCGACGATTGCACTGGTCGCCGAGGACATGCTCGACAACATCGCGCGTGTGGACGTGCCGATCATGCTCGCAGCCCCCTCGCAGTTGGTGACCAGTGGATCGGTGGCGCCGCCGCTGTTTTCGCCCGATGGCGATGGTGTGCGCGACACCACGCGACTCGAAGTTGTGCTGGCACGCGCGGTGCGGGCGACGGTGCGCGTGGTCGACGATGGCGGTGCGCTGCAACGGGTTCTCGCGAGCGAAGTGCCGCTAAGCGCTGGCGCGAGCAACTGGACCTGGGATGGTCGCGCCGGCGGCTCGACTGCGGTCGCCGATGGCGCATACCGGATCGAACTGCAGGTCGTTGATGCCGCCCAGCCCGCGTCGTCGGAAACCCAGATCTTCGCAGTCGCGGTCGATACCGCGCCGCCGGTGCTGCAGCCGCTGCCCGACGCTGCGGCGTTTGTGGCCGCCGGGCGTGCGATTGGTGTTTCGATTGCGGAACCGCGCCTGGAGTCTTATCAGGTTGCATTGCGCCGCGAGACCGACGGCGTAGAGCTCACGCGTTCCGCGGGCACCGATGCGGTCGATGTGGTGTTGTCGACATCCGACGCACTCGAGGAGATCGCCTATCGGCTGGTCGGGTCGGCCAGCGATCGGGCTGGCAACAGCGCGCGGCTGGATCATCGATTCGTCGTCGACCGCACTGCACCGGCGCTCGAAATCGCCTCGCCGGCAGATGGCGCGGTGTTGCGGCGCAATGGCACCGTCACGGTAGCGGGTGCGGCCGACGATGCGAATCTCGATCGCTGGGAACTGCGGCTGGAGCGCACCGGTTTCATTGCAGTGGTGCTCGCCACTGGCCAAGCGGCGGTAGCGGCTGGAGGTTCGATCCACGCATGGCCAGTGCAGCAGGCGGATGGCGAGGTGCGTCTCGTGCTCACTGCCACCGATCGCGCAGGCAACAGCGCGCGAGCAGAGCGTCCGGTGGTGATCGACGGAACGCCGCCAGTGGCCGTCCTCACGCGGCCGGTGACAGGCGCTGCGATCCGCAGCGAATTGCGCGTCGAAGGCACCGCCACAGACGCGAACTTCCTCGGCTATCGCATCGCGTTGGCGCCGGCGAACGGTGCAGTTGCAGGCCAGTTCTCCGACCTATTCGACGGCGAGGCGCCGGTGATACTGGGACCGCTGTTCGATGCGGTGTTGTCGCGACCGGAAGGCGAGTACCTGTTACGTGTCACGGTCGAGGACCGCGCGGGGCAGGCAAGCACGGCGACCGTCGCGCTGCGCATCGACACTGAACCACCAGCAGCTCCGACGGGACTGGTCGCCACCCCTGTGGACAATCGCGACGTGGCGCTGGATTGGTCCGACGTTGCGGCGTCCGACCTCGCGGGCTACCGCATCTATCGCAACGGCGTGCCCCTGGCGACGGAGCCGATACAGAGCGCGTTCCGCGATGCGCTGGCTCCGGAAGGTCGTCTGCGCTATGCGGTGTCCGCGATCGATCGCGCCGGCAACGAGAGCCCGCGATCCGCGCCCGCCGATGTAATCCTCGACCGCACGCCGCCGACGGTGCTGCTTGCGCAGCCGCTCGATGCCGCAAATGTCGCCGGTGTGGTCGGGGTTCGTGGCAGCGTGCTGGCCGCCGCCGATCTGTCCTCCTGGCGACTGACGGCGACGGCCATCGCCGGCGGTGCAGCCAGCGTGCTCGCAGAGGGTGCGCAGGAGCGCGACGATGCCGTGTTGGTCGAATGGGACACGCGCGCACTGCCGGATCTTTCGGCGCACCGACTCAGACTGGAGGCAGTGGACCGTTCCGGGAACCTTGCCAACGTCCAGGCGCAGGTCGTGGTCGACAACGGGCCACCATCGGCACCCACGGGCCTGGTTTCCGCCGCGACCGGCAACGATGTCTCGCTCGACTGGGCGGCCAACACAGAGACCGACCTGCTGGGCTATCTGGTCTATCGCAACGGCGTTTTGCTCACTGCAACCGGTGCACCGCCGCAGGACTTGCGCCCCTACGCCATTTCCGCCGACAGCTGGATTGACGAAGACGTGGGCGACGGCACCTTGCGCTACCGCGTGCGCGCGATTGATCGCGCCGGCAACGTCAGCGAGCCGTCAACCGAAGCGGTGGTCGAACTCGACAATACGCCGCCACGCTTGAGTCTGGTCGAGCCGTTGCCCGAGCAGCGCTTCGATCGCACGATCCGCCTGCGCGCGCAGTCGCGCGACGTCGACATCGTGCAAGTTGTTTTTGCCCGACGCTCGCCAGGCGGCGCTTGGGCGCCGATCGGTGCGCCGCTGACCGTGCCGCCCTGGACGGTGGAATGGACGCCGCAGGGCCTGCCATATGGCAACTACGAACTGCGGGCGTTGGCCCGCGACGCGGGCGGGCGAGAGGATTCGCAGCCGCCGGTCGTGACCGTGCGCTTCGCCGACCTTACGCCGCCCGAGCCGCCCACACAGGTCCGCGCGCGCGCCGATGGCTTGCGCATCCGAACGTCCTGGCTGGCCTCGCCGTCCACCGACGTCGCGCTCTACCGCGTCTATCGCGACTACGGCGCAGGCGGGAATCCGCTCGCCGAGCTGCCGTCGACTGCGCGAGACCACGAAGACGACGCCCAAGGCTCATACGATGTCCTCCGCACCGTGGTCGCCGTGGACGCGGAGGGCAATGTGTCCGCGGCGCCGCCAGCTGCGCAGGCGCGCATCTTCACGCCCCAACTGGCCGAGCCTTTCACCCCGGTCGCGGTGGCGTCGACCGCGCTCGAAGGCCGATCGCTGGCCGGTGGTGCCGCGCGAGTCACGGTCACCTCGTCGGCGGGAACCGCCGAAATTGGTCCGACAGTCACGCTCGCCGACGGCCGCTTCATCTTCAGCGGGCTGCCACTCGGCGCTGGCGAGAACCGCCTCGAAGTGCGTGTGACCGATACGGACGGCAATCGCAGCATCCCCGCCGAGACCTTCGTCGACCGCGCGCTGCCACCTGGTGCGCCCGAGGGCGTTTCGGTGACGCTGGTCGAGCGCACCGCAAGCGTCGCGTGGACGCCGCGTCCGGTCGGAGAGGCGATCGGATACCGCGTGTTCCGCAACGGCGCGCCGCTGCTGGGCGATGGCGACATCGCGGCGCTGACCGCGACCAGCCCGCATCTCTTCCAGACGTCACGGGCGATCGACAATGACCCGCAAACCGCGGTCGAGGTTCCGCCCGGCTTCGACGGGCGCTTCGAAAGCCCGCTGGTGATCGAGCTGCGCGCGCCCGCGGTCGAGAACGTGGTCGGCCTGCGCCTGACAGCTGCCGACGGCACGCGGCGGATCATGGACGCTGAGGTTGAGGCGTGGTCCGGGCGGCGCTGGGTGAGAGTCGGCGGCTTCACCGGCAACGCCGACGTGCAGCGCTTCGTTCCGTTCGACAGCGTCTACCGCACGCAGCGCGTGCGCCTGCTGTTGCATAGGGTGCCGCCGCTGACTGGTGGTGCGATTGCCGAGTTGGACCTTGTACGACGCCCGACGGTCGCGCAGCCGCCAGTGGAACAGGTGCTGCCCGACGGCCGCCACCAGTTCCGCGTTGCGGCTGTCGAGCGCTTCGCCTTCGAGGGCCCCGGTACTGACGCCGCCGCGGTCGACGTCGGCGACGCCACGCCGCCGGAGCCCGTAGTTCTCGTCGGCGTGGTTTCCGGCAGCGACGCGGTACTTGAGTGGACGGCGAGTCCTGCGGCGGATGTTGCCGCCTACCTCGTGTATCGCGACGGCAGCAGTGTCGCGCGCGTATCGGCAGCGGCACAACGGCGCTACGTGGATGCTTATCGACCGAACGGCGACTTCGACTACAGCGTGGTGGCCGTCGACGCCTTCGACAATGCCAGCGCGCCGTCGAACATCGTGCGACTGACGTTCGAGGCGGAGTTGCCCGGCGCGCCGCAGTGGGTTTCGCTGCAGGCCCTGCCAGAGGGGCGCGCGGTGCAACTGCAGTGGCAGCGCGGTGCGGGTGATGTGCCGGCCGATTATGTCCTGGAGCGGGCCGATGCGGCCGCCGGGCCGTTCGCAGCAATCGCGACTCAGGCGACGAACAGCTTCCGCGACGCGCCACTGGTCGACGGCCGCACCTACTTTTTCCGTGTGCTCGCGCGCGACCGCGCAGGCAACCGCGGCGCGCCCGGCGAGGTGCGCAGCGTCATCCCGCGCGACGCCACTGCGCCCGTGCCGCCGTTGCTGAACCTCCCATCGCCGCCGGGCGGGGCATACACGACCGGCGCCACTACTGTCGGCGTGTGTGGCAGCGCGGAGGCCGACTCGCGGATCGACCTGCGCAGCGACCGCGGCGCAGCGGCGCAGACGCGCGCGACTGCAGAATGGACCGTGCGGTCGATCACCTCAGGGGTGCAGACCGGACTGAGCAACGCCGCAGCGCCGGATGGGCGGCTGCTGCTCGTCTCGGAATTCGGCAGGGGCAGCGAGATCCACGACCTCGACACCGGCCGTCTCATCAACCGTTGGCCTGTCAGCACACAGCTGGCTACGGTGTCGGCCGACGCCCGGACACTCTGGTACACCGACCTCTCTACGCCCGTGATTCGGCGCCTCGACCTCGCCACGCTCGCCAGCAGCGTCGAGAGCGAGAACTTCGACTATGTAAGCGTGCTGCTTGCCGCCCCGGACGGCCGCCATCTGTTCGCGTTCGCGCGGCGCACCGGACAGGCCGCCGAAGCTGCTTGGCTGTTGGACACGCGCGGGGGTGAACCGCGGCTTTTGGCGGAGATCGATTCGCCGTCCGTCCTCGGCCGTTTCCAGTGGTCGCCTGACGGCACGCGGCTGCTGTTCTTGACTGCCGGAGCTTCCATGGCCATTGCCTTCGGCCTCGACGGCTCGCGGCAGGAGACCCCGATTCCCGCCAACGCGCTGGCTGCCCAGTGGCTGCCCGACGGGCGCAGCGTGCTGGTTCTGGAGCGAGCCGGACCCGGCACGCGGCTGCGCGAAGTCGAGCTCGGTAGTGGCACGATTGCCGATCGGCTCGAGTTTCCGCTCGAGGTCGATGCGTTCGCCGTGGATCCGACGGGCAGGTACGTCGTGCTGCGCAGCGCACAACGCCTGGACGTGGTGGAACTCGCCACCGGGGTTATCTTGATCACCGAGCCATCAGGCGAGATCGTCGCCTGGACTCGTGGGCATCGACTCCTCGTGCTGCGCGACGGGGTGCGCGTGCTCGATACACCGGGCGGTTTCTGTGTGCGAGCCTTCCCGCTGCTGGCCGGGACGCAATCGATCCGCGCGAGCGCGCGCGACGCGGCCGACAACCTCGGAGCGCTATCGGCGCCGATCACAGTCACGGTGGAAGCGGGTGAATTGCCTGACCTCGCGATCGGGCCCGCCGACCTGCGCGCGGTTCCTGCCGGCGGACGAGTCGGCGAAGTTTTCGCGGCCGTGGTCACGGTGCGCAACCGGGGACTCGCGGCAGCGCCATCGGCGCCGGTCTCGTTGCGGCTCACGAGTCCCTCGGGCGTGGTACGCGCATTGGCACCGCAGGCCAGCGGGGCGCTGCCGGCCGCCAGCGCGCGCACTCTCGAGTTCCCGCTGGGAGTGCTCGATGCGGCCGGCACTTGGGTTCTGCGTGCCAGTGTCGATGGTGCGAACGCGATCGTGGAGGTCGACGAGAGCAACAACGCGGCGCAGCGGACCATTGCGGTCTCGGCCGCCGGCGCGCCGCTGCTCGAACTCGCCCTGCGCGGCGACTTGCTGGCTCCCGGCGTGCCGCTCGAGGCGACGCTGTCGCTGAGCAATCCCGGCTCGCGCTTCGATGGCGCGCTGCAGGCGGCCGTGGTGGACGAAGGCGGCGACATGGTCGCCGAGGTACTCGATCTGCCGGTAGTCGCGCTGGCATTCGCGCAGCGGCGCGACTTCGATATCGCATGGCCGACGACGGGACGCGCTGGCGGGACCTACCGTCTGCGCGCGACGCTGCGCGGCGCCGCCGGCGCGCCGGTCGCAACCGCGGAGGTGCCGTTCGCAATCGATGCATGGCGCGTCCTGTGGCTAGATCTCGCGGCTCCGGCCGGACCGATCGTGCGCGGTGCGCCGTTGTCGGCTCGTGCGCGCATCGAGTACCGGAGCGGTAACGACGTTCTGGCTGATGCGATGCTGCATCTGGACGCCGTCGCAGACAATGGCGCGACGGTCTCGACGACAGTCCGCGCGCTCGGCACGCTACGCCCTGGATTCGAAGCGGTTGTGCCGTTCGAGGTGCCGACCGCTGCAGCCGCCCTCGGACCGCTGCGGCTTGTGGCGCGAGTCGTCTCCGGCAGCTTCGAGTCCGTCGCTGAACGCACCGTTGCGATCGTCGATTCGGCATCGCCGGCGGCGCTTGCAGGCTGGCTGGATCTGCAGCCCGATGCCGCAGTGCAGTTGGGACGCGACGCGGTCCTGCGCTGGATCGTGCGCAACGCCGGTGGCGCGGCGCTGCCACAGGTCGATGTGCGCCTTAGGGTGCTTGCTGCCGACGGCGCTGCACTGCTGACACGCACGGCGAGCGATGCGCTCGCACCGGGCGCCACCGCGGTCCGCAGTGAGGACCTTGCCGCTACCACGCTCGCCTTGGGCGTTTACCGTGCGGTGCTGGAGGCACGTCTGCCGATCGACCCGGCAGGCACCTGGCGACTGCTCGCCGCGCGCAGCCTGCCGGTCACCGACGGAGAGCCGCCGGCTATCGATCAGATCGAGCCCGACGGCAGCCGCCCGGTCGCGCCGCCGGTGCGCCTGCGCGCGCGCGTGGTCGACCGTCATGCCGGCCTTGAAGCGGTCGAGGCGCAGATCGACAGCGGAAACTGGATCGCAATGTTTGGTGGAGTGGACGGTCGATTCATCCGCGAGTCGCCACCGCTCGGCGACGGAGCGCACGCGTTTCGCCTGCGCGCCACCGATCGCCACGGCAATCGCGTCGAGCTTCCGGAGCGACCGTTCGTGGTCGACGGCATGCCGCCGGTGATCGCCATCGGCGGCGTCATCGAGGGGCAGATCGGGTCGCAGGACGTTGTTCCGACGATCGCCGTCACCGACATGCACCCGGACCCGACGCAAGACGTCCGTAGCGTCGATGGCCAGCCTTATGTCGCAGGTGCGCCGATCGTCGCGGAGGGCGCGCACGTGCTCTTCGTGCGCGCGATCGATCGCGCCGGCAATCGCACCGAGCGCACGCTGCGATTCACGATTGATCGCTCGCCGCCGCCGTTGCAGTTCCTCGCACCCACCGATGGCACTGCGACCACTGCGGCTACGGTCGACGTGCGGCTCAATACGGAAGCCGGAGCGAGGGTCGTCCTGCAGGTGGGCGCCTATGTGGCCGAGGCGTTCGCTGCGCCCTCGGGCGAGGTCGTCTTCGGCTCCGTCCCCTTGCAGCTGGGTTCGAACCTGCTCCGCGCACGGGCCAGCGATACGGCGGCCAACCAGAGTCCGGAGCGCACGATCACGCTTCTCCGCAACGACGTTGGCAACGGCACGCTGCTCGGCACGCTGCAGGTCGCACCGGAGGTCGATCGCGGCGCGACCCTGGCAGTCGCCGTGCAGCTGGGCAATCAAACGGGCGGTGCGCTGGTGCAGCAGCGTTTTCGGCTGCGGGTATTCGGGCCCGGTGGCTCGCCTCTGCTGGACAGCCGCGAGTTTGTGCGCGACCTCGCGGCCGGCGCCACCGCCAACGAAGCGCTCGCACGTGCCACGGGCGCGGGGCCGCTGGGCCAGTCCACGCTGCTGCTCGATGCGCAGATCGCCGGCAGCTGGCAGCAACTCTCGGCGGCCGTGATCCAGGTCGTCGATGGCACGGCGCCGTTGCTCGCGGTGCTGTCACCCGCCGTGGATGCGGTGCTGCGCAACCCGGTTCGCGTCGAGGCGAACGCAAGCGACCCCGGGAGCCCGCCGCCCGGACTTCGCGCACGCATCGACCTTGGTCCCTGGTTGGACCTCGTCCGCGACCCAGGCGATGCATCGCGCTTCACGCGCAATCTGTTGCCGCTGGCCGAGCGCAGTTATCGGCTCGACGTCGAAGCGCGCGACGATGCCGGCAACGTCACCACTGCGGCGCCGCGCATTTTCGCGGTCGATGAGAGTCCTCCGGTGATCGGCTTCGGCGGAGTGGCCGACGGCGCGGTGAGCAACGCGGCAAACGTGGTGCCTACGGTGTCGGTGGTCGACCTGCACCCCGGCACGCTCACGACCACGCTCGATGGCCTGCCATGGATCTCCGGAACGCCGGTGGCCGTCGAAGGCGAGCACCGCATTGACGCAGTCGCGGTCGACCGGGCTGGCAACCAGGCCACGGCGATACTGCGCTTCACGCTCGACCGGACGCCGCCTGCTGTCCAGCTCTTGGCGCCGCCCGATGGTGCGGTGGTGGCGCTTGATCGGGTGACGGTACTGGGCCAGACCGATGCGTTGGCAAATGTTCGCGTGGCCAACGGGGCTTACAGCGTGCTGCTGGTAGCTGGCGCCGATGGCGCTTTCTCGGCGCCGGATGTGCCGCTCGCGCTCGGCGTCAACGCAATCACCGCCCAGGCAACAGATCGCGCCGGCAACGTTGGTGCACTTGCGACGCGCAATGTGCGCTATGCGCCAAACGCCGGTGCAACGCTGGAGGCCACGCTAGCGGTTACGCCGCTCGACGGCGAGCCAGGCGCAACGCCGCGCGCAAACTGGATTCTGCGCAATCCAGGTCCGTCGGCGATCGTCGCGCTGCCCGTGCGCCTGAGCTTCCAGCGCGTGGCAGCGGGCACGCCCGCGGTGGTGCAAAACCTGAGCGTCTCACTGGCGCCCGGGGCAAGCATGCCGGGGTCGGCTGACCTCGACACTACTGGCCGCGCACTCGGAGCCTACGAAGCAGTGATCGAGGCCCAACTCACCGCCGGCGATGGCTCGCTCGCCTGGGCGCACATCGCCACCGCGCCCTACGCGGTCGTGGATCGCACCGCGCCGCAGGTGGCCTTCCTTGCGCCTGCAATGTCGAGCGTGCATGGCACGGCGGTAAGCGTGCAGGTGGAGGCCGTCGATGCACTCAGCGCGATCGCGCAGGTTGAGGCCCGCCTGTCCGGCGGGCCGTGGCTGATATTGGCGCCCGTGCAAAATGCACCCGGCCGGTTCGCCGGCAACCTCGATTCCCTCGCCGACGGGCCGAGCATGCTGGAGGCGCGTGCCACCGACGCCGCCGGCCAGATGGGCAGCGCGGTGCCGCGCGCGGTGACTATCGACCGCGTCCCGCCGAATATCGTCATCGGCGGCGTGCCGCCCGAGGACCCGCCTGTCAACACGCCGGTGCAGCCGACTATCACCGTGCAGGACGCCACCACAGTCCAGGCCGTGGTCACCCTCGATGCTCAGCCCTATGTGCAGGGCACACCGGTGACCGCGGACGGCGCGCATGTCCTGCGCGTGCTGGCGACGGACGCGGCGGGCAACGCCAGCGAGGCGGAAGCGCGATTTACCATCGACCGCACGGCGCCGGTGGTGACCATCACGCAGCCGCCGCCGGGCACGCAGACGCCGCAGCCGACCATTCTGGTCGCCGGGCAGACCGAGCCGCGCGCGACAGTGCGCGTCGCCATCGGCGCCAGCCAACAGGAGGTTGTCGCTGACATCAAGGGCGCGTTTGCGGTCGCCGACGTGCCGCTTTCGATTGGCAGCAACTCGATCACGGCCTCGGCCCGCGATCGCGCCGGAAACCAGGGCGCGCTCACCAGCGTGACCGTGGTGCGGATCGGACCACCGGCTGCGCAATTCGAGGGACGTATCGACCTTTTGGCCAAGATATGGGAGGCCGGTGAGCCATTGCCGGTTCCGGCAAGTCTGCGCAACACCGGTAGCACGGCAGCAACCGCTGCGCGCTTCCGTCTACTGGTGCAGACCGTCGAGGGTGGGGCACTCGTGGCCTCCGCGCTGGCGACTGCCGACGTTGCCGCTGGCGCGACCATCCTGCGCCAGTTCGACTTCGCCACCATTGCGTGGCCGCAGACCGAGCTGCGTCTGGTGCTGCAGCATGATCGTGGGGGAAGCGGCGCGCCTGACTGGGTAATGCTCGATGACCATCTGCTGGCGCTCGACGGCAGTTGCTTCCAGGCCCGCCTGTTTGCCGATGGCTTCGAGTCGGGCGCGCCGGCGCGCATGTTCGGCGACGGGTTTGAGCCTTGCGTCGGCGTGTCGCTGCAACCGCGTGCGGCGACCGTCAGCGCAGCGGCAGCGTCGCGCGCGCTGCCAAGCGTCGCACCGCCACGCTATCCGCCGCCGGCGCCCTCGCCATGGCTGCCGCCACACCATGCAGTGGCCATGCTGGGACCCCGCATGCCCGCTCCGCCGTTGGCAGTCGTTGCGACGCAGTGGACAACAATCCTTCAGCGCACTGGGCCGAACACGGAGCGACGGACATGAAGCGCGCCGCGGGACTAATGTTCGCGGTGCTTTGGTCCGCCTCCGCGATGGGCGCCGATGCAGCGCCAGCCGTGGTGGATCGTCTGTTGCGCGGCGAGGACCTCGGCGCGCTGGTCGCCGAGCACCGCGTGCCGATAGTCGACCCAGCGAACGCCGCGCCATTCGCGAGCACTGAGTCGGGCGGGACATCGAGTACGGTGCAGGCGCTGTGGCAGGAAGCCCTGCGCCTCTCGACGCTGGCGCCCGCAGATCCGGAATTCGCCCAAGGCCTGCGGGACGCGGTTCGCGCGGTGGAGGCTGCGGACCTGTTGCTCGATGCACGCCTGCGTGAGGTCGAGACGCTGGCCGTTGAGCGCGGTGTCGCCATTCGCGCCGCGCCGCGACTAGAGGCTTGGCGCGCGCATATGGATTCGCTTAAGCGGCCGCTTCGCAATGCGGCTTCAGCGCTCCAAGCGAGCCCCGATCCCGTGCTCGCGCAGCGCCTTGCTACTGCCTTGCGCATCGTGTTGGCACCGATGCAGTCCCCGCCGCCGATCCTCGCCGCCGGCATCTTGCCCAACCACCGCCCGCGAATCGCCCCGGGGGTGCCGTCGAACGGCCCCGTGATCGTACCGAGCTACGCGCGCGCAGACGCGGGCGAGCCTACGCCCGACGATCGCGCGCCCTCCGTGGACGCCGGCTTCTCCGAGGCCGTCCTGCGTCAGGCCGCGGCGCTGGGACACGATGCCGCGCGCATCTTCGACTTCGTGCGCGGCCAGATCGACACCCAGTGGTACGGCGGCTCGATGAAGGCGCCCGATCACGTGCTGCACACGCGCGCCGGCAACGATGTCGACCAGGCGCGGCTGCTGATTGCGATGCTGCGCGCCAGCGGGGTGGGCGCACGCTACGTGCGCGGCGTGGTGCGCGTCCCGAGGGCGGATCTCGCACGTCAACTCGCGGTGGCCGAGGCCAAGATCGAGCAGGCCCTGCGCGTGGCCGGAATCCGTGCGCGACCACTGGTATCCGGCGGCGCCATCACCGCATTCGAGTTCGAGCAAGTCTGGGTGTCGGCCTTCGTGCCGTTCGGTAGCTATCGTGGTGCCGTGGTCGACCGCAGTAGTCCGGTGTGGGTGCCGTTGATGCCGGCGCTCAAGCCCTATCGCTTCACGCCGGCCAGCGGGGCGACCACACTCGCCGCGCTCGCGGCGACCGCGTGGATCGACGCACAGCTCGCCACCGCTGGCGACGCGCTTCCGCTCGCACGTTTGCGCTCCGTGCTGGAGGCGCACTTCGCCGCGCAACTGCCGCCTTCGACGCTGGAAGCGCAAGGCCCGCTGCATGCCAATGATGCCGGTGTGCTCGGGCTGTTGCCCGCCGCCACCGCGCATCCGGTGCTGCGCGTGCTCGCCGAGAACGCCGCGCTGTGGCCGAGCCACCGGACGCAGGCGCGGATCGTGCTGCGCGGGGCGGCGGCGCCGTCATTCGACACGACGTTGCCGGTCGACGAGATTGCCGGCCGTCGCCTCACGCTGTCGTTCGTGCCCGCCACGGTCGATGACCACAACACGGTCCTGTCGTTCGGTGGACTCGCGGCAACGCCTGCCGCCCTCGTGCGCGTGCGCCCGGTGCTGATGATCGATGGCCGCCCGGCCGCGGCGGGTGAGGGCGAGCTTTCGATCGGCGACTCGCTGCGCCTGGAGGCCACGTTCTCCACTGCCGCCGGCGAAGCGCGCATGGAGCAACAACTGGTCGCGGGCGGCTACGCCGCACTGGTGGTGTCCGCGCAGGGCGATGCGCTGGATGTCGCAGCGATCGCGGGCGCCACCACCGGCGATGCGGAGCCCGCAGCCGCACGCTTGCTCGCGGGGCTCGGCGCGCGCTACCTCGATGCCTGGAACCGGGCCGACGCGGATCTCGCCGAATGGGTCGGCGTCACGCCGCTGCGCCCGCTGCCGAGCGCGGTACTCGTGCTCGGCCTCTACGAAGCCCAGCGGGTCGGCGTGGTGGTCGACCGCCTGACGTTTCAGGGCGTTGGCATCGACGCTGGCTTGCGGCCGGTCGAGCCGGTCGCGCAGCGCGACGGGGCATTCCTCGAAAGCGACTTCCTGCGCTGGTCGGCCTTCCACGGCAGCGCGCTGGAGCACCACGTGTTCGAGGCGCAGTGGGGCGTGCCCTCGGTGTCGGCCGACAAGGCGCTAGCCGCGGCCACTGCGGCGCAGCGTGTGCGGCTGACCCGCGGCGATAGCACCGATTCGCTCGCGCACCCGCCCGCGGTGCGCGCCGCGATCCAGGCCTGGATCGACGATGGCAAAGTAGTCGACACCGTCCGTGCGCCGATCAGGGTGGTCGATTGGCAAGGCGCGGCTTGGCGCGTGCAGGACCTGGTCAGCGGCGAAAGCGGCTGGTTCATCGCCGGTGGACTCGCCGGCGGTTCCACTGCAGTGCCGCCGAGCGAGTGGACGTTTCGCGACCTCGCGGAAGCAATGGCCAATCCCTACGCGGAAGAACCGAACACCGACCCCACCGCCGCAGCGCTGATTTCCATCGACGCCAGTGCAAGGGTGCAGCGCGCAGTTGCCGGCGAACCCGTACCAAAGCCGCTGGTTGCGCGTGTGCGCGATCTGGATGGTCGCCCGGTGCGCGATGCAGTGGTGACCTTCGAGGTGATCGTCGGCACGGGTCGCTTGATGGATGGCAGCACGCCGCTGGCGCAAGTGACGCGCCGCACGGACCGCTTCGGCATCGCCACGGTCGACGCCCGGGCTCCGGAGCGGTTCGAAGGCGGCGGTCGGTACGAGATCGACGACGCAGTTGGACCACAGCCGCAGCTGCTCGGGCTGTCGTGGGTTGGTGTGCGCGTGGCCAGTGCGCGCGGCGACATCTCTGCAGGCCTGCCTTACGAGATCCTCGCGTTGCCCGGGCCGCCGACCTTGCTGCTGCTCGTGCCCGAGAGTGCCGCGCAGATCGTGCCCGGCATCGGTGGGCGGTCTCTGCGGGCAGTTGCGCGCGATCGCTTCGACAACGATATCTCGAACCTGCCGGTGCGCTTCGAGGTTTCCGACTCACGTGCGACGCACCCTTTGATTGCGCCCAGTCGGCTGTACCGCGAAGGTGCGTGCGAAGCAGAACCCACGAGAAACGCGGTTGGCTCAACCTGTGGCACGGCTGTCCTTGAAGCTGTTACCGCCCCACCCGGTGCGCGCGTCCTTCTACTGCCCACAACCGGCAGTGCAACTACCGTCACGGTGACGGCCACCCTGGACGCGCTCTCGTCGTCCGCGAACTGGACCACCATGGACACGGTGGGTGGGTTCAGGTTCCTCGTTGCCCAGTTCGTGTGGCTCGACTACCGCAACGAAGGGGTGACTGGCAGGTTTGCCATCGATGCTGCGGCGCCAGGACAACCCTTTCCGTTGCCTCGGCGCGTTGCGGTGCTTCGGACCGAAGACCGCACCGCGCCGGGTGGACGCACATACGTGGTGCCGGAGGCATTCACCCGCGGCACCCTGACTGTCGAAGCCAACAACGGAATCGCGAGCGTGCCTACAAACGCAGGCGGCGGCATCTGGCAGTACGACCTGGTCGCAGGCGCTGCACCTGGGCGGGTCACAGGCACGCTGCGGTTGCGGGTTCCCGATGCCAATGGCTTGCCGGTGAGCGTTGACTTGGATGCAACTCGTCAGTTGATCGGTGCCACTGTGGTGCGCCTCGATCCGCCAACGCTGACGCCCGAGGTGGTTCCGCTGTCGCCGTTTGGCGCCACCGAAGTCGAGTTCACGGCGCAAACTTCGTTCGAGCCTGCCGAACAGTACGTGGCCGCTCCGTCAAGCCAGGTGCTGCGCTCCGGCGAGCGCGTGGTCGGCGCGTCGCAATCGCCATACGACATTGGGCTGAGCCGTGCCACCTTCGCATACGGTCTGCTTCTCGACGCCGACGAGCCGACCACGGTCACCACGGTACTCAACGAAGGCACTCCCTATCGCCTCGAATCCGAACCCGCGCGCGTGCGCTTCCGCCAGGAACTGATCGCCGGCCTCGGCGTCGCGCGGCAGGCGGAGCTGGACGATGGCATCGACGCGGCGCGCGTGATCGCCGGCCGTTTCCCGACAGATATCGAACTCAAGACCGAGATCGACGTTGCGGCCAACTTCGTATGCGCCAGCGATGGTGCGCTGTTGTTCGCGCTGGCGCGGCAGTCACGCGTCACGGTCGAATTCAACTCCTACGACGACACCGGCAACCTGGTGCCCATACCGTACTGGACGCCGATCAGCGACGAGGTCCGCGACGCCGGCGTGCAGCAAGTCGCGGTGCCCGTCGATCGCCTGCCGTTCGGCCAGTACCGCGTGTTCGTCAAGGCGCGGGCCGTGGTCGATGGCGAGCAGGACGAGCGGACCGCCGAAGTGGAACACAAGGTGGATCGCGACGACGCGCTTCCGCTGGCGCACTCTTTCGTCAAAGGTGTAAACGTCTTCAACGGCGGCGCAGTGATCGCCGTCGAGGACCTTGATCTCGGCGGCGTCGGTCCCGCGGTCACGCTGGAGCGCACGTACCTGAGCCAGTCGGGCGATCAACTCGGTGTGTTCGGTCGCGGCTGGAAAACCAACCTCGAATCGCAAGTTCGCGAATCCTCCTGCGGCACCCGCACCGTGATCGGCGGCGCAGGGCAGGGCCAGCGTTTCACTTTCGACCGCGTCGACTCCGACGGCAGTGTGCGATGGCGCCCGCTCGGCGGCTACAATGGTCTGCTCATCGAGCGTTCTGGCTCATACGATTTTTATGCCAAGGACGGCACGCGCTATCACTATGCCGAGCTGCTGGCCGGCGCGCGTCGTCTGTCGTACATCGAGGACACCAACGGCAACCAGACGAGGCTGGTATATGCGCAGCGCGGCTTCACCCGCGAGGTGGTGGCACTGCATGACGACGATGGTCGCAGCGTGCGGATCGAGCACGCATTGCGGCGCTTCACCCGCATCGTCAATGGCGTCGGAAGCGAACAACGTCAGTGGGTGGTGACAGCCGTTCGCGCACCGGGCGATCTCGTGGTCAACTATGACTACGATGCGAACGGCAACCTCATCCATGCGCGTAGGCTGCAGGACGGGCGCGAGGAATCCTACGGCTATCGGGACGTTGGCGGGATCAACATCGTGGTTGCGGCTGGCAGAACGGTCTACCAGCATCTCGGCTACCGCCTCGTCGAAGCGCGCGATCCAATCAATGCTGCCGTGCGGACCTACGACCACACCAAGCTCGGGGTGGCGCTGACCGGTAGTTTCACTTTTTCGCTGGCCACCACTCGCGTCGACTCGGTGCGTGAACCCGACAACGGTGTGACCCGGTTCGAATACATCCGCGAGCTTGGCCAGGTGCCCGTTACCCTCGTCACCGACGCGCGCAACAACCGCACGCGCTATGAGATGAACGACTACGGCGCCGTCGAGGTGCAGGTCGATCCCGTAGGCACCACGCGCACGACCTGGGACCTGCAACGCTGGCAGCCGTTGACCGTCACCGACGCCAACGGCCGCATTACGACCTACGAGTACGACAGCTGGGGCAACAAGAGTCTGGAGCGCATCGCACTCGCCGGGCGCACCATCGAGCGGCGCTGGACGTTCTGGCCGCCAGAGACATTCGATCGCCCCGGCATCAAGAACCGCGAGAACACCGCGACCGATGGTCGCGCCATCATTACCACCACCACGTGGGACAGCCGCGGCAACCTCGCCTCCCGCGAGCGCGGCGGCATCACCGAGAGTTGGGGGTGGTCGTCGCGCGGACTGCTGGATCGCCAGACCGACGGCTTCAGCGCGACGACTACTTATGGGTGGGATGCATTCGGTTTCCCGCAGTCGCAGACCCGTCCCGAGCGCGGCGTCACGCAGTGGGTGTACGACGTGCGTGGCCGCAAGATCCGTGAGATCGACGCCAATGGCCAGCAGACGGGCTTCGAGTACGACCAGCGCGACCGGTTGCGCAAGGTGACTTATCCGGTCACCGAGGCGGGTCCTGCCGAGGAAAGTATCGTCTATGACGATAGAGACAACATCGTAACGCGCACCGACGCGCGCGACGCCGAGAACGTCCAGACCTTCGACGATATGGGTCGCCTTCTGTCTGAGCGACAGGCAACCAACGAGACCCGCACCTTCGCCTACGACCGCAACGGCAACCGAACGCGCGAAACCGATTTCCGCAACAACGCTACCGTGCTCGTGTACGACGCTGCGAACCGTCTTGAACGCCGCGAAGAACCGCTCGGCCGGACCACGGTTTACGAGCATGACCCCGTGGGCAATCGCACGGCCGAGACCGTCTCCGGCGGCGACCAGCCTGCGCGACGCACCGAGTACCGCCACCAGCACCCGCTCTATGCGCGCACGCTGACCCGTCGGCGCCTGGATACAGGATGGCTCGAGACCGTCGAGGCGCACGACGACAATGGCAATCGCACCACGCTCACCGACGCCGAAGCGCGCAACACTGTCTTCGAGTACGACAATCGCGACCGCCTGCGCTTCGAACGCCGGCCGCTGGGGCACACGATCGAATACGCATACGATGGCGCGGATCGTCGTATCCGGGAGACGCGCCTGAATCCCGGACCGGGCAGCGGCACGCAGGTGCGCGTCTGGCGCTACGACGGCGACGGCCGCCTGCGCGAGCAGACCGATGCCGAAGGCAAGGCCACCACCTTCGACTACGACCCGAAGGGCAACCGCATCAAACAGACCAATGCCCGCAGTGCCGTGCGCCAATGGACCTACGATGGGCGCGACCGGGTGGTCGAGGAACAAGGTCCGGTCGCCGGCTGGCGGACGACCTACACGCTGGACAAAAACGGCAACCGTACCGGCGAGCGCCAGCCGACTGTGCCGCAGGCAAACGAAATCGTGCGCACCTTCGATGCCTTGAACCGCCTGCGCCGCGTCGAGGATGAGCTCGGTCTTGTCGAGGCGCTCGCCTATGACGGCGACGGCAACCTGAGCACGCGCACCAACGCCAACAACCGCACGACCACCTTCGAGGTCGACGCGCTGGGTCGCGTGACGCAGGAGCGTCGCCCGCTGTCGCGCATTGTTGTCCGTACCTGGTCCGTGCACGGCGAGCTTCTCACCGAAACCGATCCGCGCGGCTTTCAGACCCGCCATGAGTACGACTCGCTGGGCCGCCGCAAGGCGACCATCCTGCCCCCGCGCGAAGGCGGCGGTGGTGACGAAGGTCCAGACTGGACTTACGATCGCGTCGGCAACGTGCTCGCGCAGACCGACGCGCGCGGCAACGTCACGACCTTCGACTATGACGATCTCGACCGCCGCACCGAGGAATCAATCGCGGGCGTCGCATTCGGCGGCGGGCTCGGCTCCGTCACCCGCCGCTGGACCTACGACACGATCGGCAATCCGCTCACCGAGACCGACCGCCGCGGTACCGTCACCGCATTCACTTACGACCGTGAGAACCGCCGCAAGACCACGACCCGCGACGGCACCCTGATCGAGCGCCTTGCCTACGATGCGGTGGGCAACATCGAGCTGCGCACCGATGCCAACGGCACCGTGACTCGCACCGAATACGATCTTGCCGACCGCCCGCACCGGCAGACCGCCGGCGAAGGCACGTCGGTCGCGGCCGTAAGCGCTTGGACCTACACCCCACTGGGCGACGTGCTGACCGTCACCGATCCCGAGTCGCGCACGACCAGGCAGGAATGGGATCAGCGCCGCCGTATGGTGCGGGTCGAGAACGCCGAAGCCGAGATCGCGCGCTTCACCCACGACGGCCTCGGACAGATCAGAATCACCACGCCACCAAAGGGCGCCACGCACGCCAGCACCCGCACCTACGACGATGCGGACCGCCTCGCGACCGTCACCGACGGCGAGGGCAACACCTGGACCTATGGTTACAACGTTAGCGACCAGCGCACCTCGATCCGCAACCCGCGCGGCCACACCACCACCTTCGCTTACGACGGGCGCGGGCTGCTCACGACCATGACTTATCCTGGCGGCGCGCAGTGGACCTACCGTCACGATGCCGATGGCCACCGCGAACGCGAGACCTCGCCCGACAGCATCATCCGCAGCTACACCGTCGACGCCCTCGGCCGCCGCCGCTCGGCAACCTACGCACCCACGATCGACGGCGAGCCCACGTCCACCCAATGGACCTACGACCCCAACGGCAACGTAGGGTCCGTCGAAGACCGCTTCGCCAGCGGCGATCCGCGCACCATCACTCGCAGCTGGGACCGCCGCGACCGCATCGTGGCTGAAACCGATCCCTTCGGCCGCACCCTGAGCTACACCTACGACGCGCACGGCAATCGCCTCATGCGCATCGACGCAGCGGCCACAGAGACCACGACTTACACCTACGACGCAAGGCACCGCAACACCTCGGTCTCCAGCCCCACCAGCGGCACCACGACGCTGTCGTGGTATCGCGACGACCGCCTACGCACCATCGCCCGCCCCGGCGAGGTGGTCAGCACGACGACGTACGACCGCGCGGCCCGGGTCGATGCGATCGTGCACAGCGTCAATGGCACGCCGCTGGCGACACTCGCCTACGACCACGACCTCAACGGCAATCGCCAGTCGGATACGCTCACCCACGCAGGTCAGGCGCCGATCATCACGACCTACGTCCATGATCGGGCAGACCGCCTGCAGTCGTTCACCGTCGGCGGCGCTACCACCAGCTACACCCTCGACGGCGCGGGCAACCGCACCATCGAGCGCACCGCCGCCGGCGCCCAACCCGCCACCATCGACCGCACCTGCACCTTCGACCCCCGCGACCGGATCGCCGGCTGCACGGATGCAGCCACCAGCGTCAGCGAGACCTACGCCTGGGACCCCACCGGCCGCATGACCGCAGAGACCATCGGCGGCCTCGCGCGCACCTCCACTTGGGACGCCCGCGACCGACTGCTGCAGCTTGATGAGGCCGCTGGTGCGAGCACCACCTACACCTACGACCCCGAGGGCATGCGCATCGAGACGCGCCAGGGCGCGCAAGGCCAGCGGGTCCAGTACGATGCCGGTCACCGCCACGCCGAGACCACCGGAGCCGGAGCCGTGACCCGCCGCTACGAGGCCATCGCCCCGCACC
>JBBRFN010000012.1:0-37148 GCA_038224265.1 Lysobacterales bacterium
CCTGCTCACCGCGATCGGACTGTGGTGGCTGCAGCGTGGACGCGAGCCCAGCGGACTGCTGCAGTTCGATCGCACCCAGTTCGTGATGGCATTGATCATCGTGCTCGGCTACAGCGTGCTGATGATCGGGATCAGCATCGATCAGCACGTGATGTCGGTGATGCCCGCACCGTGGCGGCTGCCGCTGGTCGCCGCGATCGCGATCGGCACCCTGCCCTACTTCGTCGCCGACGAATGGCTGACCCGCCGCATCGCCGCGCGGCGCGGCGCGTACCTGCTGACCAAATCGTGCTTCCTGCTCTCGCTGGCGCTGGCGATTGCGCTCAATCCCGCGCAACTGTTCTTCCTTGCGATCATCGTGCCGGCGATCCTGCTGCTGTTCGCCGTGTACGGGTTGTTCAGCGCCTGGACCGGTCGCCATACCGGCCACCCGCTGGTCGCCGCAGTCGCCAACGGCGTGGTGTTCGCGTGGTTGATCGCGATGACCTTTCCGCTGGTCGAGTGAGCGTGGGCGTGCGCCGCGCTGAACGCAGCATCGGTTGCATGCGGCGCACTCCAACACTGGTCCACGGCGCCGTCGCTTGTGCCGCTCATGCGCCTTTCGCGCGCGGCGGATAGAATGCGCAAATGCTTCGTGCCGCTGCCAGCCTGTTCTTCTACGCGCGCTTCTTCAGCCGCTTCAGTGCGGTGGGGCTGCGCCGACGCAGCGCGCTGTGGCAGCCGTTCACGGCCGACCTGCGCGGCCAGACCTGGGTGGTCACCGGCGCCAGCGGCGGCATCGGTCAGGCGATCGCGCTGGGTGCCAACGCACGCGGCGCGCAGGTCATCGCGGTGGCGCGCGACGTGCAGAAGCTGGCTGCCGTGCAGTTGGCAGCGGCGCACCCTGAACGGCTGGCCTGTTGGCCGGTCGACCTCTCGTTGGTCGCGGCGACCCGCAAGCTGGCCGCAGCGCTGGCCGCGCGGCAAGGTGGCGTCAGCGTACTGGTCAACAATGTCGGCGTACTGCTCAACGACTACAGCCGCACCGCCGAGGGGCTGGAGACCTCGTTCGCGACCAACCTGCTCAACCATTTCGTGCTGACCGAGGCGCTGCACGCCAAGGGCGCGTTGCAGCCGGCGGGCGTGGTGATCAACATGAGCTCGGGCGGCATGTATGGCGCCGCGCTGGATCTGGCGACCATCGCCCGCAATGCGGCGACCGAGCACGATGGCATGGCGGCCTATGCGCAGCACAAACGCGCGCAGGTCGAACTGACCCGCTGGTGGAACCAGCAATGGCAGGGGCGCCCGACCGCGCATGTGATGCATCCGGGCTGGGTCGACACCGACGGCGTGCGTTCATCGCTACCTGCTTTTCGCGCAGCACTGCAGCGCCAGTTGCGCAACCCGGAAGATGGCGCCGACACCGCGCTGTGGCTCGGCGCGACCCGGCCGGCAGCGGCCGCAGACGGCGGAATCTGGCTCGATCGCGTACTTGATCCGGAGCACGAATTCGGATTCACCCGCAAGACGAAGACCAGTGTCGATGCGCTGGTGGCGTTCCTGCGCGAGACTGCCGCGCGTATCGCGTAGCAGGGCGCCGAGCGGGTCGTTGATGGCCGCGGTCGCTGCCACGCCGCCGAGATCTTCCATCCTTGCCATTTACAACGGTCGCACGGCTGCCACCACGGTGGAACGCGGCGGCAACCGCGACTCGACCAGCAGCAGGGTCTGCGGCGGATTTCCGGGCGAGCCCGTCACGCCGCCTGCGTGGGCTTGCCCAGCTCCTCCAGCACCAGGTCGCGCAGTGCGATCAGGATCGCCTGGTCGAGCGGGTTGAACGCCCGTGGCTGCTGGTCGATCAGGCACAGCGTGCCAATCGCCGCGCCGCAGGGCAACTGCAGCGGCGCGCCGCAATAGAAGCGAATTTGCGGCGGACCGGTCACCAGTGGATTGCCGGCAAAGCGGGCATCGCAGGTCGCATCCTCGATGATGAACAGCCCCGGCTGGGTGATGGCGTGGCCGCAAAACGACACCTCGCGCGGCGTTTCGCAGCTATCCAGCCCCACTGTGGCCTTGCACCACGTGCGGTCCGCATCGACGAGGCTGATCAGCACGATCGGCATGTCGAACTCGCCGGCCGCGAACTGCACGATGCGGTCGAAACGCGCTTCCGGCGGCGAATCGAGAATAGACAACTCGCGCAGCGCCTTCAGGCGCTGCACATCGTCGACGGGAATCGGGGCAGGAATCATGGGCTGCAGGCCGGATATCAACACAGGGTCGAACCGGGGCTCTGCCGCGCGCGCCGGACTGCCCCTCGTCCATTTCAGGTTTGGCCAGCGTTGTGGTCCTCCCACCCGCGCGGACGCGGCATTCGCCTGCGATGGTCACAAGCTTCGCAGTGGATCGTCTTTTCAACAGGAGGCGGCCGCTGCGGCCTGCCCAGTGGAGGAACCCATGACCCCGAAGCGCCCCCGCTCCAACCGTGCACTTACCGCCACGGTGGCCGGCATTTTCGCCGGCTACGTGGTGTTGGCCGTTGTGCTGTGGCTGCAGAACGACTATGTGATGGTGCTGGTGATGTCCATCATCGCGCTGAGCATGGTGGTGAGCGTGCGCGACTCCCGCCGGCGGCGCGGGGCCTGCGCGGCGACCGCAGCCGACGATGCGCCGGCAGAGTGAAGCCGGCTTGCCAGTCGAGGCAGCGGTTACGGTCGCGTTCGACGCTGCCATGACGCATCGCGTCCCTGCGCGGGGCCGGCAGTTCGCCGGCTTTCTCCACGCCGGGTCTGCTGCCGTGTTGATCGTGTACCGTGGCGACCGAGTCGCGATTGCCGGCACGCTGCGGCGATGCCGGCACTGCATGCAGCGCATGCAATAGACGCGCAAGAGTGGAGCACACGATGGAACTGCCAGTCGCCCTGCCCCTGCCCGTCGCCCGGCTCGACGCCGCGGTCGCTGGCGATCCGCGCGCCTACACCGAGCTGGTGCTACGCCTGCAGAACACATTGACCGCAATCGCACTGGCGATCGTGCGCGACGTGCCCGCCAGCGAGGACATCGCACAGGAAGCCTTCCTGCGCTGCTGGCGCGAACGCGGCCAGCTGCGCGCTGCAGACAGCCTGCTGCCGTGGCTGCGGCAGGTCACGCGCAATCTGGCCCGCGATCACTTGCGCAGTGTGGCGGTGCGGGCGCCGCTGCACGCGCAGATGGCGGATGCCGAGACGGTGGCCGACGACGCACTGCCGCCGGATCGCGCGCTGGACGCGATGCGCGAGCGCGCGTTGTTGCGCGATGCGATCGATGCGCTGCCGGAGGATTCCCGCGAAACCCTGCTGCTGTACTTTCGCGAGGGCGAGGATGCCGAAGCGGTAGCGAGTCTGCTGGGACTGAGCGCAGTGGCGGTGCGCAAGCGCATCTCGCGGGTGCGCCTGATGCTGCGTGCAGACATGCTTGCGCGATTGCGCAACGTGGCGATCGCCAGCGCGCCGGCGGCGGGCTTCGGTGCCGCGATCGGCGCCGCGATGATCGGCGCTTCGGCGCCGGCGGCTGCTGCAGTGACCTTCGGGGTGTCTTCGGCTGCGGCCAGCGGCGGGAAAGGAGCGGTGTCGGTGGTGCTGTCGGGCGTGCTGGCAGGACTCGCGGTCGCCGTGGTCGGCGCCCTGCTTGGCGTGCGCCTGCGTAGCGGCGGCAGCGCGCTCGCAACCGACGCATGCATCCGCCTGGCCGCATCGTGGTTTGCGATCTCCGCCAGCGTGATCATGACGGCCGGCATGCTGCAGCTCGGCCGCGGAAGCGCATTGGGCGGGTGGGCGCTGAGCGGGCTCTTCGCGCTGTCGCTGGCCAGCGGCGCATTGTTTGCACGGTTCGTGCCGTGGCTGATGATTCGTCGCGGCTACCGCCCGGGCGCGCCGTCGAAATACTCGATGAGGTTCATGTGGGCGGCCATCGTGCTCGGCGTGTGCGCGGGGGCGATCGGCTATGCCCTCGCCGCACGCTGGTTCGCAAGCTGATTGGCGGCTGTCACCGATGTCATGATTTGCGCGCTGACGGGACTGCAGCGCGCCGGATGCCACTGGGCCACGCTGATCGGCGTGGCGCCCGATCTGAACATGCAGGGCGTGGGCAACGGCGGCAGCGGGCGCGCTGGTACCTGTTGCAGGACCAGGTCGGCTGGGGCTGGCAGGAACCGCTGGTGCGCGCGACGGACGGTCGCGAGTTCGGACTGCGCATCGCGCTCGGTGCCAGTCGCCGCAGCGTCATCGGCCTGCTGCTGCGGCAGAACGCTGCGGTGGCACTGTCCGGCATCGGTCTTGCTTGGCCCGATGAAGTTGCCGGGACCGTGAACCCCGCACGGTGCGCGGCTGGATAAGTGCCAACCGGAACACAACATCGACAGGCGGTCGAATCCGACCATGGCGGCATGAACAAGCCCATCGGTGCTTTCCGCGGTTTCCGCATCCGCCTCGCCAGCACTTTGTGCATGGCTTTCGGCCTGCTTGCCGGCGTGCCTGCCAGCCCGGCGCTGGCTGCCATCAACACCGACCTCAGCTACGTCGATCCCGCCTCGACGCGGTTCACGCGGTTCAAGGCCTTCGTGGATCAGGCGCTCAACGGCAGCCCAGGCTATGACTTCAAGGCCATCGACGCCGTGTATGCGTGGCGCATCACCAACAGCAGCGCGTACTGCAATCTGGCCGTCAGCAAGGTCGAGGCACAGGTGGCGACCGCCGAGGCCGAAATTGCAGCAGGCCGCCGCCCGGCGGTGGCCGCCGACTCCTACCTGGACGTCGGGGTGATGATCCGCGACGTCGCGATCACCTACGACTGGTGTGCAGCGTTCACTACCGGCAGCCAGCGCACGCGCTGGGCCGCATACGCCGAGCAGGCAGTCTGGAACGTCTGGAACTACCAGCAGGCGCGCTGGGGCAGCGTCGCGTTCCCCTGGTCGGGCTGGTCGGTGAACGATCCGGGCAACAACTACCACTTCAGCTTTCTCGAAGCGACGATGTACTGGGCGCTGGCGTCCAACAGCGCGACCTGGCGCAATTTCATCGTCAACCAGAAGTTTCCTGCGCTGCAGCAGTATTACGCCAACCTGCCGGGCGGCGGTTCGGGTGAAGGAACCGGCTATGGGCTGGCGCAGGGCCGCTTGTTCGAGATCTATCGAATCTGGCGCGACGCCACCGGCACCGATCTGTCGGCAAGCAATGCGCACCTCGACGATTCGCTCGACTACTGGATTCACGCCACCGTACCGACGCTCGACCGAGTCGCCCCGATCGGTGACCAGTCGCGGGTGTCGTACCCGGAGCTGTGGGACTATCACCGCAACGTGCAGCTGCAGGCGCATGCGATGGGCCACGACAGCGCACGCCGCGCGCGAGCCCAGTGGTGGTTGTCGTCGATTTCGATTCCGCAGATGACCAGCGGGTTCAACTTCCGCAACGATCTGCTCTCGCCTGCCACCGGCGGCGCCCCGCCAACCGTGCTGCACCACCACGCCACCGGGCCGGGACATCTGTTTGCGCGCAGCGACTGGAGCAGCAACGCGATGTGGCTGTCGTTCGTGGCCGGCCGCTACAACCAGTCGCACGCGCACAAGGACCAGGGCGCCTTCACCCTGTTCCAGAGCGATTTTCTGGCGGTCACCGAAAACGTTTTCAGCCGCAGCGGCATCCAGCAGGGCTCGGACGTGCACAACGTGGTGCGCTTCGTATCCGGCGGCCAGACCGTACTGCAGCGCGAGGGAACCACATCCACGATGCTGGTTACCCCGGGTGCCGGTGGTGCGATCGAAGTGGACGCCAACCTGACGCCGTCGTTCGCCGGCAACGCTGCGGTCACCAGCTGGCGGCGGCAGCTGTCTTTCGCCAACCGCACGCTGCGGGTGCGCGACACCTTCGTCAAGGGCGCCGGTGTAGAGGCCATATTCCAGGTCAATACCCCGGTGATCCCGGTGGTTGCCGGCCGCAGCGCGCGCGCCGGAAACCTCACCATCACGGTAGTCAGTCCGGCCGATGCGACGCTCAGCGTGCTCGACTGGCGCGGCGTGAACGCAGCCGAGTTCACCCGCGGTTATCGTCTCGACGTGCGCGGCAGCGGCGGCGAATTCGTGGTCGATTTCAGCACCGGCGACAGCGTGTTCGGCAACAGCTTCGAGTGATCTGCGGCGACCGATCTGCGGCTGGCGAGCTGGTGTAAACGATCAGCTGCGCGCTGAGCGCGGCCGGTTGCCGAACAGCTCCGGCATCGCCAGCTGTGCGGCGAACATCGCGGCACTGGTATCGCGCTCGACGGCGATGCGACGCAGCGCGTACCAGTCGGCGCTGGCCAGTGGATTGATACCCGGAATGTAGCTGCAGGCGATGCGATAGCCCAGCTTGCGGGCGATATCGACCACGCGCGCGTCGTAGGCATCGGTGCCGCCGACCGGATAGGCCAGGGTAAGCGGCGCGGCGCCGAGTTCTTGCGCGATGCGGTCGCGGGAGGTCGCCAGTTCGTACTCGATCGCAGACGCATCGAGCTTGGCCAGCATCCGATGATGCACGCCGTGCGATCCGACCTCCATGCCCGCTGCGTGCAGCGCGCGTACCTGGTCCCACGACATCGGGCGGCAGTTGACGGATGCGCGTGCCGGCCCGACACCACATTCCAACTCGATCGCGGCGATCGCTTCCTGTTGCGCGCGACCATCGAGCGCCTTGAGCCGGTCCAAAACCTTGGGAACCACCGTGCGGCGCGAAGCGCGCGATTCTCCCAGCTCGAGGCTCAGCTCCGGCTTGTGCAGCTGCAAGCGCCCGACCGGTGCGCTGAGGATTGCATGCGCGGCCCAATCGAATGCGTACGGCAAACCGCTGTCGACGTGCCCGGTGGAGACGAAGAACGTGGCCGGCACGCCCAACTCGCGCAGGATCGGCAGGGCCACGTCGTGGTTGTCGTCGTAGCCATCGTCGAAAGTCACGATCACCGCATTGCGCGGCGGTTCATGACCGGCGTCGCGCAAGGCCAGCACGTCGCGGAAGCGCAATGGCGTGTAGCGTTCGCGCAAGTGACGCATCTGCGCACGAAAGCCCTCGGCATCTGCGCTCAGCAATTCGACGTCGAAATCGAAATGTTCGGCATCGATGCGCGAGGCGACGCGATGATAGGCCAGGATGCGCAGGTCGTGGCGGAATCCGGTGCGCACGCGGCGCAACAGCGGTAGAAGCCGCCAGCGCTCGCACAGCGCGGCCAGGCGCTCCCGGCGACCGGGCGCGGAAGCCCCTTGCGCGCCGGCATCGGAACGAAGGGCGTCGAAAAACGTGGCGGACCGATCCATGCTCTCCCCAGCACGTCGCGCCAGCGCGCAGCAGGCTCAAGAAGCGCGCTGGTGCGGACATCGTTATGGCCCGCTCGCGGGTTGACGCTGCGTGGCCGAGTGTGGGGCAATAGTGGCATATCCCGCGTCCATTCCGTGGCCGCGGGCGGGTTTCGCCACCAGGGAGCATCCACAACGGCATGGCGATCGCGAACCGCCCCTGGCGCCATTGGCGCGTCAAAGGCCTGGTGCAGGGCGCGCTCGGTCGCTTGCCCGGCGGGGTCGGGCTGAACAGCACCTTGCAGCGCAAGCTTGGTGAACTGCGCAATCCGCAGGCCAACTTCGATGCCAAGGTGGGCGACTGGCAAGGTCTGATGGGACTGCTGCAGACGGCCGGTCGTGCCTCGGTGGAGGGCCTGACGCTGGTCGAGGTCGGTACCGGCTGGTACCCGACCAATCCGCTGCTGCTCGCGCTGGCCGGTGCGCGCACCTGCCACACCTACGACATCGTGCGCCACCTCGATGCGCCGATGTGCGAGCGCCTGTTGGCGCACCTGGAGTCGAAGCTGCCACTGGTGTGCGCGCTGTCGGGGCGTGCAGCCGACGCGGTCGATGCGCACTACCGCCGGATGCGCGCCGCGCGCGGCATCGACGCGCTGTTGCAAGCCGCAGGCATCGTCTACCACGCGCCGGGCGATGCCTGCGCCACCGGTCTGGCGGAAGGCTCGGTGGACCTGATGTTTTCCAACAGCGTGCTCGAGCACGTGGACCCTGCGCTGCTGCCGAGCGTGATGGGCGAGTCGCGACGCCTGATCGGCAGTCGCGGCGTGGTCCTGCATGCAGTGGCGTGCAACGACCACTACGCGCACTTCGATCGCGCGATCTCGTTCGTCAACTACCTGCAGTACGACGATCAGGCGTGGGCGCGCTGGAACAACCCGCTGAACTACCAGAACCGCCTGCGCGCGCCGGACTTCATCGACGCCGCGCGCGCCGCCGGGCTCGAGATCGTGCATGAAGCGCGCGCGGTGCGCGCCGGCACGCGCGAGGCCCTGGCCGGAATGCGCGTGGCGCAGCGCTTCGCCCACTATGCGCCGGAGGATCTGGCGGCAACCACGGTCAACTTCGTCGCGCGCACGCCAGCCTGAACCCGCAGCACACGCTGCGCGGACGACCTCAGGGTCGCGATCGGGTGTAGTGATCCAGGTAGCACCGCGCCATCGCCGCCAGCGAGCCGTGCGCCTGGACCCAGGCGCGCCCCGCAGCGCCCATGGCCGCCGCGCGCGCCGGATCGTCCAGCAGTGAACCGAGCGCGGCCGCAAGTGCGGCCGGATCGCCCGCGGGCACCAGCCGGCCATTGATCCCGTCGGCGACAATCTCGCGGTTGCCGCCGACATCGGTGGCCACGATCGGCAGGCCTGCGGCACAGGCTTCGAGCAGGGCGATCGAATAGCCCTCGGTGCGTGAGGACATGGCGTAGACGTCGAAGCCGCGCAGCAGGCGCGGCACGTCGCTGCGGTCGCCGAGGGCGAGCACGCGCGCAGCCACGCCGGCGTCGCGCGCGGCGGCCTCGAAGGCAGTGCGCAGCGCGCCATCACCGACCCACACCAGCGCGGTGTCGGGCCGGGCGGCGTGCAGGATGCGGAAGGCCTCGACCATTCCCGCCGGGTCCTTGGCCCAGTTCAGGCGCCCGACCGCGCCGACGATGCGGGTGCCCGACGGCAGGCGCAGTTCGGCCGCCAGCGCGTCACGCTCAGCGGCACCGCCCGGCACAAATGCGTCGAGGCGGATACCGTTGGGCACCGCGACCAGTTTTGCCGCCGGCACCAGTCCGGCGGCGGCGACCTGAGCGCGCGCGGCCTCGCACACGGTGGCGACCACATCGGTGCGCGTCAGCGCACGGCGGAACAGCCACTCGCGGCGACCGCCGGCCTGCTGCACGCCCATGCCGTGGCGGGTGTTGACCGTGCAGCGCGGGCGCTGGCCGAGCGCGGCCAGCACCGCGTGGTAATGCGCAACGGCGTTGTGGGTGTGCAGCACTTCGGTGCGCTGCGCGCGCAGCACCGCGCGCAGCCGGCCGATCGCAGCGATATCCAGACCGGCACGCTTGCCGCACGCATGGACCGGCACGCCCGCGGCCTCCAGCTCGCCGGCCAGCGACCCGCGCTCGAACAGGCAGGCCACCTGCACCGCGCAACCGCTTTCATGCTGCGCGCGCGCCAGATCGATCACCACCCGCTCGAGCCCGCCGCGGTTGAGATTCTCGACCACGTGGGTGATGCGCAGGCGCGCGCTCATCCGAGGTCCGACAGCGTCACGCGCACCTTGCCGGATGGCCCCAGCGGCAGTTCATCGACCAGCAGGAAGTGGATCGCCATCGCCTCGCCGAACACGCGCGCGAGCTGCTCGCGGGCGCGCCGCTCGCTGGCCGCAGCCCAGGCAGCGTCGACCACCAGGCTGATCTCGAGGCGGTCGACCGCTCGCTGGTGGACGCGGAAGCCGAGCACACCCGGGGCATCGTTGAACACAAACGGGATGAACTCGCCCGGCACCACGCGGCCGTCGGGCGTGCGCAGGGCGTCGAGAGTGCGCCCGACCACCTTGGCCAGCCGCGGCAGCCCGCGCCCGCAGGCGCACGGGCCTTCGGCCGGCACCGCGGTGTCGCCATTGAGATAGCGCACGAAGGGCATGCCGAAGTTGTGCAAATCGGTGACCGCCAGCTGGCCGATCTCGCTGCCGTCGGTGGCCGGCTGACGGTCGACGACCTCGACCACCAGATGATCGGCGCTGGTGTGCAAGCCGGCCTGCGCCTCGCACTCCGAGGCGATCAGCATGAACTCGCGGCAGCCGTAGGTGTTGTAGGCCTTGCAGCCGAAGGCGCGCTCGATCAGCTCGCGCTGGAATCCGTGCATGGCCTCGGCCGCGCCAAGGATCGACTGTGGCGCATGCACGCGGCGCTGGTTGTCGATGAGCCATTGCGCCAGGCGCACGATGGGATTGACGTAACCGACGATGACCTCCGGCCGGTAGCGATCGATCTGATCGGCATACACCGCCATGTTGGCGTCGGCCATCAGATAGGTGTTGAGGATGCGGCGGTTGAAGGCGCGGTGGTAGAGGCGGTCCTTGAGCTTGTGCGCGGTGATCCCGCCATCGACCGGCGCGCCCCACAGGTAGAGCGTGCGCCGGCCCATGCGCGAGCCGGCCCAGCCATAGCCGCGCCACATCACCGCGATGCGCCGCTCGAAGCTCTCGCGTGTGTAGCCCAGTTTGAGCGGCTCGCCGGTCGAGCCGCTGGTGGACTTGTAGAGCATGCTGCCGCGCAAGCTGCGCGCGTGCATGTCGTCGTAGTGGGCGCGGATGTCGGCCTTGGTGAGCAGCGGCAGGCGCGCGAAGTCGGCGAGGCTGCGAATGTCGTCCGGGGAGGCGCCGACGGCCGACCAGGCGCGGCGGTAGTACGGGACCTCGTCCCAGCAGTGGCGCAGCAGGCGGCCGAGCTTCTCCCACTGCAAGGCCGCAATCTGCTCGGGGCTCAGCCACTGGTTGCGTTCGTACTCGGCCAGATAACGCAGGGTCTCGCGCCGCCGCAGCCCGCGCTCGTAGAGCGGGAACAGCACGTGGCGGAACAGCGCTTCATAGGCCGAGCTCATGCGGCCTCCCGCGCGGCGCGGCGTTCGGCCCAGTCGAGCAACCGCGCAGCGAAGGCCGGCCGCGAGCGCGCGAAACGCAAGTGCAGCGCCTTCAGATAGTCGATGTCGCCCGCGGCCCAGCAGCCCAGCAGCAGGGTCGCCGGTACATAGATCGCGACCACCATCAGACCACCGGCGGCGGCGGCGACCAGCGGGTGCCCGGCCCAGTGCAGGGGTGCAGCGCAGACGGCGGCCACGCCGCCGGCGAGGAACACCCGCGCCATCCGGCCCCAGGGCAGCCGCGCGCCGCTGGCATGCATCGCTGCCCCCACATAGGCGCAGGCGGTGACCGAGGTTGCGATCGCATAGGCGAACACCGCGCCATCGAGACCGTGGCTGCGGATCAGCAGCACGTCCAGCGCGAGCTTGACGATGCCACAGCCCAGCGCGATCCACAGCACGGTGTGCTGGCGATCGGCGCCCATCAGCAGGCTGGATGCGCCCTGCGACATCACCGCCATCGACTTGCCGACCAGGATCAGCGCGAAGGCGCCGCCGGCGGCGAGGTAGGCCTGGCCATACAGCACGGCCATGATCGGCTGCGCGAACAGCACGCCGAAAGCCAGCAGCGGGGCGGCCAGCATCGCGAGGTAGACGGTAGCGCTGGCGAAGCGCCGCTTGGCGACGTGCGCGCCCTCGCCCAACGCCCTGGCCATCATCGGCAGCAGCAGGATGCCGAACACGCCCGGCACCAGCAGGGTGGCGCCATCGGCGATCTGGTAGGCGACCTTGAAGATGCCGGCCGCCTCGGGCGCACCGAACAGGTTGAGGAACATCACCTCCACCTCGCTGGCGGTGAGGTACGTCACGGTCACGATCGCGGCGGTGATCCGCATGTGGCGCAGCACCCGCGCGCGCAGCACAGGCGGCAGCACCGTGCCCGCCGGCGACGGGGGTACCAGGCCGGCGACCTGGCGCGAAGACACGAAATAGAACACCGCGCTGCTGATGGCGAACACCGCCAGAAACCCCTCCACCGGCGCCTGCAGGAAAAATGCGGCCGCCACCAGCGCGAGGTTGATCGGAGTGGCCACCGCGGCGATCACCGCGTTGGCGCGGAAGTGCTCGAAGCCCTTGGCCACGCCGACATTGAGCATGTAGGTCGCGCGCAGTGCGGTCGAGATCGCCATGATGGCGAACAGCAGGCCATGGTTGAAGCCCGGCAGCAGACGGTCGCCGGCACTGAAGAACACGGCGGCACCGATCACCAGAACTACCGCCAGAAAGATCCGCTGCGCCCGGCGCAGGTACGCCAACAGCGGCGCGATCAGCTCCGGCGTGTCCGCGCCGCGCAGCTCGGCGATGAACTTGATCACCCCGCCGGCAGTGCCGGAATTGGCCGCAGTCATGCTCACGGCAATGAACCAGATCACCAGGCCGTAGGTGCCGAAATCGCCCGGCCCCAAGTCGCGCGCGATCAGGATGGAAGTCAGCATGCCAAGGAAATACTCGGTGTAGACCGCCACCGTGGCGAAGCCGGTGTTGCGCAGGGTGGCGCTACGGGTGCTCATACCAGCGCCAACAGGACCTTGACCAAAATGTAGAGGCCGACTACGCCGACCAATCCCACCACCGGCCACATCAGCAGGTCGCGGGACAACGGAAAGGCCGGCAGGTCCGGCGCACGGCGCCGCGCCTCCATGTAAGTGCCGACCACCAGACCGGCCAGCAGATAGATCACCACCACATAGGTACGGCTGAGGAAGAAGATGCAAACCATGCAGCCGGCAAACGATAGCAGCAGTGTCAGCGCTACGCGGCGGTCATCGGCGACCAGCCCCGCCACGCCGTCGGTGGCCAGCGGATGGCGCAGCATCGCCAGCAGCATGAACAGGCAGTAGGCGAGGAACGCGATCCAGATCGTGAAGCCGACGATCCCGTTCTCGGCCAGCACCAGCACGAAGGAGTTGTGCGCGGTCAGCTGGTTGAGGTCGCTGAACTGGTTGGTGCCGACGCCGAACACCGGGCTGGACGAGAACATCTGCAGGCCCTCATACCAGGCGTCGACGCGGCCGTGGGCGGAGTCCTCGCTGACGTCGAGCTCCTGCAGGCGCGAGGGCAGCGCCATCAACGCCACGAAGCCCGCCGTCCCGAAGATCCCGGCCAGCGCGACGCCGTAGCGGCGCCACGCGAACAGCCCCGCCAACGCGGCGGTAGCGAGCAGGGTGCCGCGCGAGTCGGTGAGAAAGATCGCGTACAGCAGCACCCCGGCCACGGCCAGCCAGAACAACCGGCGCAGTCCCATCAAGCCGCCGCGGCTGCCGAGGTAGAACACCATCGGCAGCACGATCACGAACAGCATCCCGAGGTCGTTGGGGTCGTTGAAGATGCCGAGATACTGGATGCGACCGTCCTGGATCAGCGGCACGCCGGTCCAGCCGATGCCATTGGCCTTCTGGTCGATGCCGTGGACCGCCAGCACCAGGGTAAACAGGGCGAGCGCGGCCATCAGCGAGCGCACGCGCTCGCGGCGGGTGATCGCGTTGGCGATCAACACGAACACCGCGACCGAGGGACCGAAGCGCTGCAGGACCTCCAGCGAGCCGCCCATCCAGCCGGTCAGCGCGATCGACAGCATCGCCACGACGAGGAAGCCGAACAGCAGCGGGAACTGCGGCGCGGCGAAGTTGCGGGTGCCATTGAACAACCACGCCAGAAGGGCGCCGCCAAGCGCAAGCTGCAGCCAAGGGATGCCCGAGTCCACGTATGCCGGGTACTCGTGCGGACGCACGATCACCAGCGCCAGGTAAAGCAGGATGAACAGGAACATGCGGCTGGCTGCGGGCTTAGGCTTCCGCGATGGCCGGGCAGTGGTGAATGCAGGCGCCCTGCCCCGAAGTCGAACGGTATCACTTCGTGACGGCAGCCTGTGGGGTTGTTCGCGGGCGTGCCATGCGCGACCGGGATGGTCATAATGAACAGGCGCGGTCGAAAGCGACTGGCCGCAGCGCAAAATGCGCGTCCGCGAACGACAGGGATCATCGATGCAGCAGTCGCAATCTTCGAGCGGCGCCGGCCACTCCGCACTCGACCCTGCGCGCGCGGGCCGGCCGCGGTGACGGTTGCCCTGCGCCCGCGGCCGCGCAATCTGCAACTGCTGCGGTGGTTGCCGCAGCGCCTGATCGTGTCGACGGCCAGTGCGACTGGCGGCTCGATCTATCTCACCTTTGACGACGGCCCGCACCCGCAGCACACCGCGCCGTTGCTCGATGTGCTCGCCCGCCACGGCGCCAAGGCAACGTTTTTCCTGATTGGCGAGTCGGCGCGTCGGCGCCCGGATCTGGTGCGCCGGATCGCGGCCGAGGGGCATGCCATTGGCAACCATTCGAACACGCATCCGGAGTTCCGCAAGCTTGGCCTCGCCGCCCAACTGGCCGAGTTCGATAAGGCAGAGCGCGCCCTGCGTGAGATTGTCGGCGAGGTCCCGATTCCGTTGCGCACGCCGCGTGGCGCGCTGCCGCCGCGCCTGGTGGCCACCGTTGCCGCCCAGGGCCGGCCGATCGTGTTCTGGTCCTACAACTCGCTCGACTATCGTCGGGGCGACCCCGCCGCCGTGCTTGGCATGATGCGCGCCCAGCCGCCGCGCGCCGGGGACATCGTGCTCATGCACGATGACGGTCCCGCCGCCGGCATCGTTCTCGACGCGCTGCTGCCCGAGTGGAACGCCGCGCGTCTGGTCGCGCGCGCGCTGCCACAGACATTGGGGCGTGCATGAACTGGCTTGGGTTAGCCGCGCTGCTGACCGCGGCCGCAGTGGTACCGATCGCGCTGGCGATCCGCTCGCGCAACCTGCAGATCTGGCTACCCGACTACCTGCGCCGCCACCGCCGACCGAAGATCGCGGGGCCGACCCACGTGATGTTCTGTTTCGTCGACCACTTCGAGCCTGGCTGGGGCAAGGCCGACTTCGCGACCCAGACGCACCGCGTGCAGCGCTGGTGCAGCGAGTATCGCGCACTGGCCGGGCGCCACCGCGACGCCGACGGCGTCCATCCGCAGCACACTTTCTTTTACCCCGAAGAGGAATACGCGCCCGAGCACCTCGACGCCCTGCAGTCGCTGTGCGCCGATGGCTTCGGCGAGATCGAGGTGCACCTGCACCACGACAACGACAACGAGGCGAACTTCCGCGCCACCATTACGCGCTTCTGTACCCTGCTGCACGAACGCCACGGTTCCCTGCCGCGCGACCCGCGCACCGGCGCGCTGCGCTTCGGCTTCATCCACGGCAACTGGTGCCTGGACAATTCGCGACCCGACGGCCGCTGGTGCGGCATCAACAACGAACTGCTGCTGCTGCGGGAACTGGGCTGCTACGCGGACTTCACGCTGCCTTCGGCGCCCAGCGACACCCAGACCGCGACCATCAATAGCATCTACTACGCCACCGACGATCCGACGCAGCCGAAGTCGCACGATCGCGGCGTGCCGGTGCGGGTCGGCGTTGCGCCCAGCGGCGACCTGCTGCTGGTGCAGGGCCCATTGGGCCTGAACTGGAAGCAGCGCCGCGCCGGCATCATGCCGCGAATCGAAAACGCCGACGTGCGCGGCGGCCAGCCGCCGACGCCCGCACGAGTCGACGCGTGGATCGACACCGGCATCCATGTCGAGGGCCGGCCGGAGTGGGTGTTCGTCAAGATCCACACCCACGGCACCCAGGAGCGCGACATCGACACCCTGCTCGGAGCCCCGGTGGATGCGATGCACGCCCATCTCGAGTCGGCCTACAACGACGGCCACACCCACGTGCTGCACTATGTAACCGCACGTGAGATGTACAACATCATCAAGGCTGCGGAAGCCGGACACAGTGGCAATCCGCATCAATACCGCGATTTCGATCTGCCACCGCCACCGCTGCGGGCGCATCGCATGGCGGACAAGTCGGCCGCCGGCTGTGCCTGAGCTGGCGACCGCGGGCGTCGCACACGGCATTCTGCGCTGCCCGGTGCATGCATGAGCGAGCGCAGTCGCACGCTGTCGAACACCTTGTTCTCGTCGCTGGGTTTATATTCGGAATATCTGTTCGGCCTGATCGCCTCGATCATGATCGCGCGCGCGCTCGGCCCGGCGGAGCTGGGCGTGTACAGCCTGGTCGTGTGGATCGTCGGCACCGCCGTGGTGGTGGCCAATGCCGGCATCACGACCGGTGCGATCAAGTTCATCGCCGAACTGCGCGGCGCCGGCGAACACGCGCTGGTGCGCCCACTGGTGGATCGGCTACGCAGATTGCAGCGCTGGATGCTGCTGATCGTGGCGATCGCCGTCGCGGTGCTGTTCGCATTGGTCGGCGAGCGCCTGATGCCCGGCATCGATGTGGCGCTGTTCTCGTTACTGGTGGTATCGCTGGGAATGCGTGCGCCATACATGTTCAACGTGGCGCTGGCCAAGGGCACCCAGGACTTCCGCGCCACCGCAGTGATTGCACTGGCAGGCGCCGGCAGCAATCTGATGATGGTGATGATTGCGTTCCTGCTGGATGCGCCGCTGGCGGTGTATCTGGTGATCTACGCGGTATCGAGTTGCGTGTTTTTTGTGGTCTCGGGTCGTGGCGCGCAGCGCATTCTGACCGCCGTTGCGCCGCAAGGAACCGACGCGGAACTGCCGCCGGCCTTGCGCGATCGCATTCGTCACCACCTGCGGGTAGTGGCTTTCACCATCATCCTGACCTCGGTCGGCGGCAGTGAATTCGAGCTGCTGTTTCTCAACCTGCTGGCCGAACCGGCCGATGCCGGCGTGTTCAAGGTCGCCAACGCGCTGGCAATGGGCGCCGCACTGCTGGTGCCCGGCGTGCTCGCCGCACAGCTGCTGCCGATGATGGCCAACGCCTACGGCCAAGGGCCACCAGCGGCCGCACAGCGCATCGGTGCCACCACGGCCTGGTTGTTCCTGCTGGGCGCGCCACTGGTGGGGTTCGTGGCGGTGT
Organism: Lysobacterales bacterium; assembly: GCA_038224265.1. Lineage (GTDB taxonomy): Bacteria > Pseudomonadota > Gammaproteobacteria > Xanthomonadales > Ahniellaceae > UBA4656. Next base: position 16,898 of record JBBRFN010000012.1, read on the forward strand.
TCTCCGAACACCTGATCCACCTGCTTTATGGCACCCAATACACCAGTGCGGGCGCGATCCTGGCCTGGCTCCTGCTCGGACGGGTGGCGTCGATCCTCGGCCAGGGTGCTTCGGCGTATCTGGTGAGCGCCGACCGCCAGAGCGCGCTGATGTACCTGAGCATCATATTCAGCGCAGTGAGACTGGGCGCGGCGTGGGTCTGCATCGCCTGGTTCGGCCTTGTCGGCGCGGTCGCCGCGTCGATCGTGCTTTCCGTGCTCGGCACCGCATCCACGATCTGGCTGGCCGCACACGAGACGCGATCGCGCCTGCCATGGGGGCGCATGCTGCGCATGGCAGTGGCCGCCACGCTGGTTGCACTGTGCGTGCTGCCGCTGTCGGCACTTGCGTCGGAGCTGCTTGCGCTGCTGATCGGCGGCGTTGCCTACGCACTGCTGTATCCCCTGGGACTGTGGCTGCTGCGGTGCCTGACGCCGGAGGATGCCAACTACGTTCGCGCAATCGGCTTGCGCATCCGGACGGGCGTGCTCAGGTTGGTCCGGCGCCGCGGCATCGAGTGACCGTTGCCAGGCCGAGCGGCGCAGGAACTATGCCGGCGCATACGGCAGGCCGTTGTCGCGCACGCCGCGACCAAGGCCACGACGAATGGCGCCGTGTGCAGCCGTATACATGCCAAGCACTCCGGCTTTCAGCGCATCGCCGACGGGCGACGAACCAACCTGCGCCGGTGCGATACCCCAGCGGCGCAGGCGCGCGTTGCCGCGATAGAGCATCTCGCGCCGGCGCGTTGCATCGGTGTAGTAGGTGAAACTGACCGTTATCGACGGCTGGTCGCCGTTCTCGACCATGTGCGGGCTGGTCGATGGCATGTAACCACCCATGCCAGGGTGGAGATCGAACACGCGAGCACGACTGCGGAAGTCCTCGCGCCACAGCACGAGAGCGCGCGAATTATGCTCGTGAAATTGCTCAAGGCCCTGTTCCGGCAGCACCAAGCGATCGAAGGGATCCCATGTGTAGAGGCGTTTTTTTCCGCGGATCTGCAGGATGAAGTTGTGCTCATGGTCGATATGGAACGGAGTTACCGCGCCCGGTGAACTGATGAATATCCAGCCGCCGCGAAAGCACATGCCCGGATCGTGGGCCTGAACCATCGGTCGCACGGCGTCGAGTACCTCGTCGACCAGGGTGCGATACGCCGGATCGGCCTGCACATTGAGCAGCGACATCCATGCCTTCGCGTTGGCGATGTCGGCCAGCGTGGCCCCAGCACCCTTGGCGTTCGGATGCAGGCTCGGCGCATCGGCAAAACTGGTGCCGGCGGTAGCGCGATCGCTGTGGGTACGCACCAGGCGGCGCGCTTCCAGCCGCTTCCCGAGCTCAACCAGGGACTCGATGCGCAGTAGCGGATGATCTGCCAATGAATGGCACACCGACTGTACCTTCCACGGATCGAAGGGCTCGGATTCGGTCTGGATTGCAGGTTTGTGCATGGCAGTCGATGGTACGCCAGCTGGTATTCTCGTTGCATGGACTTCTACGCCATCGGCGAGCGCTGCCTGCACCACGCATGGCGAGTGCCTGTGCTCAAACAGCTGCTGTCATGGGCCTACGCACGGCACTTCGACCGCATGCCGCCGAACCGGTTCAGTGGCGTTTACACCAATTTCGCCGATGCCGAAGCCGCGATACCGCAGGGCGCCCGGGTCGGCTACGACCACGATGCATTGCGGGGCATGTATCGGCAGCGTATGGGCAAAGCCTGCGAGAGCGACTATGCCGTACTGTTCTGGCTGCGCGATCTGCTGCGCGCCGATTCCTGCGTGTTCGACTACGGTGGGCACGTCGGCGTTAGTTGGTACGGTTGGCGGGAGTATCTGCGCTACCCGGAAGGCCTGCGCTGGCGGGTATGCGACGTGCCGTCGATCATTGCCGAAGGACGCGCGCTGGCGGCCGAACGTGGTGTGCAAGGCCTGGAATTCACCGACCGGATCGAGGACGGCGCCGACGCCGACATCCTACTGCTGGCCGGTTCATTGCAGTACGTCGATCTATCGCTGCCGCAGCTGCTCGAACGCATGCGCGCGCGACCAGCGCACGTGCTGATCAACAAGCTGCCGGTGCACGACAGCCACAGCTTCGTAACCGTACAGTCGACCGGGCGCGCGTTCCATCCGTATCGGATCTACCGCCGCGCCGATGTCATCGCCCAGATGGGCGCCCTCGGCTATCGCCTGGTCGACGACTGGATCAATCGCGAGCAATACTGCTGCATCCCGTTTACCCGCGGCCTTGATGTCAAGGCGTACTCCGGATTCTATTTCGTGCATTCAGGCGCGCTGCCGCAGGGCTGAGCCTCGCGTTGTCGCGCGATCGGCGGCGATTCAGCGGCCGCGGCGCGCAAACAGCGCGCGCATTCGCTGCAACCATGACGGTGGATCTGCGGTTTCGACGCCGGCGGCGCGCGGTTTGGCGTCGATGCCGCGTTCGAGTTCGGCGGCGACTTGTGCGAGGCTCTGGAACACGAAACCACGCGGCCCGAGAGCCACGCCGCTGCGCGCCTCGATCAACGCCACGGCGCGCATGATCAGCAGCGAATGCCCGCCCAGATCGAGGAAGTTGTCGCCACGGTCGATGCGCGCGACTCCCAGCAGCTCGCTCCAGACCTGCCCGACGAGCAGTTCGGCCTCGCTGCGTGGCGCGTCGGCATGCAGCTCGCGCGCTGCAGCTGCCACCGACGACGGCGCCGGCAGCGCACGCCGATCGACCTTGCCATTCGGTGTCAGCGGCAGGTCATCGAGTGCAATGAACTGCGCCGGCAGCATGTAGTCGGGCAGATCGGTTCTGAGGTACTCGCGCAGCTCGGCCGAATCGGGCCGCACGCCGTCGCGACCCACCACGTAGGCGAGCAGTCGCGGCGCGCCGTCAGGACCCGGTGCCGCTACCACTGCAACCTGCGCGATGACTGCATGGCGCGCGAGGACCGCCTCGATCTCACCGGTCTCGATGCGATAGCCGCGAATCTTGACCTGCTCATCGAGGCGACCGAGGTGCTGCAGCAGGCCATCGCTGCGCCAGCGACCAAGATCGCCGGTGCGGTACCAGCGTGAGTGCTCACTTGCGGGATCTTCGACGAAGCGCTCGGCCGTGAGCTGTGGCCGCTGGTGGTAGCCCAGCGCGACACCGGCGCCGCCGATCCACAGCTCGCCCGGCACGCCGATCGGCACATCGCTGCCAGCGGCATCAACCACACGAACTGCGGTATTGGCGATCGGCGTACCGATGGTGATCTCGCCTTGTCCAGCCGCGATTCGCGCGCAGGTCGACCACACCGTGGTCTCGGTCGGACCGTACATGTTCCACAGCGCGCCGGTGCGCGCCAGCAGGGCCTCGGCGAGATCGACCGAAAGGGCCTCGCCGCCGCATAGCGCGGTGAAGCGCGAACTGCCACGCCAACCGGCTTCCAGCAGCAGCCGCCACGTCGCGGGGGTGGCTTGCATCGTGTCGACCCGTTCGTGTTCGATCAGTGCCCGCAAGGCGCGGCCGTCGCTTGCCACCTCGCGCGGCACCAGCACGATGCTTGCCCCCACCGCGAGTGGCAGCAGCAGCTCCAACACCGCGATATCGAACGACAGCGTGGTCACTGCAGCCAGTCGCGCCTCGGCCGCCAGGCCCGGACGATCGCGCATTCCCGCCAGGAAGTTCAGCACTGATCGATGCGCCACGCGCACCCCTTTGGGCTTGCCGGTGGAGCCCGAGGTGTAGATCACGTAGGCGCAGGATTCGCCACCTGCGGTTGGCGACAGCTCTGTCTCGACCGGTGTGGCCAACGCCGCTGCGAGTGCGAGACTGCGATCGGCCGGCCAAGCGAGTGCATCGACATCGGCATCGAACAGCAACAATCGCGCGCCGGCATCGTCGAGCATGAAGCGCAGGCGCTCGAGCGGAAAGGCTGGGTCCAGTGGCAGATAGGCAGCACCGGCGGCCAACACGCCGAGCAGCGCGGCCAGTAGATCGGGCGTGCGTTGAAGATGCAGGCCAACGATGTCGCCCGCACCGATCCCGCGCGAGTGCAGGGCGCCAGCGACTCGCAAAGCGCGATCGGCCAGTTCGCCGTGCGAGACGCGCGCATCGCCCCAGCGCACCGCAGTTCTATCGCCAGCAGCGCGCATCGCCGCCAGCAGAAAGCCGTCGATCGATGCTTCGGAGGGCAGCTCGCGGCCGCTGTGATTCCACTGCGCGATCTGCGCCAGCTCGCCAGCGGCAGGGCGCAGAAGACTCGACAACGGGCGCGCGATATCGCCTGCGATATCGTCCAGCAGCGCAAGGTAGCGCGCACGGATCAGCTCGACACTCTCGCCGCGCAGGATGTCGGTGTTGTAGTTCAGACCACCCACCAGTCCGGTCGCACCGTCGAGGAACCATAGCGCGAGATCCTGTGCGGCGGCCGGCTGGAACACCGGCAGATTCTGATGCGCGAGCTGTGCCCAGCGCGCCGGGCGCGCACGCGCATCCTGATACGAAAAGAAGGCCTGATAGATCGGAAAGCGGCTGCTGTCGCGACGCCGGTCGACCACCCGTACCAGATGCTCGAAAGGAACATCCTGGTGGCCGAAGGCATCGATCACCTCGCCGCGCACGACACGCAGCAGGCTGGCAAAGTCCAATACACCCGCCACCCGCAGACGCAATGGCAGCGCGTTGACGAAAAAGCCCATCACCTTTTCCAGCTCGGGTAGCGCACGCCCGCGGACCGGCGTGCCCACCACTACCTCGTCCTGCCCGGCAAGCCGATGCAGCAGAAGTGCCCATGCCGAGAGCAGAATCATGAACACGGTCGCGCCCTCGCGCGCGGCAATCTCGCGCAGCTTGCTTGCGGTGGCATCGGGAACCCTTAGCCACGCGGTGTCGCCATCGCCACTTTGCGTGGGTGGGCGCGAAAAATCGGTCGGCAACTCGAGATGCTCGGGCGCACCCTCGAGCTTGCTGCGCCAATGGTCCAACTGCGTTGCCAACTGCGGGCCGTCCATCCAGCCCCGATGCCAAGCGGCGAAGTCAGGGTACTCGACCGCGAGCGGCGCCAACGTCGGTTCGACGCCCGCAGTGAATGCCGCATACAGCGTTGCCATTTCTTCGTAGAACAGATCGAACGACCAGCCGTCCCAGACTGCGTGGTGGGCCATAAAGAACAGTACGTGGTGCGCATCGTCGAGGCGGTACAGCGCCGCGCGGAACAGCGGCCCGCGCGCGAGATCGAAGGCGACTGCGATCTGCGCAGCGAGGCGGGCGGCCAACGCCGACTCGCGGGATTCGGGATCGATGCTGGACAGGTCGTGCATGGTCAGCGTGGTGTCGACCACCGGCAACACGTGCTGACCCGGCTCGCCGGCGGCACTGCGGATCACGGTGCGCAGGCTGGCCTGGCGCGCGACCATCGCGGCGAATGCGCGCTCCAGCGCATTGCGATCAAGCACGCCGTGCAATCGATGTGCGGACGGCACGTTGTAGACCGTGCGTCCGGGATGCAGTTGCTCGAGGTACCACACACGCTGCTGCATCAACGACAGTGGCGCAGGACCAGACAGTGCGCGGCGCGGAATACTGGGCAGCGCTTCGGCGGCAGGTTCACTCTCTCGCAGCCATGAGGCAAGCGCCGCCACGCAGGGTCGCTCGAAAGCGATCCGCATCGGCACCTGGCGACCCAGTTCACGGCCCAGCCTTGCAACCAGTTGTGCTGCCAGCAGCGAATGACCACCGAGGGTGAAGAAGTCGTCGTCGACGCCGACCTGCGGCAAGACGAGTACGTCGGCGTACAGCCGTGCGATCAGCGCTTCAAGCGGATCGTGCGGCGTGACCAGCGTCGGCGTCGGCGTCGGCGCGGTTGCCGACACCGCTGCCGGCAGCGGCAGGCGATTGCGGTCGGTCTTGCCATTGGGCAGGCGCGGCACCGCAGCGATTGCGAGCAGGTGCTGCGGCACCATGTAGTCGGGAAGTTCGCGCCGCAGGCCGCTGCGCAGAGCGGGCTCATCGAGCGCGGTCGCAGCGTCGAGCACCACGTACAGCAGCAGCCGGCTGTCGCCGGGCCTGAGTTCGCGGACGACGGCCACCGCATCGGTCACGCCCGGCTGGCGTCGTGCGGTGGCTTCAATCTCGCCCAGTTCGATCCGGTAGCCGCGCAGCTTGATCTGATCGTCGAGCCGACCCAGATGCTCGAGCACGCCATCGTTGCGCCAACGCCCACGATCGCCAGTGCGATAGCAGCGTGCACCATCGGCCACCGCCAGCGCCTGAAAGCGTTCGTCGGTCAATTCCGCGCGGCGGTGGTACCCGAGCGCAACACCAGCGCCGCCGATCCAGATTTCGCCAGCCACGCCGATCGGACATGACTGCTGTTCGGCGTCCAGCACCCAGATCGTGGTGTTGGCGATTGGACGGCCGACCGCGATTCCACGCACATTGTTGGCGACTGGCCAGGCAGTCGACCACACCGTGGTCTCGGTCGGCCCATACAGATTCCAGACCGCCATGCAGCGCGCCTGCAGCGCATCGGCAAGATCTGGCGGCAAAGCTTCGCCGCCAACCAGCGCGACCAAATCCGGCGCACCGGACCAACCGCTGTCCAGCAGCATTCGCCAGGCGGAGGGTGTGGCCTGCAGCCGGGTCGGCGCATAGGACTCGACCAGCTGCCGCAGTGGCTGCGGATCGGTCGAATCCGCGCGCGATGCGATCCGCACCTCGGATCCGCACAGCAAGGGCAGGAACAGTTCGAGCACCGCGATATCGAACGACAGCGTAGTCAGCGCGAGCATGCGGTCGCCAGCGCCCATGCCCGGTTCGCACTGCATGCTGGCCAGAAAGTTCAGCACCGCGCAGTGCGGCACCAGCACGCCCTTCGGCCGCCCGGTCGAGCCCGAGGTATAGATCATGTATGCCGGATCGTGCGCATCGCCGGTGTGCGCAGGCACCGCCATCGACCTGCTTGGGTCGACGTCGGCGTCGACAACGACGATCGGCAGCCCCGCAGCCATGTCCTGCGCCAGCGCCAGTTGCGCACGCGAACACAGGATGGCAGCGAGTTGCGCGTCGGCGACCATGAACCGCAGGCGCTCGGCAGGGAATGCCGGGTCGAGCGGTACATAGCAGGCGCCGGCGCGCAGCGCGCCGAGCAGGCCCGGCAGCAGATGCACATCGCGATCAAGCAGGAGTCCAACGCGGTCCCGGCAGCGCACGGCCGCGGCCGCCAGCGAGGCAGCGACGGCGGCACTGCGTTGCGCGAGTGCCGCGTAGGAAAGGCGATCGGTCCCGGCGTGGACCGCGATGCGCTGCGGCGTGCGATCGGCGTGTGCCAGCAGCAGCGATTCGATGCGGGTGGCGCGCGGAAAATCCCGCGTGTTGCGATTCCAAGTATCCAGCAGCGCCCGGTCGGTCTCGAGCAACAGCGGCAGACGCGCGAGCGTGCACTGTGCATCGTGCACCGCGCCCTCCAGCAAACGCTGCAAACCGCCGAGCCAGCGCGCGATGGTCTGCGCGTCGAACAACGCCGTGGAGTACTGGCACTCCAGCCGCAGTCCCGCGACACCGGTGTCGACCGCGTTGATGAACAGCTCGAAGGTCTCGCTGACCCGCGGGTTCGCGCTGAGGTCGAGCACCAGGCCCGGAATCGACTCCGCGTCGCCGGTCAGCGCTTGGTCGATGTTGAAGATCACACTGATCAGCGGCAGGCGCGAAGGTTCGCGCGCGATCGCCAGCGCTTGCAGCAGCTTGCCGAAGGTGATCGACTGGTGCTCGGTAGCATCGAGCAGCACTTGCCGCGCATGGCCGATGAACTCGCCGAACCGCGCAGCGCCCGTCGGCGCCAGGCGCAGCGGCAGCATATGCACGCAATGGCCGACCAAGGCCCCGTGCCCATTGGCCGCCTGTGCCGCGGCGGGCAGACCGACCACCAGGTCGTCCTGCCCGGTGAGCCGATGCAGCAGCGCGGCGAAGCCGGCCAGCATCGTCGCCGACAGACTCGCGCCATGCCGTGCACCCAGCTTGCGCAGTGCTGCCAGCAGCTCCGGCGGCAGCAGGTGGTCGCAGCGCGCCGAGGTTGTGCTGCGCTGGCGTGGACGGGGGCGGTCGGTGGGCAGCTCCAGCACCGGTACGCCGTCGGCGAAGCGGTGCGTCCACCAGTGCAGTGAAGCCTCGCGCTGTGCGGCGTCGTCGGGCGTGGATTCCGCCAGCGCATAGTCGGCGAACGAAGGCGCTGGTGGCAGCGCTGCGGCCGGCTCGCGCAGCGCGCGATACAGTGCGGCGAGATCGCGCACCACCACGCCGAACGACCAGCCGTCGAGCACGATATGGTGGCCGCTGAGCACCAGCACATGGTGTTCGTCTGCCAGGCGCACCAAGTCGGCACGCAGCAGCGGGCCGCGCGCGAGATCGAAGGGCTCGCGAACGTGGCGGTCGGCGATCTCCTCAACGAAAGCCTGCGGGTCGGCCGCGCCGGCGGCGTCGTGCAGCGGCACATCGATGTCCGCCGTGATTGCTGGCACCTGCAGCATGGTGCCGTCGTCGGTGAAGGTCGCACGCAGTGCGTCGTGGCGCTGCGGCAGTGCACGCAGTGCGGCGCGCAGCGCGTGCGTATCCAGTGCGCCGCGCAAATGCAGGCTCACCGATTCGTTGTAGGCCAGTGAGGCCTCGGTGCCGAATCGATCGGCAAGCCAGACCTCGCGCTGCGGCTCGGTGCTGGGCACCACGCGACCACCGCCTTCGAGCGCGGCTTCGGCGTGCCGCGCTGGAAAGAAGCCGCTGGCGATCATCTCGGCCGCGGCCTCGCGATAGGCCGCGATGATCCGCTCGATGTCGGCCTCGGTGTGCGCGGTGGTCAGGAAGCACGGGAAGTTGTCGAGAATATGGATGCCGCGATCGCGCAGCATGGTGTAAATCAGATCCCCATATGGCAGGTCCTCGGTGAAGTTGTTGCGCCACCAAGAGGCGTAGGTCTTGAGCCGGAACGGCGCGCCCAAGGCATCCATCTGCGCATTGATCCGCGCCACCATTGCCGCGGTGCGCGCGGTCAGTTTCTGCTGCAGCGCAGGTCCGGCATCGCGCAGATGCACCAGCACCGCCTTGGACGCGGCCAGCGCCAGCGGGTGGCGCACGAAGGTGCCGGCGAAATAGGTCACGCCGACGCTGGGGATCGAAGCGTCGCCGTATTGCCAGTGGCCACCGTCGAGCGCGTCCATGAACTCGCGCTTGCCGGCAATCACGCCGATCGAGAAGCCGCCACCGACGACCTTGCCGTAGGACGCGAGATCGGCGTCGATACCGAACAATCCCTGCACCCCACGTGGATGCGCGCGGAAGCCGGTCACCACCTCATCGAAGATCAACAGGGTGCCGGACGCACGGGTGAGCTCGCGCACCTCGCGCAGGAACTCGACCGGCTGGAAATCGGGCCGGCGGCTTTGCACCGGCTCGACCAGCACTGCAGCGAGTTCGTGCGCTCGCTTGCGCAGGATGTCCAGCGACTCGGGCGTGCCGTAGTCGAGCACGATCACGTTCTGCGTCGCGCTAGGCATGATGCCGGGCGCGGCCGGGATGCTGCGCTGGTTTTTTGCGCCGCGCACGATCACTTCGTCGAAGATGCCGTGGTAGGCGCCGGCGAAGATCGCGATCAGGCTGCGCCCGGTCACGGTGCGCGCGATGCGCATGGTGCCCATCACCGCCTCGGATCCGGTATTGCAGAATGCCGCGCGCGCGGCGCCGGTGACCTCGCAGAAAAGTGCGGCGGTTTCGCCGGCCAGCACGTGCTGCGGGCCGATCTCGTAGCCGCGCTCGATCTGCGCATGCAGGGTCTCGCGCAGGAAGTCCGGCTGCCAGCCGAACAGGCTCATGCCGAAGCCCGACAGCACGTCGACATATTCGTTGCCGTCGAGGTCCCACATGCGGCTGCCCCGCGAGCGCTCGATGACCAGCTGATAGGTCAGCTCCTTGGTCAGCGGGCGAAAGCCGTTGACCACGCGCGGGTCGGCCATCTGCGCGCGATGCTCGCTGGTGTAGGCCTTGGAGCGCCCGGTCCTGGCGGTATAGCGCGCGATCAGCGCATTCAGGCGCGCGCGCTGCTGCGGCGTGAGTTGATCCGCACGCGTATGGATGCGCGCGATCGCACCGAAGGCGGTCTTGACGTCGTAGCGCAACGGCTGCGCGGATGGATCGGGGTTATCGGTGGCGGCGGGAAGCGAATCTTGTGTGTCCGCTGCGTTCGCTGGCGTCTGTGGCGTGGCCGTGAACCCAGTCGGTGCAAGAAGCTCGGCGAGGCTCGCCACGCTAGCGTAGCGCTCCATGATCTGGCGGAAGCTCACCTTGACGCCGAATGCACGCTGCACGGCCAACGCGAGCTGGGTCAGGGCCAGCGAGTCGAGCCCGAGCTCCAGCCACGGCGTGTCGACGTCGGCGGGGGCAATCTCGGTGCCGCTGACTTCCTCGACCAACGCGCGCAGCCGCGCAGTCGAGTCCTGCGCCACGGTGGCCGCGACCGGCGCTGGCGATGCGTCGGGGGCGCGCTCGACTGCTGCGGCCGGTGCTGCGATGCCGAGCGCCACATGCGCGGCGGTGGCATCTATCCAGTGACGCTGGCGCGCGAAGGGATAGCCCGGCAGTGCGACCCGCTGCCGCGCTTGCCCCGCACGATAAGCCTTCCAGTCGGGCTCGATGCCGAGCGTCCACAGCTGGCCGAGCGCGGCGGCGACCGCTTCGGGCTCGCCTTCGGGCGTGTCGGCGAGGCTCGCCACTGCCAGCGGTCGCGTGTGCTTGCCCTCGACCACCTGGCGCGCCAAGGCCGACAGCGTGGCCCGCGGGCCGATCTCCAGCATGAGCGCATCGCCACCCGCCAGCGCTTTCGCCAACGCAGGTCCAAAGCGCACCGGCCGGCGCAGATGCTCGGCCCAGTAGCGTGGCGAGATGGCCTGTGCGGCATCGAGCCAATCGGCGCTGACCGTGGACACGATCGGAATCGCCGGCGCGTGCAGCGAAATGCGCGCCAGCGCGGCGGCCAGCGGCTCGACCACCGGATCCATCATCGGCGAGTGGAACGCGTGCGAGGTGACCAGCCGTTTCGTGGCCACATGTTCGCGCGCGAGCTGCTCTTGCAGCGCTTCGATATCGCAAGTGGGGCCAGCGACCACGCAAAGCGCCGGCGCATTCTCGGCCGCGATCGACACAGAAACCGGCAGGCGCGATGCCATTGCAGCGGCAGGTAGTCGCACCGACAGCATGCTGCCCGCCGGCATCGACTGCATCAATCGGCCGCGTTCGGCGACCAGTGCGAGCGCGTCGGCGAGCGGCATCACGCCGGCCAGCACCGCGCAGACGAACTCGCCCACGCTGTGGCCGATCAGCGCCGTGGGCTTGAGGCCCCAATGCAGCCACAGCTGCGCCAGCGCGTACTCGAGCACGAATACCGCAGGCTGGGTGATGCGCGTGGCGACCAGCGCCTCGGCACGGTCGGCATAGAGCAGTGCGCGCGGGTCTTCGCCCAGCAGCGGCGCGAGGATGGTGAAGCAGCGCTCGCAGGCCTCGCGGAACACCGGCTCGCTCGCATACAGCCCACTGCCCATGGCGGCGTATTGCGAACCCTGGCCGGGAAAGGCGAACACCAGCTTCGGCGCGGCGCCGATGTCGGCACGCGACGCTGACGGATCACGCAGGCGAGCCGCGGCATCCGCGTGCGAGGCTGCGACCACGAAGCGGCGCTGCGCAAAGCGGCGCCGGCCTGCGCGAAGCGTATGCGCCACATCGGCGAGGGACTGCTGCGCGCCGCCGCCATCGCGGCTGTCCAGCAAATGATCGGCCAGGCGCGCGGCGGATTCGGTCAGTGCTTCCCGCGTGCGTGCGCAGAGCACGATCAGCTGCATGTTGCGCGCGGCGGCAGCGACCGCGGTGCGCGGGAATTCCTCTAGCACCGCATGCGCATTGGTGCCGCCGAAACCGAACGAACTCACGCCAGCGCGGCGCGGACCCGCACCCTGCGGCCATGGGGCCAATCGCGCCTGCGGCACGAACGGCGTGGCGGCGAAGTCGATCTGCGGATTGGGCTGCTCGAAGCCGATGGTCGGCGGCAGGATCCGCCGATGCAGGGCCAGCGCGGTCTTGATCAGGCTGGCCGCACCCGCGGCGATCACCAGATGGCCGACATTGCTCTTGAGCGACCCGATCGCGCAGTACCCGGTGTCCGCACCACTGCGGCGGAACGCACGCGTGAGTCCTTCGATCTCGATCGGATCGCCGATCGGGGTCGCGGTGCCATGGGCTTCGACATACGAGATGCTGCGCGCATCGATGCCGGCCGCATCGTGCGCGGCAGCAATCACTGCGGCCTGCCCGGCCGGACTCGGCGCGGTGAAGCTCGCGCGCTCGGCACCGTCGTTGTTGACCGCAGCTGCGCGGATTACCGCGTACACGGTGTCGCCATCGGCGATCGCATCCGACAGCCGACGCAGTGCGACGACGGCCACGCCATCGGAAAACACGGTGCCTGCGGCGCGCGCATCGAAGGCGCGCGTATGCCCATCCGGGGAGGCCATCGCGCCTTCCTGATACAGGTATCCGCTGCGCGGCGGGCAGGTGATTGCCACCCCGCCAGCGAGCGCGAGATCGCAGGCGCCTGCGCGCAGGCTGTCGATCGCCATCGCGGTGGCTACCAGCGAGGTCGAGCAGGCGGTGTTTACGCTCACCGCCGGACCATTGAGACCCAGTTTGTGTGCGGTGCGGCTGGTCAGATAGTCCTTTTCATTGGCCAGCATCGTGTTCAGCTCGCCGAGGCGCGCGATCAGATCAGGCCGTGCCAACACATGGCGCTGGTAGTAGCTTGCGTTGTACATGCCGCCGAACACGCCAACCGGACCGGCCAGCTGTTCCGGCACGTGGCCGGCGTGCTCCAGTGCCAACCATGCGACTTCGAGGAAGTGGCGCTGCTGCGGGTCCATCAGCTGCGCCTCCAGCGGCGACACGCCGAAGAAGGCCGCATCGAAACACTCGACATCGTCGATCACGCCGCGCGCGCGCACGTACGCGGGATCGGCACGCAGTGCGGCCGGCACCGCGGCATCGAGCGCATCCTCTTCGAAGAAAGTGATCGACTCGCGGCCCTCGCACAAATTGCGCCAGAACGCCTCGATGTCGGTCGCGCCAGGGAAGCGACCGGCCATGCCGACGATGGCGATCGGCTCGCCGGGATCGGTGCCACGTCGCGGCCCGCGCGCCGGCAGCGGGCGTGGCGCTGCGTCGAGTGCGAGCGCCAGCGCCGCCGCGCTTGGATGTTCGAACAACAGCGCTGGCGCGATATCGCCGATTCCCGCGGCACGCAATCGCGCCAGCACGCGCAGCGCGCGGAGCGAGTCACCGCCGAGCTCGAAGAAGCCGTCGTCGGCGCCGACTTGCGAGAGGTCCAGCACCGCGGCGAATGCGGCGCAGATCGCGACTTCGCGTTGACCTGCCGGCAAACGCAGCGCCTGCCGCAATGGCGGTCGCTCGCGCGTGGGAGCGGGCAAGGCTGCGCGATCGAGTTTGCCGTTGGCGGTCAGCGGCAACGCGTCCAAGCGCACGAATTCCGCAGGCAGCATCCACTCGGGCAGCTCGGTGGCCAGCGCAGCCCGCACTCCGGCGATATCGAAAGCCCCGTCGGTCGCCACCAGATAGGCGACAAGGCGCTTGCTCTCGCCCGTGTTGCCGCGCGCCACCACCGCGCTCGCGCGCACACCAGGCAGCGCGTTAAGTCGCGCCTGGATCTCGCCGGGCTCTATGCGATAGCCGCGGACCTTGAGCTGCTGGTCGACGCGACCAACGTATTGCAGCACATCGGCCGCGCACCAGCGCACCAGGTCGCCGCTACGGTAGAGGCGCTCGCCCGGCCGCAACGGGTCTTCGACAAAGCATTCGGCGGTCAGTGCCGGGCGCGCGAGATAGCCGCGCGCAAGTCCACGGCCACCTATATAAAGTTCTCCGGTTTCGCCCTCAGGCACCGGATTGCGCGCAGCGTCGAGAACTTGGACGTGGGTATCGGCGATGGCACGTCCGATCGGGATGCTGCTGGCATCCGGCGGCAGGTCACGCGGAATCGCATACGTAGTGGTGAACGTCGTGCACTCGGTCGGCCCATAGCCATTGACCAGTTGCGTGGCCGGCAGTGCGGCCAGGGCGCGGCGCACGTGCGAAGGCGACAGCGCCTCGCCACCGATCAGCAATTCGCGCAGGCCGCGCAGGGCGCCGGGATCCTCGTCGATCACTGCGTTGAACAGCGCCGCGGTCAGCCATGCGCTGGTCACCGCGTGGGCGGCGATCGCGGTTGCCAGCGCACGCGCATGCGGCAGCGGGGCAGCGAAGATCGCGCAGCGACCGCCATTGAGTAGCGGGCCCCAGATCTCCAGCGTCGAGGCATCGAATCCCAGCGGAGCGGCATGCAGGAAACAGGTCGAAGCATCCAGCTGCACATAGTCGACCGCACCGACCAGGCGCACGATCGAGCGGTGCTCGATCTCCACTCCCTTGGGCTCGCCGGTCGAGCCGGAGGTGTACATCACGTAGGCGCGCCCGACTGCAGTGGTTTGCTCGGGCAGCGCGGCACTCGTGCTCACCTGGATCGCGCCGAGCTGCGCAACCAATACCTGCGGCGCGAGCCTGCGCATGCGTGCGGCATGCGCCGCGTCGCTCACCACCAGGCCGACCTGTGCGTCGGCGAGCAGGAAGGCCAGCCGCGCATCCGGATGCTCGGGGTCCAGCGGCAGGTATGCAGCGCCAGCCTTCAACACCCCCAGCATCGACACGATCGCTGCGGCCGAACGTGGCAGGCACAGTGCCACGATCTGCTCCGGCAGCACGCCACGCTCGATCAGCGCCGCTGCCAGCGCCTCGGACCGCGCATCGAGCTCGGCGTACGACATCTCGCCGCCGTCCCACAGCAGCGCCGTCCGCTGCGGATGGGCTGCAGCGCACTCGCGAAAAAGGCCATGCACGGTCGCCTCGAGGCGAAACCCGCCGCGAGCGTTTGTCGAACCATTTGCGGGCGCAGCTTGCGTTCCTTCGCTCATGGATCCACCGATTCAGGGGCTCAGCGCCTCGACCCGCGCCACAATAGCGAGAACCTCTTCCATAGGCACGATCGCAGCATTCAACGCGGCATCGGAGTTCCAGCTGCCCGCGCCACTGGTGTCGATCCAACGCACGTTGCCGCTATCCGGCAGTCGTTCACGCAGTTTCGCGATCGCATCCGAGTGCCGCGCGCCGACCACCGACAGATGGTCGACCTGCGGCGGATCGCGCCACAGCTGGATCTGCGCCAGCTCAGCGGCCAGCCTGCGGCTGATCGAAGTTCCCAGAGCCTCGGTGAGTTGATCGTCGGGCCCGACCGGCCGGTTGTCACGCCAGCCATCGGCGCCGACCTCCTCGCGCATGTAGATGGCATGGGCACGGTCCATCTCCTCCAGCAACGCTGCACCGTCGACCACCGGATCCCACAGCACCAGGTGGCGCAGTGCCAGGTTATGCCGACTGGCCGCGTGCGCGGCGAGCGCGGCGCCGAACCGCAGGCCAACCAACACCAGACGCGGCGCACCGGAGCTCGCCTGCAGCTCGGCCGCACAACTGGCGATATCAGCCGCCCAGTCGTCAATGCCGTATTGCTCGATCTCGCCGGAAGAATCGCCGGTACCTGCGTAGTCGAAGCGCAAACTGGCATAGCCGGCCTGCTCCAGTCGATCAGCCAACACGCGGAAGCTGCGGTGTGCGCGCACGGCTTCCTCGCCGAATGGATTGCACAGCAACACCGCCGCGCTGCGTGCGCGCAGTCTGGGTGAACTGTGCAGGCACGTCAGCAGGTGCCGTCCATTGGCCTCAAGGAAGCGAATCTGCATTGCCAGACCGTCGGCTATAGTTCTGATTATCATAAGCGACCGGCCGGTGCCGCAGGTCCTGACAGTCATGGAAGATTACAAGCGTGAAAGCGTGGTCGAGTTCGATGGCGACACCCATCTGGTCGCGATCGCCACCGAACCGGCCAAGTCGCGTGCCAATCCGGGGGTCGTGATCCTCAACGCCGGCGTGCTCCATCGGGTGGGGCCGCACCGGCTGCATGTGCGCCTCGCGCGCCGCCTGGCTGGTGCGGGCTTTGTCACCGTGCGGGTCGATCTTTCCGGTATCGGCGACAGCCGCGCAGTGCCGGGTGATCTTGATTTCCGGGACAGCGCAGTCGCCGATACGCGACAGTTGATCGACCGACTGGGCGCCAACGGCGGCCCGTCGCGCTACGTCCTGTTTGGCGTGTGCGCGGGCGCCGACAATGCCTTGGCGACCGCGCTCATCGATGCGCGAGTCGAAGGCGTGGTGCTGATCGATCCTGCCGCCTACGCCAGCCCGCAGGCGCGGCTGCGCGAGGCGCTGCGGAAACTGCGCAGCAACGGCGCTGTCGGCGCGTTGAAGAAGTCTGCAGCAGCGCTGCGGCGGCGCCTCGCGCCAGCTACCGCAAGAACTTCCGAGGCGGCAGCGCAAAGCGCGCGGCAGCCTCCGCCCGCCGCGCTGTTTGGCGCCGAGTTGGGGCAGTTGGCCGATCGCGGCGTGCGTATCCTGATGATCTATTCCGGTGCGCTGAGTGTGCGCTACAACCATCCGCAGCAGCTGTTCGAGACCTTTCCCGCGCTGCGCGGGCGGGTCGAGGTGGCGTTCTTCCCGGACGCCAACCACACCTTTACCGAACGCGCCGCGCAGGCGGCGCTACTCAACACCGTGCAGGCCTGGTTCGGCAAGACGTTCCCGCCCGCCGCGCTATAGCGCAGGCGCTGGCTGCTCGGTGGCACTGAATTGCCAGCTTTCGCCGACCCAACTCACCCAATACTGCCGTAGCGGCAGATCACCGGGCACGCACAGCGCTGCGACGTGCCGTGGCCCGACGTCAAGCAGCTGGAAGCGCCAATCGACGTCGAGCGGGCTTGCACTGGAGAGCGACGCGCTGGAACCTGCGCTGTTGATGGCAAAACCCAGTGTATCCAGCGGCACATCGAGGCCCCGCCCAAGCGCTTTCAGGTAGCACTCCTTGAGCGTCCACAGTGCAAAAAAGCGCGCGGCCTGTTGCGCGGGCGGCAGGCCGACGAGCACGGCGCGCTCGTCGGCCGTCAAACAGCTGGTCAACAGCTCGTGCGGCAGCTCGTCGCGCAAGTGCTCGATATCGAGGCCGATTGCGGCGTCGCGAATCACCGCACAGGCCACCATTGCCTCGGTATTGGCCACGCTGAACCCGAGCGAACGGGCGACCGCGGGCTCTGCCACCCACGGACGACCCCGCACATCGCGCACGAAGCGCAGCGACCGCGCCGGCAGCGGCGGCAGCGTTGCCGCCCAGCCCAACGCAATGCGCTGCAGGAGCCGCGATGCGGTAGCCAGCGCGCGATGCTGCGCATGGCGAAACCGCTGCGTTTGCTGCAGATCCTCGTCATCGAGCAGGCGCGCAATGCCGAAGCGACTTGCGCCGGCGGCCAGTTCCGCCGGCCGCGCGACGAATACCGCTGCGGTCGATGGCGCAATCATTCACCGAGTATGCGGCGCCGCGGCCCCCTGGCGGAACACCGCGCGTCTTCACATCTGGTAATTTATGGGTCGGAGAGTCCACCGTTTGCAAGGAGCGCGGCAGCCGACGGTCGGCTGCGAGGAAGTGGATGGCCCGCCGTCGATCGCGTCTTCCGGCCTTGCAGACGCCCCTTTTGGACACGCCTCCGTGCAGATCCGCCGTAGCCTTTGGCGTCCATGAGCGCGCACGGTGTCGATCGGCAGGTGAGCATCGTCATGCCGGTGTTCAACGCCGCGGAATGGCTCGAACATTCGATCGGCAGCCTGCTCGCGCAGCATTTCCGCGACTGGGAGCTGCTGGCCGTCGACGACTGCTCGACCGATGATTCGCTCGCGCGCCTGCGCCATTGGGCCGCACGGGACAGCCGCATCCGCGCTATTGCCCTGCCCGCCAACGCTGGCGTGGCGGCAGCGCGCAACGCCGGCATCGATGCCGCTTGCGGGCGCTGGATCGCGTTCCTGGATGCCGACGACCGCTGGGCGCCGGCCAAGCTCGAACTGCAGGTGGCCGATATGCGCGCGCGCGATCTGGCGATCAGCTACACCGCCTATCAGCGCGTGCGCGAGGACGGCAGCGCGCTTTCGCAGGTCGACCCGCCCGCCGAGGTCGACTATGCGCGCATGCTGCGCAGCAACCACATCGGCAATCTGACCGGCATGTACGACCGCCGCCTCGGCGCGGCGCACTTCCGCAAGGTCGGGCATGAGGACTATGTGTTCTGGCTCGAACTGGTGCGCCGCGCCGGGCGCGCCGCACGGGTGCCGCATGCGCAGCCACTGGCGTACTACACCGTGCGCGGTGGCTCGGTTTCGTCGAACAAACTGCGTGCGGCCGGCTGGCAATGGCGCATCTACCGCGAGATCGAGGGCCTCGGTCTGCTGCGCTCCAGCGCACTGATGCTGCACTACGTCGCGCACGCCGTGCGCAAGCGCCACGGTTGAGTGCGATGGGCGCTGCAACTACTCCCGCCGGCAAGATTCCCTCGCTCGATGGCCTGCGCGGCATCGCGATCATGCTGGTCCTGATCGGGCATCTGCATGCAACGCCGAATTTTCCCGAGTTGGGTCTGGAACATCTGCTGGGCGACTACGGCCTGCTCGGCGTGCGCGTGTTCTTCGTCATCTCGGGCTATCTGATCACCACCCTGCTGCTGCGCGAGCTCGTGCAGCACGGCGACATCTCGCTGCGTGCCTTCTATGCGCGCCGCGCGCTGCGCATCCTGCCTGCCTCGTTGGCTTTCCTGCTCGCGCTGGTCGCCGCCGATCTGCTCGGCTGGATCGATCTCGCCGCAGTCGACTTCTTGGCTGCATTCACCTGGACTGTGAACTACCTGCCGGTTCCGGCGTGGGAAATCGGCCACCTGTGGTCGCTGTCGGTGGAAGAGCAGTTCTATCTGGTCTGGCCGCTGGCCATCGCACGCCTTGGCGTGCGTCGCGCCACACTGCTGGCGCTCGGATTCTTCCTTATCGCGCCCATATTGCGGGTGGCGATGCGGGTGTTCATCGACGACACCGCAGTCGAGGACCTGCCGGTGTTCCCGGCGGTCGCCGACGGACTCGCGATCGGCTGCCTGTTCGCGATCTGGCGCGATCGATTGCGCGAGATGGCGTGGTATCGCGCCGCCACCGAGCCGGTGTGGCTGCTCATCCAGGTGCCGACGATCTTCGTGATCCATCACCTGAGCCAATCTTGGGCGGTATTCGATCTGTTCGGCTATCCGCTGCTGCTGGTGCTGATCGCGATGATCGTCGAGGCCAGCACGCGCTGGGATCCGCAGCGGCTTGCGGTGCGCATACTCAACTTCAAGCCACTGGTGTGGGTCGGATTGCTGAGCTATTCGCTGTACCTGTGGCAGCAGCCGTTCCTGCACCACAGGCTGCATGCCACGCACACCACGTTTCCGCTCAACCTGCTGCTGACGCTGGCTTTTGCGATGCTCTCGTACTACCTGCTGGAGCGGCCGCTGCTGCGCCTGCGCAGCCGCTTTGCGCGGGTCGCCCCCAGCGCCGAACAGGCCGGTCGCTGAGCCATGCCGGCGATCGCATGCCACTGCATCCACGAGGCTGCGAGCTGCCGATGACGATCAAGCGCAAGATCGAAAAAGCCGTACGCCGCACCTGGATGAAATACGCCATGCGTGGCGTCGGTGGCGCCGACAATCACGCGCGACTGGATCTGGCCTACAGTGTCGCCGATCCATGGCACATGGACTCGCCCACCGAACAGGCGCGTTTTGCCGGCACCAACCGCCTGATCGAGCGCGACATCGGTCGCGTCGGCTCGCTGCTGGAGATCGGCTGCGGCGAGGGCCATCAGACCGAACACCTGGCCAAACTGAGCGACCGGATCTACGGCATCGATGTCAGCGCCAGGGCGATCGAGCGCGCCACGGCGCGACTGCCGCACGCGCAGTTCGCCGCGACCGACATCTACGGCCAGCCGTGGGGCGATGCGCGTGGGCGCTTCGCGCTGGTCACCGCCTGCGAGGTGTTGTACTACGTCAAGGACATTCCGGCCACCATCGAGCGCATGTCGCAGCTCGGCCAGATCTGCCTCGTCACGATCTTCGCGCCGGCGCTGCAGCGGGTCGGCCCGCATCTGGAGCGGTTGCCCGGACTGCACAAGGATTGGATCGGCCACGGCAGCACCGTGTGG
>JBBRFN010000013.1:0-36942 GCA_038224265.1 Lysobacterales bacterium
CGTCCGGAACGGCCGGTCTCGCCAGTGTGGCGATGAGCCTGCTGCTGGTGATCGGCTTGATCATCGTTCTGGGCTGGCTGGTATCGCGCATGCGCGGACTCAACGCCGGCGGCAGTCACGGACCGTTGAAGGTCGCAGCCGCCGTGTCGCTGGGCATGAAGGAGCGCGTGGTGCTGGTCGAGGCCGCAGGGGCGTGGCTGCTGCTGGCGGTCACGCCCGGCAAGGTGCGCCTGCTGCATCGCTACGAACAGCGTCCCGAGGGCCTGGTCGCCAGTGCGACGCCGGTGGGATTTTCCGCGCTGCTGGATCGGCTCAAGCGCCCTGGAGCTGCGTCATGATTCGTCGGATTGCGTTGTTCGCGTGTCTGTCGCTGCTGGCACTGCCCGTGTTGGCGCAGCAGCAGTCCGGACTGCCTGCCGTCACGGTGACCAATCTGCCGGCCGGTGGCCAGCAATGGTCGGTCTCGTTGCAGGTGCTGCTGTTGATGAGTGCCTTCACCTTGCTGCCGGCAGCTCTGCTGGCGATGACTGCTTTCACCCGCATCATCATCGTGATGGCCCTGTTGCGGCAGGCGCTCGGAACCGGTGCTACGCCATCGAACCAGATCCTGGTGGGGCTGTCGCTGTTCCTGACCGCGTTCGTGATGGGTCCGGTACTCGATCTGGCTTGGGCCAACGGCATCTCGCCCTATCTCGATGGCACGCTGGCGTTCGAGCCTGCGTTCACGGCCACCCTGGATCCGTTCCGCGCATTCATGCTCGCCAATGTGCGCGAGAACGATTTGATGCTGTTTGCGCGGCTATCGGGTGTGGAGTCGTATGCAACCCCGGCCGATGTGCGCTTTCCGGTGTTGGTGGCTTCGTTCCTGACCTCGGAACTGCGCACTGCGTTCGAGATCGGTTTCCTGCTGTTCGTGCCGTTCGTGGTGATCGATCTGGTGGTGGCCAGCATCCTGATGTCGATGGGCATGATGATGATGTCGCCGATGCTGGTGTCCGCACCATTCAAGATCCTGCTGTTCGTGCTCGTCGATGGCTGGGCGCTGGTGATCGGCTCGCTTGCCGCGAGTTTCCGGAGTGTCGCGGCATGACGCCCGAGGTCGTACTGACGGAGGTGCAGGGCGCACTGCGCGTCGCGCTGCTGATCGCAGGTCCGCTGCTGATCGCCGAGCTGGTTGCCGGCGTCACGGTTGGCCTCGCACAGGCGGTAACCCAGATCCAGGAACAGAGCATCTCGTTCGTGGCCAAGCTCATCGTGCTGGTCGGCATGCTGGTGCTGGCCGGTCCCTGGATGCTGGTGCAGCTGACGGAGTGGACCACGGGTCTGATCACGCGCATTCCGCAACTGATCGGCTGATGGCCGGCCCCGAAGCCATCCTGCTCGACGGCCAGATGCTGTTCGGCATGCTGGCCGAACTGATGTGGGCCTTCCTGCGCATCGGTGCGGTGTTGATGGTGATGCCGATGATCGGTGCGCGCGTGGTGCCGCGCAGGATCCGTTTCGTGCTGGCGGTAGGCCTGAGCATGGCGATCGCCCCGCTGGTGCCGATCGCTGCGATGCCCGAGCCGCTGTCGTCGGCTTGGGTTGCGGCGGTAGTGAGCGAGCTGGTCACCGGCATCGCGATCGGATTGCTGCTGCAACTGGCCTTCGAGGCGACCGCGATCACCGGCGAGCTGATCGCGCAAGGCATGGGTCTGGCATTCGCGCAGATGGCCAATCCGCTGTCGGGTGGCTCGGGTCCGCTGATGGGTCAGCTGCTGCTGATCGTCGGTGGCCTGCTGTTCTTCGCGGCCGACCTGCATCTGGCGCTGATCCAGCTGCTCGCCGACAGTTTCCGCTCGCTGCCTTCCGGGCAGGCACCGTCCGCAGTCGCGCTGGCGCCGGTGCTGCTGGAGTTCATGGGTCGCGTGTTCATGGTCGGCGTGCAGCTGGCGCTGCCCCTGCTGGTGGCGATGCTGGTGATCAACCTGGTGTTCGGCGTGCTCAGCCGCACCGCACCCGCACTCAATCCGCTGCAGGTTGGTTTGCCGGCCACGTTGTTCGCCGGAATCCTGCTACTGATCGTGGTACTGCCGACGTTCGCCACACCGTTCCTGCGCCTGGTCGGCGACGCGCTGGCCACCGCGTCGGCCTGGCTGCGCTGAGCGCGAGCCGCCATGGCCGATAACGACACCCCGCAAGAAGACCGCACCGAAGAACCTACCGAAAAGCGCCTGCGCGAATCGCGCGAGGAAGGCCAGGTCCCGCGCTCGCGCGAATTGACTGCGGCAGTGGTGATGATCGCCTGCACGGGGCTGCTGATCGCCACTGCCGGACCCATGGGCGTGCGCATCGCCGCGATCCTCACCGCGGCTCTGTCTTTCGACCTCGGCGCGATCGCCGCTGGCGGCGGACCGCTGATGCACTTCGGCAAAGTCGCTGCGGCGATGTTCACGCTCGCCCTGCCGGTAATCGGTCTTGGCGTGCTCTGCGCGGTGATCGGCAACGTCGGACTCGGAGGCTTCAATATGGCCCCCAAGGCTCTGGCGCCGAAGTTCCAGCGCGTCGACCCGATCGCGGGCTTCAAGCGCCTGTTCTCGCTGCCGGCGTTGGGCGAGGTGGCCACTGCGTTCCTGCGCATTGCGATCGTCGGTGCGGTCGCGGTGATCGTGATCGCAACGCGATTGGACGAGATCCAGGGCCTCGCCGGCAATCCCGACCGCGGTGCCATCCTGCACGCGATCTCGATCGTCGGCTGGACCTTGCTGGCACTGGCGGTATCGCTGGGCCTGATCGCGCTGCTTGACGTGCCATTCCAGTCCTGGCGCCACCGTCGCCAGTTGCGCATGACGCTCGAGGAGGTCAAGCGCGAGATGAAGGAAACCGAAGGCAGTCCGGAGGTCAAGGGCCGCATCCGCCAGTTGCAGCGCGAGATGGCGCAACGACGCATGATGGACGCGGTTCCAACCGCTGACGTGGTGTTGGTCAATCCTACCCACTATGCGGTAGCGCTGAAGTACGAACAGGGCCGCATGCGCGCACCGCGCGTTGTCGCCAAGGGTCGCGATCTGGTCGCACTGGCGATCCGCGAGCTGGCCGAGAAGAACCGGGTGCCGGTCGTGTCAGCGCCGCCGCTGGCGCGCGCTTTGTACCGCAGCGTGGAGATCGGGCAGGAGATTCCAGCGCAGCTGTATCAGGCGGTGGCGCAGGTGTTGACCTTCGTGTTCCAGCTCAAGGCGTATCGACGGCATGGCGGCAAGGAGCCGATGCTGGGGGAAATCAAGGTGGACGAAGCGTCGACTTAGGCTGGTTCCTCGCGAGGCTTGCGCGTGTTCTTGTTCGGTCGCGCACCTCGGGTCGTGTGCATTTTGCGTGTGCCGCCGGGCTGGTGGTGTTTTCGGCAAGAGACATCGCGCCTTCGCGCCCGTTCCGTGCCGCGCTTTGCTTGCCTGGTCAAAGTCGATCGTCTGTTTACCGGCAACAATCGGCGGCGGCGAGTCCGATGTCGCCGAGCTCGGTGGCTGCCCGTGCGCGCAGCAGGCATGCGTGTTCGTCTGCGGGCGCCAGTGCGAGTGCGGCGTTGCTGCATTCCAACGACGCTGATGCAAGCCTTGTCGATCGCATTCGCGACCGACCACGAACTACGCCAGTGCATCCGCGCAGTTGCCGATCGCGTGGCGCATCAAGGTGGCAGCGTCGTGGTGGTGCCGTTCGAAACGCGCGGCGGCCAGTTCGCAGCACAGTCGGCGATCGTCGGTACGCTGCACGCAGGCGTTGGCCCGCGCTGCTTCCGCGGTCGCGAAGCGACCCTGGCGCGCTGCCACCGTGGCAGTCGAGCGCTGCGCCTCGGATGCTGCGCTGCAACCACGCCGGCTCCGACAACCGCGCGTGCGGCAGCCCCCGAATTGCCGGCGGCCATGTGCCGCGCGGTGTCACGCAGGCGGGCTACGGCCAATGCCGGCACGCCGAGCAATCGGGTTGCCGGCAGCGTATCCGCTTCATGTGATGCTTTCGAATACTTGCGCAAACTGATGTTTTCGTGGGAGTCGCAGCTCTGCGCAGTCAGCGGCTGTCGGCGAGCAAACCGGCACTGTGCGACCTGCGCCGGTCGCTTTTCGAGCGCAGCGTAGCGCGGTCGAGCACCATCGCGCCTTGCGATCCGGATTCGCAGTTCACGAGTGCTTCCCTAACCGTTACGTCCGCGTTACAGTCAGAAATTGCTGTACCCATAATCAGAATTCCAACCGGGGGATTTATGAACAGAGCATCTGCGCGCAGCGGCCGGATCGGTCGTTGTCTGAGCACAGTCGTTGCGGCTTCGACCATGGGATTGGTCTCCAGTGCGGCGATGGGGGCGATCGTCGACAGTGGTCCGCTGAGTCTTTCGATTCCGAATACCTTTGCGGGCGTTTACATCAATCTGGCGACCGGTGCCAACGGCGTCACGCCGGCCGCCGTGCCAGGCTGGGATTTCGGTCCCTACGGCGCTACGAATCAGCTCGCGTTTTTCTTTCCCTCGACACCCGCTAACTCTTTCGGCGGCGTAGGTTCCGGAACCGCCTACACAGCGGTGACCGTTGGCACTGCAGTAGGTCCTGCATCGACATTCATCGTGAGCGCCGCGAGTGCGGCTACCGCCGCATTTCGCGCGGGCGGTACGAACCTCGTTGTCGGCGTACGGTTCTTCAATGAAGCAACGTCGGCGATCAACTACGGTTACGTGTTGATGGACACCACTTCTGCAACCGGATTTCCGGCCACGATTCGTCGAATCGTCTACGAGAACGCAGGCACACCGATCACGGTGGCCATTCCGGGAGCGAACACGCCACCCCAGTTCGCCTATGCGCCGACCACAGGCTCCACGGTGACTGCAACCGGTGGGGCGGGTGTCGGTTCCACCGGCACGCTGAGCATTACTCCTTCGATCGGCACTGCGGGCGCCGGTACGGGTGCGCCGGCAACCACCACCACCACCTGCACCGCGCCAGCTGCGCCATTTGCCGGCTTTGCACAGACGGTTACCGCGGTGGGCACGGGTGCTATTTCGGGCGGTCCGCTGACTGGAACCTGCACCGTTGCCAACGCGGCCGCAACGGCGACGCTGACCTGTAGCGAAAACCGCGGCGGCACGGCGGTTCCGGTCACATGGACGCTGGCATGTCCGGCCGCCAGCCAGCCGCCGCTGAGCTCGAACCCCGCGTCGGGCGCGACGCTGACCTTGCCGCCGCGTGCGGTGGGCGGTCCCGCGTCGAGCGCGAACATCGCGTTCACCAACCCAGGCGGCGCCGCCGCGACGGTCACGTGCACCGCTCCGGCGGCTACGCAGTTCACCGTGGCGCCGTTGGTCGTCAACGTTGCGGCAGGTGCGAGCGCTTCGACCACGGTGTCGTTCACCTCACCGGCGATCGGCGCCTTTACCGGCACTCTGAGCTGCACGGCGGGTGCGCAGACGTTCAACTTCAATCTGGCCGGAAGCACCCAGGCCCAAGCCACGGCAGTCAGCGTTCCAACCACTGACAGCTGGGCCAAGGGGCTGCTGGTGCTCGCGCTGCTCGGTGCAGGCCTGCTGGTTACGGGTCTGCGTCGGCAGCACTGAGTCGATCGTCGTGTGATTCGCACAAGGGCGCCTGCGGGCGCCCTTGTCGTTTCCGGATCCTGAACGGGACGACCCTCACCGGGACGGAGGCAGTCAAGCCTGACCGTTCGTAGCCTTTGGCGCACACGGGCACAGCGACACCGGATGCCGCGCGACCGCCTGCGCCCCTTCACTGTTCGCTCTCCCTGAGCTGAGCGATGGTTCTTCCGTGGTGAAAGCAAAGTGGCTTCCACCGCGGAAAAGCAGCAACTTGTCTGTGCAACGATCCAAACCACCACAACAAATCGACAAAACCAAAAAACTATCCGCCACATGGCCCATCGTAACCAATCGCCACCACCACAAAGGAAACCACCCCCAGCGGCAGCTGGGCAAACACCTCATCATCAACCCGCCGCTTCAACAACGCCCGCGCCAGCGGCGAATCGATACTGATCCAGCCAAGCGCTGCATCGGTCTCATCAGGACCCACGATCCGATGGCGATGCTCGACCCCGCTGTGGTCTTCCAGCACGAACCATGCGCCGAAATAGATCGCACCAACGTCGGTCGGTGGCTCGCGTACCACCCGCACGGTCTGCAGCCGTTTGCTCAGATAGCGCACCCGGCGGTCGATCTCGCCCAGCTGCTTCTTGCGATAGCTGTATTCCGCGTTCTCCGAACGGTCGCCTTCGGCCGCGGCCGCGGCCAGCGCGCGAACCACCTCGGGACGGGTGTGGTGCCACAGCAGGTCGAGTTCCGCCTTCAGGCGCTCATGGCCCTGCGGTGAGATGATCGCGGTGCTCGGCGCTGCGGGTGGTCGCCAACGCGACATGCGGTCCTCCACGTGGATTTGGCGCAGCTTTATGCCAGAGTGCGGCGATGCACTCAATGCAGCAGCTCGGAACACTGCGGCTCGGCTGCCCGGTCTGGGCTTTCGACGGCTGGCGCGGCAGTCTTTACTCGCGCAGCGCGCAGCGCAGTGATTTCCTGCCCCAGTATGCGCGCGTATTCGGCGCGGTCGAAGGCAATTCGACTTTCTATGGCTTGCCGACCGAGGCCACGGTGCGTCGATGGGCCACTGAGGCGCCCGCAGGGTTCCGGTTCTGCTTCAAGTTCCCGCGCAGCGTGACCCATGAACGCCAGTTGCGCGACGCCGCGCGCGAGACCGATGCGTTCCTGCGTTTGATGACGCTGCTGCCGAACCGTCTTGGACCCTTGCTGCTGCAGTTGGGTCCCGGATTCGCTGCGCGTGATCTGGACGCGCTCGACCGCTATCTGGGTGGGCTGCCTGTCGGAGTCGCATGCGCCGTGGAGGTGCGCCACCCCGGGCTCTACGATGATGGCCTCGCCGAGCGTGCTTTCGACCAGTTGCTGGCAGCGCACGGCGCGTCGCGCGGCAATTTCGATACCCACCATGTGTTCGACCACAGTGCGCTCGATGCCACGACGCTGCAGGCGCAGGAGCGCAAGCCGCGGCTGCCGCAGCGCGCCGTCGCGACTGCAGGGCCGGCATTCGTCCGCTTCGTGGGCGGAAACACGGTCGAGAACGCCCGCTCGGCGCTCGGGTTCTGGGTCGAGCGGGTGTCGCAATGGCTGCTCGACGGTCGCGAGGTGTACTTTTTTACCCATACGCCGGACGATGCCAACGCGCCGCATCTGGCGCGGCTATTCCATGCGCTGCTGCGCGAGCGACTACCGTCGCTGCCCGCACTGGCAGCATTTGCTGGCGAGGTTGAGCCTGCGATTGAGCCGCCGCAGCGCGATCTGTTCGTCTGAGGCAATGCCGGGCAACCGTGTCGCGATCAGCCGCGTGGATGGACGCGAACACCGCTGGCGGCGTCGAACACCATCAGTTTGCCCGGCGCGACCCGCAGTGGCAGCGTGCTCGCAGGCTGCGGCAGCTCGCCCGGTGGCAGGCGCGCCACCAGGCTGTGGGTGCCGGCGCGCAGGTAGACCAGCACCTCATTGCCGATCGGTTCCACCACTTCTACGGTTGGTGCGAATCCTGCGGCCGCGCTGCCGCTGTCGCGCAGCAGATGTTCCGGACGCACACCAATCTCGACCTCGCGATCGAGCAACTCGGGCGCAACCTGATTGCCATCCAGCGACAGGTGCAGACCATCGCCCAGATCGACGCCGAACCCGTCCCGGGCAACGAGCCGGCCGCGCAACAAGTTGGTGGCGGGCGTGCCCAGAAAAGTCGCAACGAAGCGATTCGCCGGCCGCTCGTAGAGCGCCATCGGCGTATCGATCTGCTGAATCACGCCGGCGTCGAGCACCACGATACGCTGGCCAAGGGTCATCGCCTCGACCTGGTCGTGGGTGACATACAGCATGGTGGCGCCAAGCTCGCGATGCAGGCGTGCGATCTCCACCCGCATCGACATGCGTAGCTTCGCATCGAGGTTCGACAGCGGTTCATCGAGCAGAAACACCTGCGGCTGTCGGACCAGTGCACGGCCCAGCGCGACGCGCTGGCGTTGGCCGCCGGACAACTCGGCTGGCTTGCGCTCAAGCAGGTGCTCGATTTGCAGCGTATGCGCCGCCGCACGCACCCGCGCGTCGATCGTCGCGCGCGCCGTGCCGCGCAGACGCAGGCCGAACTCGAGGTTGCCGGCCACGCTCATGTGCGGGTACAGCGCGTAACTCTGGAACACCATGGCGATATCGCGCTCGCTCGGCGCGATGTCGTTGACCATGCGATCGCCGATGCGCAGGGTTCCGCTGCTGATCGATTCCAGCCCCGCGATCATGCGCAGCAAGGTCGACTTGCCGCAGCCGGATGGGCCCACCAGCACCACCAGTTCACCGTCGGCGACGCTGAAGCTGGCGCCTTCGACCGCGGTCTGCCCGTTTGGATAGACCTTGCGCAGATTCTCCAGCTGGACACTCGCCATGCAGTCTCCGATGCGCGGTTGAGTCTTGGCACGGCCTGCGCGCTCGGCCGCGCGCTGCGCTGCAGCGCAGGCGTTCCGTTGCGCGAAGCCTTGCGCTATTCTGCCATGTAATCGTTTTCATCATGCCACGCCACGCCACGCGCAGCAGGGGAACCGCGAAAATGCACGGAACGGGACCGACCGACCTCAGTTTTCCAGCGGGCTTTTTGTGGGGCGCGGCGACTGCTGCGCATCAAATCGAAGGATCGCCGCTGGCCGACGGCGCAGGCCCGAGCATCTGGACGCGTTTCGCGCATACGCCCGGCATGACCTTCAACGGCGACACCGGCGATGTGGCCTGCGACCACTACCGGCGCTGGAAGGATGATGTCGCGCTGATGCGCGCTTTGGGCCTGCAGGCCTATCGCTTCAGCGTGTCCTGGTCGAGAATCCTGCCCGACGGGACCGGCAGGGTGAACCAGGCGGGTCTGGACTTCTATTCTCGACTGGTCGACGAGCTGCTCACGCAGGGCATCGAGCCGCTGCTGACCCTGTATCACTGGGACATGCCTGCCGCCCTCGATGATCGCGGCGGCTGGCTCAACCGCGATTGTGCGGACTGGTTTGCCGAGTACGGCAGCGTTCTGTATCGCGCGCTCGACGGGCGCGTCAGGAAATGGGTGACGCTCAACGAACCATGGGTGATCACCGACGGCGGTTACCTGCATGGTGCGCTCGCTCCTGGGCACCGTAGCCGCTATGAAGCGCCGATCGCCTCGCACAACCTGATGCGCGCGCATGGCGCAGCGGTGCAGGCCTATCGCGCCGAGGGCCGCCACGAGATCGGGCTGGTAGTGAACATCGAACCGAAGGATCCCGCGAGCGAAGCCGAGGCCGACCACGCGGCCACCCGTCGCGCGCATGCGTACATGAACGAGCAGTACCTGCACCCGGCATTGCTCGGCTGCTATCCGCCGGAACTCGAAGAGATCTTCGGCGATGCGTGGCCGAAGATCGCGCCCGCCGATTTCGACCTGATCCGGCAGCCGTTGGATTTCGTCGGCATCAACTACTACACGCGCAGCGTCACCCAGGCCAACCAGAGCTATCCGCTGCGCGCGGGGGCGGTACGCCAGGCGCAGGGCACCTACACCGAGACCGGTTGGGAGGTCTATCCACAGGGGCTGACCGATCTGCTGCTGTGGTTCAAGCAGACCTACGGGCCGATTCCGGTCTACATCACCGAAAACGGCGCGGCGTTCTTCGACCCGCCTACCGCCGATGGCGAGCGCGTTCGCGATCCGCTGCGTATCGACTACCTTCGCAAGCACCTGGGCGCCGTGCATGCCGCGATTGCCGCGGGTGTCGACGTGCGCGGCTACATGCTTTGGTCGCTGCTCGACAACCTCGAGTGGTCGCTGGGCTACTCCAAGCGCTTCGGCATCGTGCACGTCAACTATGCGACCCAGCAGCGCACGCCCAAGGACAGCGCGCACTGGTACTCGCGCGTGATCGCCACCAACGGGGCGAGTCTGGTCGATCCGCTGCCGTACTGATTCGAACGGCTTTGGTCACTTGCCTGCGATTGCGGCTTCCACCCGCGCCGGCACGCGGTCGATATGCAGCTCACCATCGCGCCACTGCGCGGGGCGCCCGTTGATGGTGGTGCGGCCCGGGCTGCTTGCAGCCAATGGCCAGGGCAGGATCAAACCGCCTGGCGGCAAAACGATGCCGTTGTCGATATCCAGCTGCAGACGACCATCGACGTTGCGCAGCCGGTAGGCGAGCGAGCCCCAGCGGGTTCGCAGTCCGTCGATGCCGATGCCGTGCGGCAGCCAGTCGGCCGGAATGCCGGCGGCCAGTACCAGGCTTTGATCGTGGTCGCGGCTGTATGCGAACAGATCCAGTGCCGCGCGCACGAAGTCCGACGCCACCCACGCGTGCGGCAGATCGCCGACGAAGAACGGCGTTCGCGGTGTGCGCGAGACGACTTCTGCCCACTGGTTCCACGCGGGCGGCGCGCGATCATCGAAGAAAAAGCGCACCGCTTCCCAGGCTCGATCGCGCCAGCCCAGGCGCACCATCGCACTGACGTTGCGCCACTCGTAGGGCGTGTAGTCCTTCCATTCGCGGGTGCCGTCCCGGCGCTGCTCGAACTCGCGCCAATAGCGCTCGTAGCTTGCCAGCAGCAGCGCCTGCGGAAGGCGCGCCTGCTCGCCACCGGGTGCAAGCGCGATGCTCAGCGAAGTCGGGTCGAAATCGCCCAGTTCCGCAGCACCGGGAATGTGCTCGATACGATGCTGTGCAACCGCCGCAGCGATCGAAGCATAAAGATCGCTCTGGAACTCATCGCGCGCTGCAGTCATCAAACGTGCTGCATCCTGATTGCCGAGCGCGAGTGCGATCTCGACGGCATCCTTGTAGCCACGCAACGACCAGAAATTGTCCCAGTACGAGTGCATGGGCTTGGCCGAATAGCCCTCGTGGCTGATCGACGCGGGCATCATCCCGTAGAACGACGGATTGCTGCTGCGGATCGCTGCGGTCCGCTCGCTCGCGCGCAGTGCTTCCATGTAGGCGAAGGCGCCCTGCACGTGCGGCCACATCGCTTCCATGAAGTCGCGATCGCCGGTGTAACGGTAGATCTCGGCGATCGTGAATATCAGCTCGCCCTGACTGTCGTTCTCGGGCACCGGATCGCTGCCGCGGTCGTCGACGCAGCAGGGCACCTTGCCGTTGGCGAACTGGTAAGGCGCATACCATTCGATGAAGTCGCGCGCGACGTCTTCGCGGCCCAGCCGCAACAGGCCCTCGGCGATCATGGCGCCATCGCGGATCCATGCGCGGGCATAGGAGCGCGTGCCGGGCTGCAGGCGCGGACCGCTGCGCGAGATCAGCATGTGCGCCAACGCGGTACGTACGGTGTCGGCCAGCGCCTGACCCGCCGGGGGCACATCGATGCGCACGCGGTCGAGGCGTTCGCGCCATAGCGTGGCGGTAGCAGTCTGCGCGGCATCCGCAAGCGCCGGGATCGCGCCATCGGGGCGCTCACCGGTCAATGGCACCAGCAGGTCGATCGGCTGCGTCGCACCGGGCGCAAGACGCACCCGGTACAGCATCGCGCCGGAGGCGAGCCCGGTCGTGTCGTTCACTGACTGGCGATTGGGGAGCACGCCGCTGTGCAATACCGCAACATCCAGTCCGGAGTCGAATGCGGTGACGAAGGTCGCATCGGGTGGCTTGAGCGGGAACACGCGTGGCACGCCGCCGACCAGAGCGATGCCGTTGTCGAAGGCCAGGTTGTCGATCCGAATCACGCCGCCAGCGGTGTTGAGGAACTGACTCGGCGGATTGACCTGCAGCGGGCGCAGCGCCAGCGCCAGCGTATAGTCATGGCTGACCGTATCGGGATTGCGCAGCCGATAGCGTGCAAACAACTGCGAGCGATCCGTGCTGCCAGCTGCGAAGGTGGTGACATCCAGCGCGGCACGTGGATGCGTCCATGTCGCGGTGGGAATCGGCAGATAGTCGTCGGCCAGCGTCTGGCTGGTGACGACATCGGCCCAGCTCAGCAACGCGCCGTCGACGATGACGAAAGGCTCGATACTGAAGCCGCCCTTGCCGACCTCGATCGCAGCGTCCTCGCCGATCAGGCCCTGCTCGCGCCCGCCATCGATCCCGGCGATGGTCCAGTACGGTTGTTCGCCCTGAAACCCGCGCGGCAACCAACCACGCGGCAGGTCGCGCGCGACTGCAGCGACGAACTTGCTCGGCGTGGCGGCGAACGACAGTGGCATGACCGTGGCCTCGGCGAGCGCGAAGCGCGCGCTCGGACCTTCCGCAAAGTCGAGTGCCAGATAGCGCGCCTGTGATTCCGGCAGCGCGATCCAGTCGATCCCGCCGTTCGCATCGAGCACCTCGCGTACGCGGCGCCACTGCTTGCCGTCGTCGGACAGAGCGATTGCGTAGCGCGACGCATGGTCGCCTGTAGCCCAGCGCAGGGTGAGACCGCCGAACTCCCGCGCACTGCCAAGATCGAGCGTCACGCGCTGCGCGCCGGGACCCGAGCGCCATGCGGTGTTCTGGTCGCCATCGACGATTCGCGCTGCGGCGGCTTTGCCACTGCTCGCTGCAGCACGGGTATCCAGTGGCGATGCATCGTCGGCAGGCAGGACCGTCAGGGTGAGCTCATCGAAGCAAACGCTGCCTTTGCCGCCGACATCGTTGTAGATCACCAGTTCGATGGCGGCGCTCTCGCGCAGCACCGGATCGGAACCGGGTCCCCAAGCCTTGCTGATGTGGCGCTGTCGGTAGCGCACCGGGGTCCATGCCACGGGGAACGCATAACGCGGCCGGTTCACCCACCACACATTGTCGCCGCTGGCATCGACCAGCTTGAACTGCAGCGCGTTGGCAGGCGAATCGCCGCGCAGCTGGAAATCGAAGCGAAAGTTTGCCGCGAAGCGAAGCGGCAGTTCGCGCCGCATGCCTGCATGGCCGGAGACGCCGTTGAAGTCGTAGTCGAGGCACAGCGCCTGGCCATCCGCGCCAGGCGCCACCCGGATCCGCGCGTCGACCTGATCGGACGCTACCGTGCGCCACCGCGCGGGATCGTCGAAGCGATCGAGCACCGTAGCGAACGCCTGCAACGGCAGCAGCGCGAGGACCGCGATCAGGGCACGCCGCATCGTGGTCATCCCTTGACGCTGCCTTGCAGTAGTCCGCGAATGTAGTGGCGCTGCAGCAGCAGGAACAGCAGGAGGACCGGCAATACGGTTACCACCGCGCCGGCCATCATCATCTCGACGTCCTGGATGTGTTCGCGCGACAACGACGCGAGCGCGATCGGCAGGGTGAAGTGCTCGTCGCTGGTAAGCACGATCAGCGGCCACATGAAGTCGTTCCAGCTTGCCATGAAGGTGAATATCGCCAATGTGATCAGCACCGGGCGCAGGATCGGCAATACGATCGAGACGAAAATCCGCAACTCGCTGGCGCCATCGATGCGCGCGGCCTCCAGCAGCTCGTCGGGGATCGAGCGCGCGTATTGGCGAACCAGGAAGATACCGAACACCGACGCCAGGGCCGGCACAACCACGCCGCCGAGGCTGTCGACGAGGCCGAGCTGCTTCATCAGCAGGAACAGCGGCAGCATGGCGACCTGGGCCGGGATCACGAGGGCTGCGAGCAGCAGCTTGAACAGTCCATCGCGGCCGGCGAAGCGCAGCTTGGCGAAGGCGTAGCCGGCAGCTGCGTTGATCAGTACCGACAGCGTGGTGGCAGCGCCCGCCACGACCAGGCTGTTGGCAAAGTAACGCCCCATGCCGATGCGCTGGAACAGTGCGGTGTAGTTGTCGAAGGTGAGCGACGAGGGCAGCAGTGGCGGTGGAAAACGGCTGGCCTCGCCGGCCGGCATGAACGAGACCGACAGCATCCACAACAGCGGCAGCAAGCTCAGGCAGGCGAGCACGAGCAAGGTTCCGTTGACCGCCAGCCCCCAGCCGCGCGAATCGCCGACGTTGCCGCTCATACGAGACCCCGTTTGCGACCGGTGCGCATCAGCAGCGCGGTGATCGTCATCACGATCGCGAACAGGATGAAGGCGACCGCCGATGCGCGGCCGAGATTCCACCAGCGGAAACCCTCCTCGAACATGAAGTACAGCACGCTGACCGTGCTTTGCAGCGGATCGCCACGGGTCATGACATAGGGCTCGGCGAACAGCTGGAAATAGCCGGCGATGGTGATCACGCTCACCACCAGCAGCACCGGCCCAAGCATCGGCAGGGTGATATGCCGCAGCTGTTGCCAGCGCGACGCACCATCGATGCGTGCTGCCTCGTAGAGGTCGTTGGGGATCGCCTGCAGGCCAGCCAGCAGAATCACCATGTTGTAGCCGAAGTTCTTCCACACCGCGAGCAGGATGATGGTCGGCATCGCCCAGAACGGATCGCCGAGCCAGTCGATCGGTTCGATGCCGATCGATCCGAGGCCGAAGTTGACCATGCCGTAGCTGGTGTGAAACAGATAGCGCCAGATCACCGCGACCGCGACCAGCGTAGTCACGACCGGTGCGAACAGCGCGGTGCGGAACACCGCCTGCGCGCGCGCCACCGGTGCGTTGAGCAGCAGCGCGGCGCCCAGCGAAACGCCGATCGACAGTGGGACGCCGACCGCGACGAAGTATGTCGTGTTGCCGAGCGCCTTCCAGAACATCGGCATCTGCAGCAGTTCGAGATAATTCCGGATTCCGACAAAACGCAGATGCTGGGGATTCGCCAGCGCGTACAGGTCGAAGTCGGTGAAGCTCAACAGCAGGGACGCAAGCACGGGCAGCGCGAAAAACACCGCCAGCACCAGCAAGGCCGGTGCGGCGAACACCCATCCGGCCAATGATCGGGTCATGGTGCTGCGGCGCTGGCCTGCGCTTCGAAGTCCACCACCCAGCGGCGTTTCTCGAGAATGGCGTCGACGCGTGCATTCAGCGCGCTCAGCGCTGCTTCCTGCGACTGCCCGCCGCGCACCACGCGTTCGCTGGTCAGGCGCAGCTCCTGCACGATGCGCTCCCACTCGAGCACCTTCGGCGTTGGCTTGACGCGCTCGAGCTGGTCGCGAAACGCGCGCGCATAGGGATCGTTGGCCAGCGCCGGCAGCTGCCAGGTGCTGCGGCGCGGCGGCAGGTTGCCGCTCGCTGCGTGGAAGCGTTGCTGGATCGCGGGCCGCGACAGGAACTCGACCAGCTTCCATGCCTGCAGCTGGCGCCTGGAAGAGCGGAACAGGACCAGGCTGGTGCCGCCGGCGATGCCCGCGCCCGGACCATCTGGCCCGGGCAGCGGTGCGGTCGCCCAACTGTCCTCAAGGCCCGCTGGCGCGCGCTTGCGGAACTCGCGGATGTTCCATGGTCCGGACACGTAAAACGCGAACAGCCCATTGAAGAACTCGTCCCACACGTTGGATATCTGGGTCTCCGACATCGGCGGCGCCCAGCCCTGCGTGAACACGTTGGCATAGAACGCCAGCGCGCGCCGTGCGCCCTCGCTTTCGAAGTTGCCATAGCGCCCGTCGTCGCGCAGCAGCGGGTCGGTCTGCTGCAGCAGCAGCGACAGCATCTGCTCGAACTCGTTGAGCGGCAGCATGATGGCATAGCGCTGTGGGCCGCCGCGCGCCTTGAGCGCGGCCATCGCTGTCTCCCACTCGGTCCAGTTCGTCGGCGGCTGTGCGATGCCGGCGGCCTTCAGCAGGTCCTTGCGATAGAACAGAAGTCGGGTGTCGACGTACCACGGCACCCCATAGAGTTCTCCATCCATACGGTTGGTGTCCCAGATGCCGGGGAAGTAGTCGGCGGCATCTATGCCCTGGGAGCGATCCACGAACGGCTGCAGCGGTTGCAGGCTGTTGAGGGCGGCAAACTCCGGCAGCCAGGTGTTGCCGAGCTGGCAGATGTCGGGCAAAGCATCTGCGGCGAAAGCGGTGAGCAGCTTTTCATGGGCCGCCGTCCACGGGATCTGCTGCACGATGACCTTGATGTCCGGGTTCTCGCGCTCGAACGCGGGGATCAGCTCGCCCACCACTTCAGCTTCGCGGCCCATCGCCCAAAAGCGCAGCTCGGTGGTCTGGTCGCCTCGTGCGCATGCTGCGAGCAATATCACCGTGCATAGCAGTAGCGCGCGCATAGTCTCAGGGCCTCGCGGCTTGCCGGATTCGCGCATCGCTACCCTTGAGGTGCGAGGTCGGCGCCGACTCTGCCTCATCGGATATTGGCGCCGGCGTTGGTGCGACGTGACTTTCAAGCCAGCCGCCAAGGAACCCTGCACGCAGCAGCCCGATGCGCAGATACTTGCTGCGTTGCATGACCCGCCATACGAAATCGTTGCGGTAGTTCGCGATCATCGCAAGGATCGGGCCCTGGTCGATGCCGATGTAGTCGCCGCCGACCCATCCGAAGTTCTCGATGACCCGACCGTTCTTGACCGGCACGTCGAATCTGAAGCTCGGATTGAAGGCATCGAGGAAACCGTAGGTCGAGTAGATGTGTGCGCCGAATCGGTCGTGCATCGCGGTGGCTGCGGGGATCACGATCTCGGGCGCGAACGGCAACGATGCGATCGCTGCGGTCGGTGCAATGGTGCCATCGTCGAACTCGCCGCCGTGGCCGATCCCGCGCGCGCTGTAGTGGCGGAACTCGCGTGGCTCGCCGCGATAGGTTTGCACGGTGACTTGCGGGCCATCGCTCGCGGTCAGCCCCCAGATGTCGGCGCCGTAGGCTTCCCAGCCGCGCGGGTTCTCGATCGCGTATGCGCGCTGCGCGTAGGTCGCGCGACGGCTGTTCTCGAAGTAGTCGAGGCCACGATTGCGCATGTAGGCGTCCTGCACGCCGCGGAAGTCGATCCATACATGACTGTACTGGTGCCCGAACAGAGGAGCGAAATTCAGATGCTGCTGGCCGTGGTGCATTCCCCAGCTGCGGTCGTAGGTTTGCGTCCACGCCGACCATACGTTCGGCTGCACCGGATGGGTGGGCGAGGCGAGCGCGAGCAGATACACCAGCATGGCCTCGTTGTAACCCTGCCAGTCGTGCGCGATGAATCCGGTTTCCGGAAACCATCCCATCGCGATCAAGGGTGCACGACGCTGCAGCCACGGCCAGTCGACCCGCCGGTACAAGGTATCGGCAAGTTCGCGGATTTCGCGTTCTTGTGCGCTATCGCCATCGTAGTAGGCCTGTGCGAACAGCACGCCCATGATCAGCAGGCCGGTGTCGACGCTGGACAGTTCGACCCACGGCGCATAGCGGTGCCCGCTGCGCATGTCGAGGAAGTGATAGTAGAAACCGCGGTAGCCGGTATTGCCGGTTGCCGCCGGACCTTGCGGTGCGTCGTGGAAGAAGCGCAAGGTCGACAGCGTGCGCTGTGCGGCTTCGGCGCGACCGATCCAGCCGCGCTCGACGCCGATCGGATAAGCGGTGAGTGCGAAGCCGACCGCGGCGATGCTGGAGAACGGCCGCGAAGGGTAGCGATCGGGGGTCAGTCCGTTGGCGCTGGGCGTGGTTTCCCAGAAGAACGCGAAGGTGCGGCGCTCGATGTCGTCGAACAGCGCTGGTAGCGGGGGACGCGCGGCGGGCTCAGCCGCGACGACAATCGGCGGTTTTGGTGCCGAGGGCAGCGGACGCTGCTCGGCGTGGCTGCTGCCGAACACAAGCAGTACGCCGAGTACAACGGCAATCGGCTTGAAGCGGCGCAGGATCGCGCTTGCAATGGATCGACTCGGCATGACGCTCCGTATCGTAGTTCAATGACGCGCAGGTCGACCGCAGCGTGCGGACGACCTGCGCGCGGCCGCAGTTACCAGGCCAGACCGACCGACAGCTTCAGGGTGCGCGTCGGCAATGCGATGTCGTCGTTACGTTCGCCGAAACCATCGAAGACCACGCCGTTGAGTCCCTTGAACGTGTTGAAGCCGGTCCAGTTGCGCTCGTTGGTCAGGTTGAACACATCCGCGCGCAGGCGCAGGCGCACCTCACCGCCGAGATCCCATACACGCTGGGCGGAGATGTCGAGCTGGCGGAAATCCGCATCATCGAAATAGCCTGCCTCGAACGTACCGTTGCCGCAGCCATCGATGCCTGCCGGGACCGGAGCGACGCAGTTGAGCACGTCCTTGGCGATCGGGCTGGCCACGACGAGCTTGGTCGAGAACGTGAAGCCCCAACGCTCGACGATGCCGGTGCCCACGAAGCGGTGCTTGGATACGCCGATCGAGCTGACCCACGGATGGTCGTTCAGATTCGGATAGTCGAATACATAGCGCTCATCCGAGTTGGCGACGTTGCTGCGGTTCTCTTCACCGTCGCTGTAGGTGTAGGCCAGGGTCACGCCCCATGGCGAGTCCTGCGTATACAGCTTCTCGGCATACAGCAGCAGTTGGTTGAGGCGGGTTTCGATGCCATTGTCGGCCTTGATCAGCGAACCGTAGCCGGGGATCGGCTGACCGAAGGGCGCACCGCCGAAGTTTCGTCCGGGACCGTAGAAGGTGCCGTTCGGATAGCGGTTGCCGAGCGAGAAGATAACCCCGTCCTTGCTGCGGATATGGACTACCGATGCCGATGTGTTCCAGTCGGTGTCGAGGAACTCGAAGGCGTTGCGAATGCCGAAGCTGAACTGGTCGGAATAGGGCACCTTCAGGTCGTTGTTGATCAGGTTGACCTCGGAACCCAGGTTCGGGTTGGCGGCTACCAGTGCATTCAGGCGCTGCGGGTCGAGGAAGCTCGGATCCCAGTTCACGCACAGGCCGCTTCCCACCGTGCACGGATATCCGGTGGTGTTGAAGCGCACGGTGTAGGACGGAAAGCTGCTCTTGGACCGCTCGAGTGCGAGGAAGTCGAACAGGTTGCGGTCATACGAACGCCCGGCGCCGCCGAACAGCACGGCGCGTTCGTCGTTGAACAGATCGTAGGAGAAGCCTGCGCGCGGTTGCCACGCGCCGTCGAAGGCATCGCGGTTGTTACCGGTGCTGATGTAGTTGTTGATGTCGTAGTCGGTGTTCCGGATGTTCGCCCAGCCCCGCAGGGCGGTCACCAGCGCGGCGGGGGTAACGTAGTCCTCGTAGGCGGGCGTGGTCTCGTAGTCGTAGCGCAAACCCAGGTTCAGGGTGAGCTGTTCGCTCACATCCCAGTCGTCCTGCAGGTAGATTCCGTACTGCTTGTTGGTCGACTGGATGTTGCGATCGCCGACACCCGGCAACGGCGCACCGAAGCGCACCTCATAAGGAATGAAGCTGGCCAGCGAATTGCGTCCCGCGCCCTGGTTGGCGATCAGGTCGATCGCATACTGGGGATTGAACGGCTGCTGTTCGAAAGAGTTGATCTCGACCGACTTGAACTTGCCGCCGATCTTGATCGTGTGGTCGTCCCAGCCGATGAAGCTCAGGTCGTCCTGCAGGCTCCAGCCCTTCTGGCCCTTGTCCTGAAAATCCTGGCCGCCGCCGATGTTGAGCACGGTGTTGCGGTTGCTGTCGCGGATGTTGAAGCCCGGGCCGAGGGTGATGGCGCGCGGATTGAAGGTGTCGTCTTCGAAGGTGATGTGGGCGTCGTTGTACCACTGCGTTCCGCTGAACTGGTATCGCAGGTCGATACGGGTGCTTTCATTGATATTGGTCTTGCCATAGGACGGCGTGTTCTGGCCGCCGATGTCCTTGATCTCGTCTTCCTGGCGGTACTTGAACGACAGCTCCAGCAGGTCGGTGTCGCTCGGCTGCCAGGTGAGCTTGCCGAAGTACAGGTCTTCGTTGAACGGCGTCGACGACGGACCGAGCAGAGAGCTCAGGTCGGCAGGCACCGAAGTGCCCGCAGGCAGAGTGCCGCCCAGCGATACCGTACGCGGAACATCGAACTCCTTGGCTTCATAGGTCAGGAAATAGAACAGGGTGTCCTCGATGATCGGGCCACTGATGGAAGCGCCGTATTGCTTCTCGCCCGAAGGCTGCTTCTTGCCGTCGCGCTCTTCCGCGGGCGTGGCGGCACGCCAGCCGGGCCTGCCGTAGTCGTCGTAGAACACATCGCCCTGAAACTCGTTGGTACCCGATTTGGTCACCGCGGTAATCGCCGCGCTGGTGATCTGGTCGTACTCGGCCTTGTAGTTGGAGGTGATCACCTTGTACTCGCCGATCGCCAGCTGCGGAAAGGGATTGCCGCGACTTCCGTCTTGTCCGCTGATGCCGCCGCGGAGCACATAGTTCTTCTGCCCCACGCCGTCGATGAATACGTTGATGCCATTGGAGCTCTGTGCACCGCTGCGCAACTGGGTCGAGCCGTCGCCCTTGGTGTCGAAGATCACGCCCGGCACGATGTCGGCGAAGGCGAGGAAATTGCGCGAGGCCTGCGGCAGCGCCTCGATCTGCTTGAGCGAGACATAGGTCGCCACTTCCGAGGTCTTGGTCTCGGTCAGCGCAGTGGCGGTGACGTTCACCGTATCGAGGGTGACCGATGCCGAGGGCCCGCCGGCATCGAGATCGAGCGTGGCGCTCTGCCCGACGGCGAGCGTGACGTTGCGTGTTCTGGTCTGGCCACCGGCGGCGACCTCGACCGTGTAGGTGCCCGGCGGCAGGCCGACCAACGTGTAGCTGCCGTTGGCGCCGACCTGCACGCTGCGGGTAAGCCCGGTCGCGACGTTGGTCGCGGTGACCTGCGCGTCGGCGGCAGGCGCGGCATTGAGCGAGACCTGGCCGCGCAGGGTGGCCCCGGTGGACTGCGCCTGTGCGGCGTTGAAGTTCAGCAGCAGGCAACTTGCGAGCGCGCAGCTGAGCAGGTTGCGCTCGAGCCGGCCGATGGTGCGATGCGTGTGGTTCATGATCGATCCCCTCCCAGGGCGTGCTGTTGGCGGTGCTTGTGTAATCGGTTACATCGTGAAATGAAAACGGGCGTCGTATCCGTCGTGCGCACTCGGTAGCTCAGCGCGCGCGCTTGCGCGGCGTGCGCACGCTGGAGTCCCGAACGATCAGTTGCGGTGCAAGCAGATTGCGGCGGGTGGCGCTTTGTTTACCGTCGCCGAGCGTCAGCAGCATGCGCGCGGCGCGGCCACCAAGCTCGGCGATCCGCACCTGTACCGTAGTGAGCGCGGGTACCACCAGTCGCGCAAGCGGAATATCGTCGAATCCGGCCAGCGCAATGTCCTGCGGCACCCGGATCCCGGCCTGGTTGAACGCGAACAGGCAGCCGAGCGCCATCATGTCGTTGGCCGCGAACACCGCATCGGGTTTCGGCTTGGCTGTGAGCAGCACCCGTCCGGCAGCGTGCCCGGAGGCTTCGCCGAAGTCGCCCTGCACCAACCGTGGTTTGGCGCGCGGCAGGCGCCGCGCAAGTGCCTCGCGATAGCCGCGCAGACGCTCCATTGCATCGAAGTTCTGTTCCGGGCCGGCGATGAACGCGATCTGCCGGTGACCTGCGTCGACCAGGTGATCGACCATCGCCACGGCGCCACCGTAGTTGTCGATCCCCAGGGTCGGGAAGGCGCCTGCTGCGTCGCGCGTATCGAGCAGCACGGTCGGCATCGAGCCGAGGTTCTGCGCGACCGAACCCGCATGGTCGACGTGCGGTGCCATCACCAGCAGACCATCGACACGCCCGCGCATGGCGCGCAGAGCTGCTGCCTGCTCTTCTGGATTGCCGTGGTAGCTAGACACCAGCAGATGCAGACCGTGTTCGCGCGCGACCAGGTCGATGCCGCGCATCAGTTCGGAGAAGAACTCGCCGTGCAGGTCGGGCAGCACCACCCCGATGGTGTGCGTGCGACGGCTGCTCAGGCTGCGCGCGGCGTGGTGCGGGCTGTAGTGCAGCCGGGTCGCGACTTCATGCACGCGGACTCGGACCTTCTCGGTCACGTTGTCGTGGCCGTTGAGCGCGCGCGACACCGTGGCCACCGAGACCTTCGCCGCGCGTGCCACGTCTTTGATCGTAACGCTCAATGGTCGACTCCGTTCGCTGCAGGACAGCGCGGGTGGCCGCCGCAATGTAATCGTTTTCAGACCGATGTGTAAAGTATTCGTTCGGCAGTCAAGACATGCTGCATTGCCGCAAAAAATCAGGGTCTTTGCGCACTCACCGACGCGTGCTGCCGCCAAGTATGCCGCGCAGGATTTGCCGCCCGAGCTGGCTGCCGACCGTGCGTACGGTCTGTTTGGTGAATGCCTCGATCGCGCCCTGCCGCCGATTGCTGCCGAGCAGCCAATCCTTGAGCATGCCGCTCACACCGGGGCCTTCCGCTGCCGGCTTGCTTGCCGGCTGCGGCGGAGCGCCGGTCGGTGCTGCCGTGCCGCCGGATGCCGGCACCGGTGGCGGCGGCACCGATGATGGTGCTGGCGCGGCGTTGCGCTGGCTCAGGCGTTCATGTGCGGATTCGCGATTGATCGCG
The DNA here is from genome assembly GCA_038224265.1 of Lysobacterales bacterium. Classification (GTDB taxonomy): domain Bacteria; phylum Pseudomonadota; class Gammaproteobacteria; order Xanthomonadales; family Ahniellaceae; genus UBA4656. The sequence continues at coordinate 22,341 of JBBRFN010000013.1, forward strand.
GTGTCGTACTTGGTGCCGATCGGTGAGCGCGCACGCACGACGGCGCGCTCCTCGTCGGTGATCGTGCCGATCCGGCAGCGCGGTGGCGCCATGTACGTGCGCTCGACCGGCAACGGTATGCCGCCTTCCTGCAGGGTACTGACCAAGGCCTCGCCGACACCGAGCTGGGTGATCGCATCGGCCACCTTGAACTTCGGATTCGGCGCAAACGTCTCCGCTGCGGTCTTGACCGCTTTCTGGTCGCGCGGAGTAAAGGCCCGCAGTGCGTGCTGCACGCGGTTGCCGAGCTGGCCGAGGATGCTCTCGGGCACGTCGTCGGGCAGTTGCGAGATGAAGTACACGCCGACGCCCTTGGAGCGGATCAGGCGCACCACTTGTTCGACTCGCTGGCGCAGCGACGGCGGCGCGTCGTCGAACAGCAGGTGCGCCTCGTCGAAGAAAAACACCAGCTTCGGCAGCTCGAGGTCGCCGACCTCGGGCAGGTTCTCGAACAGCTCCGACAGCAGCCACAGCAGGAACGTCGCGTACAGCTTGGGCTTGAGGATCAGTTGTTCTGCACACAGCACGTTGACGATGCCGCGACCGGACATGTCCTGGCGCATGACATCGCCCAGATCGAGCGCGGGTTCGCCGAAGAAACGCTGGCCGCCATCGGCCTCGAGACGCAGCAAGGCGCGCTGGATCGCACCGATCGACGTTGGCGACACCAGCCCATACTGCGCCGACACCTGCTTGGCGTTTTCGCTGAGGAAGGTCAGCAGCGCACGGAGGTCGTCCAGGTCGAGCAGCAGCAGCCCGTTGTCGTCGGCGAGCTTGAAGCCGACCTGCAGCACGCCGTCCTGGGTGTCGTTGAGCTCGAGCACGCGACCGAGCAGGGTAGGGCCCATCTCCGAAACGGTGGCGCGCACCGGGTGGCCCTTGGCGCCGTACAAGTCCCAGAACACCACCGGCGCGGCCTGCGGCGACCAGTCGCCGAGCGCGAGCTTGTCGATCCGCGCCTTGATGCGGTCGTTGGCGATGCCCGGCTGGCACATGCCGGCGAGATCGCCTTTCACATCGGCGAGGAACACCGGCACCCCGAGGCGCGAGAATCCCTCGGCCATCACCATCAACGAGACCGACTTGCCGGTGCCGGTGGCGCCGGCCACCAGGCCGTGGCGATTGGCGTACTTGCCGAGCAGCAGCACATCGCGCTCGCCCTTGCCGAGGAAGATGTCGTTCACCAAGGGCCTCGCGTGGTGGAATCAGGCTGGTGATTCTAGCCGCATGTGCGTGCGGCGCACGGCGGCAGGTCCCGGATCTGGGCGCCAGGTACGCGCGAGCAGATCCGTTTGCCGCATTCGACCAGCCTGTGTACCGTGTTGGGCCCGCTCTGCCGGAGTTGCCGCGTGCCGATCCCCCATCGTGTGTTGCTGGGTCTGTGTACCGTGCTGCTTGCCGCGTGCACGCAAATGCCACCGCGCGCAGCGCAGGTCAACGAAGCGGCCATCAACGCCATCCTGATCGACGTCAAGTCGGCGGCCGAACTTGGCGAAACCGGACTGGCCGCCTATGCCGCCGGCAATGCCGATGCTGCTGCGACTGCACTGACCGCAGCGCACGAAGCGCTGACCTCGACCGCCGGGCGCTGCGCGTCCATGCCAGGCTGCGACATCGAGCGAGTGCTGGCGGCACACGATGCGCTGGTCGCGCGCCAGACCCAGCTGCTGCTGGGCATGCTCAGCGATCGCGAGTCGGTCGAGGACGCCACGCCGATCGAGGAGCGCAACGAGGAGTCGGAATCGCCGCTGCTGACCACGTTGCCCGAAACCGCGCGCTCGACGGCGCTGCTCAAGGGCCAGGAGCTGCGCAAGATGATCACGGTCAACGAACCGGTGCAGGCCGCGCTCGAGGAGTGGCTGACCTGGATGCGCCCGTTCCTGCTGGAGGCGCACGAGAACTACCAGTTCATGCGCTATCGCATGTGGCCCGAGTACGAAAAGGCGGGCCTGCCCGAGGCGCTGCTGTTCGGCATCCTGGCCAAGGAATCGGGCGCCAAGGTGCATGCGGTGTCGCGGGCTGGTGCCTCGGGCCCGCTGCAGTTCATGTACTACACCGGGCGTCGTTACGGGCTGGCGGTCGACAACGGCTTCGACCAGCGCTTCGACCCGGCTGCCGCAACGCGCGCCAACGTGGCCTACATCAACGACCACCTGCGCATCTTCAACAACAATCTGGAACTGGTGCTCGGCGCATACAACGGTGGCGAGGGGCGCATGCAGCGGCTGTCGTCCAAAGGTGCGAAGAGCTTCTGGGATCCGCAGGTGTTCAACCGCCTGCCGCCGGAAACCCGCGACTATGTGCCGATGGTGCTGGCGGCCGCATGGCTGTTCCTGCATCCGGAGGAATACAACCTGCGCTTCCCGGCGGTCGATGCGCGCCCGGGAGAGATCACCCTGACCCGCGCGACCTCGCTCAACGAGCTGGCCGTGTGCCTTGGCCAGCAGGGCAATGCACGCGGCTGGTTTCGCACGCTGCGCAACTTGAACCCGCGCTGGGAGCCTGGCGACCGGATTGCGCAAGGTACTCGTCTCGAACTTCCGGCGATTGCTGCCCAAGCCTACGCACTTACCTGCCAGGACGGCGCATTGACCACTCTGGCCGCGCAGCTGAGTGCCGCACGCAAGCCCAATGTGCCGCCAGCACCGGCACGGGTCGCTGGCAGCGCGGGCGGGCAGACCCACGTCGTGCGCACCGGCGAGACACTGTCGTCGATCGCGCGCAAGTTCGGCTGCGGCAATCCGCGCGTGATTGCCGATGCCAACCAGATCAAGGCACCGCGCTATGCGATCCGCGCTGGCCAGCGCTTGACCGTTCCCAGCTGCCGCGCCTGATCGCGCGCCACCCGAAGTTGCATCATGCGCATAAAAAAAGCCGCGGCACTGCTGCCGCGGCTCGCCATGCCTTCCGAGGTGATCGGTGCCTCAGGCGGCGCTGGTTACGTAGCCGGTGGCTTCGCGCAGGAGGCGAAACGTGCGCATCAGCTGCCGATGCAGCTCCTGCATCTCGCCATGCTCTGAATGCTCGGTCTCGCGGAAGGCCGAAGTGAGCCATTGCGCGATCCCGATCAAACGCACGCGCGGGTTGCCGGTGCGCGATCGGCCGAATGCGGCATTGGTGGTTTCCGCTTCGCGCGATTGATGCTGCGAGAGCTGCATCTCGCGCGAGGCGTGGGCGATCAACGCGCGTTGGTCGGCGGTGGACAGGGCGTCGATGCCGCGACGGATTTCCGCCAGCTGGCGACGCAGAACCATGTACCGACCGAGGACGCGCATGCGCAGCATCGTGCGCTGGACCAACTCGTTCATCCTGATTCCCCTGTGTCGCTTGTGGTAATGGCGCTTATGGTGCACCTGGGGTGACGCAGCGGAATGCCGTTTGCGTCACATATTGACCTTGAGCGTCACCTTAGCCTCGGCCCGAGACCTTGGCAAGTGGTCGATCAGGCGCTCGAAGGCAGGCTGCCGAGGCGTTCACCAACCCGCACCGGGGACTCCGGGCCAAGTGCCGATTCGACGGAAAATCCCTTTGGCATCAAAAGGATAACGGTAGACCCCATATTGAAGCGGCCTAGCTCCGCTCCGCGCTCGAGGCGCACTGAAGGCGCAACTCCACGGAAGTCCCGACTGACAATTGTTTTCGCGTATGGCGGGATCTCGACGCCGCCCCAGACGGTTTCCACCCCGGACACCAGCATCGCGCCGACCAGCACCACCGCCAGCGGGCCGTGGTCGGTGTCGAACAGACATACCAGCCGCTCGTTGCGGGCAAACAGTTGCGGGACCTCGGCCACCGTGGCGGGCGATACGCTGAACAGCCTCCCGGGCACGTGCCGGGTCTGGCGCAGCTGGCCGGCCATCGGCATGTGCACCCGGTGGTAGTCGCGCGGCGACAGGTAGATATTGGCAAAGCAACCATCGCGAAACGGCGCCGCAAGCGCGGCATCGGCGAGCAGCTCTTCGGCGCTGAAGTGGTGGCCCTTGGCCTGGAACATCTGGCCATCGACGATCCGGCCGACCTGACTGATGCGGCCGTCGGCTGGCATCAGCAGCGCGGCGGGATCCGCGTGCAGTGGGCGCGCGCCGGGTTTCAGCGCGCGGGTGAAAAACGCATTGAAGTGCGGGTAGTCGGCCAGGTTCGCGCTGCTCGCCTCGCCGACATCGACGCGATACACGCGGGTGATGGTGCGGATGAGCAGGTCTTTCCACGGCTTGAAGCGCCAACGGGTTGCCGCCATCACGATCCGCGACAGCAGCTTCTGTGGCACCCAGGTCTGCAGCAGGATCGCAGGCTTCATGGCGCGGCGGCGGCGATCAGGCGCAGGTCCGCAGCAATCCGCGGCGCATCCAGCGGTGGGCGAAACATGCCCGTCATGCGGCCCAGCGGGTCGATCAACACCAGCTGCGCGCTGTGATCGACCGTATACCCGCCCGCCGGCAGCGCGCTTTGCATGTAGACCACGCCGAGGCCGCGGGTCATCGGCAGCAGTCGCTCCTGGGGTGCGGTGACGGCGATGATGTCCGGACTGAAGAACGCGGCGTACTTGGCCAGCACCTCGGGCGTGTCGCGCTCAGGGTCGACCGATACGAACAGCATCTGCAGCGGGATCGCCGGTTGGCTTGCCGCCAGCGCATCCTGGACCTGTTTCAGCACCGCCAGTGTGGTCGGGCAGATGTCGGGGCAATGGGTGAAGCCGAAGAACGCGAGCGTCCAGCGGCCCTGCAGGTCGTCCTGACTGAAGGTGCCGCCGGTGGCGCGCTCGAGTACGAACGGCGCAACCGGGCGCGCCTGCGGATACAGCAGTGCAGCCTGCACCGGAATCGTGGCATCCGCTGCGGGTGTCAGCAGCTGTCGCTGGCCGAGCCACAGGCCGGCCGACACTGCGATCGCGGCGACCACTATCAGCGTCATGATGGAACGGTTGGAATTCATTGCGGGCGCGATGCAGGACAGGACGCCGAAGTATAGCGAGCGCACGGTGGAGGTCCGGTTGGTGCGCGGGGTTCTATACTCGCGCATCCGTCCTCACACCGCCGACCACGTGCCAGCCGAACTGCTCACCATCATCGACTTCATCCGTTGGGGCGCGAGTCGCTTCAATCAGGCGGGCCTGACCTTCGGCCATGGCAACGATTCGGCGATCGACGAGGCGACCCAGCTGGTGCTGCACGCGCTGCATCTGCCGCCGGACACGCCGCCGGTCTACGGTCAGGCCCGTCTGAGCACTGAAGAGCGCGGCGAGGTGTTGGTCTTGTTCAGGCGTCGTATCGACGAGCGCCGCCCGGTGGCCTACCTCACCGGCGAAGGCTGGTTCGCGGGATTGTCGTTCAGCGTCGATGAGCGCGTGCTGGTGCCGCGCTCACCGATCGCGGAGTTGATCCTGGCGGGCTTCGAGCCGTGGCTCGGCGGGCGCGAGGTACAGCGCGTGCTCGATCTGTGCACAGGCTCCGGCTGCATCGGCATCGCCACTGCCGTGCATCATCCTTACTGGCAGGTCGATGTGGCCGATATCAGCGATGCTGCGCTGGAACTGGCGCGGCATAACGCGATCGAGCACAACGTCGCCGATCGCGTGCAGGTGCGCAAGTCCGATCTGTTGCGCGATCTTGCCGGCGAAACTTACGATCTGATCGTGAGCAATCCGCCGTATGTGCCGGCCGCCGAGGTCGCCGCACTGCCGCCGGAGTACCAGTTCGAACCCGCACTTGGGCTGGAGTCCGGCGTCGACGGCCTGGACCTGCCGCTGCGCATCCTTGCCGCTGCACCGGAGCATCTGCGCGAGCACGGCCTGCTGATCTGCGAAGTCGGCGACAGCGAGGCCGCGCTGTCCAGTCTGCTGCCGCAAGTCCCGTTCGCGTGGGTCGAGTTCAAGGTCGGGCAGATGGGCGTGTTGGTGCTGGAACGTCGCGACCTGCTGGCCCACCGCGATGCCGTGCTGGGCGCGCTCGCCGCGCGCGGGCTTACCCCGTGAGCAACACCTTCGGCAAGCTGCTGGCGGTTACCACCTTCGGCGAGAGCCACGGGCCTGCGATCGGTTGCGTCATCGACGGCTGTCCGCCGGGGCTTGAGATCAGCGAGGACGAGTTCGCGCACGATCTCGGCCGGCGTGCCACCGGCCGCTCGCGGCATACCTCGCAGCGCCATGAGGAGGATCGGGTCGAGATCCTGTCCGGCGTGTTCGAAGGCCGCACCACCGGCACGCCGATCGCGCTGCTGGTGCGCAACACCGACGCGCGCTCGAAAGACTACGCCGACATCGCACGCAGCTTTCGTCCAGGCCACGCCGACTACACCTACTGGCATAAATACGGCATCCGCGATCCGCGTGGCGGCGGTCGCTCGTCGGCGCGCGAGACCACGATGCGCGTGGCCGCTGCCGTGATCGTCAGGAAGTGGCTCAGGCTGCGCATGGGCATCGAGGTGCGCGGCTGCATGACGCAGATGGGCTCCCTGGTGCCGCGGCGCTTCGACTGGGCGGCAGTCGAGCAGAATCCTTTTTTTTGGCCCGACCCCGACATGATCGGCGAGCTGGAAGATCTCCTCGATGCCGTACGCAAGGATCGCGATTCGATCGGCGCTCGCATCGAGGTGGTGGCCGACGGCCTGCCGGCCGGCCTCGGCGAGCCGCTGTACGGCAAGCTCGATGGCGACCTCGCCGCCGCGCTGATGGGCATCAACGCGGTCAAGGGAGTCGAGATCGGCGATGGCTTCGCGGTGGTCGCGCAGCGCGGCACCCAGCATCGCGACGAGATCACGCCGCAGGGATTCACCAGCAATCACGCCGGCGGCATTCTCGGTGGCATCAGCAGCGGCCAGCAGCTGCGGGTTGCGATCGCGCTCAAGCCAACCTCCAGCCTGCCGCAGCCCGGCCGCAGCATCGATGTCGATGGCCAGCCGATCGAGGTGGTGACCAAGGGTCGCCACGATCCGTGCGTCGGCATCCGCGCCACGCCGATTGCCGAGGCGATGGTCGCGCTGGTTTTGATGGACCATGTGCTGCGGCATCGGGCGCAGTGCGGTGACGTTGAACCGCCGACGCCGAGAGTTCCGTGAGCCTGCAGTGCGCCCGATGGCTGGCGCGTGGGCCGCATGACCGGCAAATTTGCGCTTCCAATCGTCGCACTCGCGAGGAACCCTTCCGTCGCAGCCGCAAGGATCCATTCCGTCGCACCCGCGAGGATCCATCCCGTCGCACCCGCAAGGATCCATCCCGTCGCACCCGCGAAGGCGGGTGCCCAGTGACTGTTGCTCTTGCCCGAACCCTCACGCCCGAAACCGCCCCGGGGCTTCCAATCGTCGCACCCGCGAGGATCCATCTCGTCGCACCCGCGAAGGCGGGTGCCCAGTGACTGTTGCCATTGCCAGACCCCTCGCGCGCCCGAAACTGCCGCCCACAAGCCCGCCAGTACTCGTTGCTCGCAGCGATCCAGCGCAACTTCGCGGGGCGGCGCGATTGCGTGATCGGCTGCTCGCGGATCATCGCCGTGCTGGCGCGGATACCGTTCGCTGGTTGCTTCATCGCGGTGGGGGCTTCGGCAAAAGGCGCTGGGCACCCGCCTTCGCGGGTGCGACGATCCATTGTTTTCGCGGGTGCAACACTCTTTTTTCTGCGCCGGTGTAACGATGCGTTTGTTTTCGCGGGTGCAACGCTTTTTTTCTGCGCCGGTGCAACGATGCGTTGTTTTCGCGGGTGCGACGATTCGGCGTCTTCGCGCGTGCGGCGGCAACCGGCCGGTGCACGCGCCGAACGATCGCCCGCAGTTGCACCTTGATTGATTGCGGTCGTGCAACAACAATTCACCGCCTTCGCGTTTTCCGGCGCGGTTCATCGACAGGAATTTCCATGAGTGAGTCGCACGATCGCAAGTTCAAGGTCGCAGTGGTCGGCGCCACCGGCGCGGTCGGCGAAGCGCTGCTCGCGATCCTCGCCGAGCGCAAGTTTCCGGCTTCCGAGGTGGTGGCGCTGGCGAGCGCGCGCTCGGCCGGCGGCACGGTGAAACTCGGTCGCCGCGAACTGATCGTGCGCGATCTCGATCAGTACGATTTCACCGGCACCCACTTCGCGTTCTTCTCGGCCGGCGCTGCGGTGTCGAAGGTGCATGCGCCGCGCGCGGCTGCTGCCGGCACCGTGGTGGTCGACAACACCTCGCAGTTCCGCTACGACGCCGACGTGCCGCTGGTGATCAGCGAGGTCAATCCGCATGCGATCGGCCGCCGACCGCGCGGCATCATCGCCAATCCGAACTGTTCGACGATGCAGCTGCTGGTAGCGCTGGCGCCCATCCATCGTGCGGTCGGCATCGAGCGGATCAATGTCGCCACCTACCAGTCGGTATCGGGCGCCGGGCGCTCGGGCATGGAGGAGCTGGGCAAGCAGACCGCGGCGCTGCTCAACTTCAAATCGCCCGAGCCGAAGAAGTTCCCGCTGCAGATCGCCTTCAACCTGATCCCGCAGATCGACGAATTCCAGGACAACGGCTACACCAAGGAAGAAATGAAAGTCGTGTGGGAAACGCGCAAGATCCTCGAAGACGAGTCGATCCAGGTCAATCCGACCGCCGTGCGGGTGCCGGTCTTCTACGGCCACTCCGAAGCGGTGCATCTGGAGACGCGCGAGAAGATCACCGCTGCCCAGGTGCGCAGCCTGCTGGAGTCGGCACCCGGCGTGGTGGTGGTCGACGAGCGCAAGGCCGGCGGCTATCCGACGCCGGTCACCCATGCAGCCGGCACCGATCCGGTCTACGTGGGCCGCATTCGCGACGATATCTCGCACCCGCGCGGCATCGCACTGTGGGTGGTCGCCGACAACATCCGCAAAGGCGCGGCCTTGAATGCGATCCAGATCGGGGAACTGCTCGCAGCCGAGCATTCTTGAGCGGCGGTCGGCCGCGCAACGATCATGCCCGACACGCCCCGTGCGCGCCGGCCGCAACCGCGAACGGCCCGGTGCCGGGTCGTGCGGACACGCTGTTCGGACCTGTTGTGCCGGGGCCGGGACCGGGGTCCGCTCGATGTCGACCGAGTCACGGTTCCAATAATCCGTGGGCTGACCTATAGTTAGCGTTGTGTTATAAGCCAGTTTCGAGGATTGTGCGGGCACGGCACGAGCTTGGGAACCTATCGCCTCCGGGGGCTAGTCACATGAAACAACCGATCAAGCTGTCGCTGGCTATCGCGCTTGCGCTGGGCAGTCCTGCCGCGTGGGCACTGGGTCTGGGCGGCATCACCACCAAGTCCGGGCTCAATGAGCCGCTGGTCGCGGAGATCGCGATCAATGAGGCAGCGCCGGGCGAAGCCGAAGCGCTGCGTGCCAATCTCGCCTCGGCCGAGGACTTTGCGCGCGTGGGCCTGGACTTGTCCGGTGTCACGGTGCCGCTGAGCTTCGAAGTGGTCAAGGCCAAGGACGGGCAGGCGGTGATCCAGGTCTCCAGCGAATCGCCGGTTCGCGAACCGTTCCTGAGCTTTCTGGTCGAGGTCAGCTGGGCCAACGGCCGCTTGCTGCGCGAATACACCGTGCTGCTGGACCCGCCGGTAGTCGCTCCCGCGGTCATCGGTTCGCAGGCCGTGGCCGAACCGGTGCGCGAACCCGAACCGATTGCCGCGCCCGAGGCGCTGCCGCCGAGTCCCAGCGACGCCGAGCCGGCGCCAGAACCGATTGCCGAGACACCCGCCCCGGGACCCGCGCCGATCGAACAGCCTGCAGCCGAGTTGCCGGCCGCCGAGCCGCCAGCGCCGGAACCGGTGGCAGAGGTTCCCGCACCGACCCCGGAGCCGACCTATATCGAGCCCGAGCCGGCAGCGCCAACCCCCGTTTCTTCGGCGCCGGGCGAGTACGGCCCGGTTGCCGCGGGCGAAACGCTGTGGGAGATCAGCACCGCGACACGGCCCGAGCGCGACATCACTCTGAACCAGATGATGATTGCGATCCTGCGCGCCAATCCGGACGCGTTCTCGAACAACAACGTCAACCAGCTCAAGCGCGGTGCGGTGCTGCGGATTCCGTCTGCCGATGAAGCGCGAGCGCTGGCGGTTGCCGACGCGGCCGCCGAAATCGCCGCGCAGACCCAGGCGTGGCAGGGCACCCGCACTCCGACCCTGCTCGCCGATACCGGCGTGCCGGCACCGGAGCCGCGCAGCACCGAAAGCCGTCCGCCGCGCGACGATTCGCGACTCGAACTGGTGCCGCCGCGTGCGGGCTCCGGCGGCGCGGCTTCGGGCGTCGATCGCCCGGGCGCTGCTGGCGGTACCGACACCGCCGCCGTTCGTGGCGATCTGGAACGCGCGCGCGAGCAGCTGGCCAGTCGCGAACAGGAAGCCGGCGAGCTGCGCACACGGGTGCAGACGCTCGAGCGCCTGCAGCAGGACAATACGCGCCTGGTCGATCTCAAGGACAGCGAGATCGCCGAGTTGCAGCGCCGCCTGAAGGCGATGCAGGACGACATCGAGGCGCAGAAGGCTGCAGCCGCAGCGCAGGCGACTGCGGCGGTGCCGATGGTCGATCCGACGCCCGCGCCGATCGCGCCAGAACCCGCGATCGTCGAGCCCGCGCCCGTCGAACCGGCGGTGATCGACCCCGCTGTTACCGCGGCTGTTGCCGATCCCGCAGTCACGCCGCCGATCGAGCCTGGCGTCGAGCCGAATGCGGACCCGGGGATGAATCCGGTAACCGATCCAGCCACCGATCCAGCCACCGCGATCGTCGAGACGCCGGCTGACGCTGCGGCCGATCCTGCGGTTGTCGATGTTACCCCGGTGCCGGACCCGGAACCTGCCGCTGCAGCGCCGATCCAGCAGCGCCCAGCGACTCCGTGGTGGCAGGAGAACCTCATGCTCATCGGCGCCAGTGCGGCGCTGCTGCTGGGCGGCATTCTGCTGCTGCTGCTGCGCGGTCGTCGCAAGGCGGCTCCCGCGCTCGCCTCTCGCGCATCCGTGGCCGAGTCGTTCGACGGTGGCGTGTTCGGCGACGCCGCCGATCGCGGCGACGAAGAACGCGAGCTGCTCAACCACCTCGGCAGCGATCCGACCGATCTGGAGTCGCATCTGGCACTGCTGCGTCACTACTACACGCAAGGCGATGCCGAGAAGTTCGAAGGTGCTGCCGGTGCGATGTATGGCCAGGTGTCCGATATCGACGCGCCCGCCTGGGTCGAAGCCTGCGCCATGGGCCGCGAGCTGTTGCCGGGCAACCAGATGTTCGAACTCGAGCCGATCAGCAACGAGAACTTCGACTTCGATCAGGTCGAGGCCGATACGCGGCAGGCCGATGATGGTTTTGATCTGGGCAAGCCGGGCATCGAAGCGATCAAATCGGTCGAGCCGGAAGCGTTCGACTTCAGCCTCGAAGAGCCCGCAGCGCCGCTGCCGCCGGCTCGCACCAGCGCCCCGCCGGCGCCCGCCGACGACATGTTCCGCACCGAGGAGTTCGAAGCACCGCAGCTCGACATCGACCCGCCTTCGGTACCTGCCACGGGTGGATTCTTCGATGGCGAAGACGCGGTCGGCACCAAGCTCGATCTGGCGCGGGCCTACCTCGACATGGGCGACCCGGAAGGCGCACGCAGCATGCTGCAGGAAGTGATCTCCGAAGGCAGCGCCGCACAGAAAACCGAAGCCCAGCGTCTGCTCAACGACATCGGCTGAGCAGCGTAACCGGTCACTCGCCGAGGGCCGTTCACGGCCCTCGGCGGCGATCGCAGTCTGGGTTGTCCGCGGCACCGCACGCGTGATTGGCGCGCGCACGCGTCGGCGCGTTCTCCCGCCTTCGGCACCGGCACAGGTGCACGGCAGTCGCCCAGCAGCGACAATGCAGATCGACGCGGCCAGCCCGCACCCTTCGCCCAGGATTGCGCATGCGTATTGCCGCTGCCATCGAGTACGACGGCTCCGGCTTCCTCGGCTGGCAGCGGCTCACGCACGGCGACAGCGTGCAGGCTGCGGTCGAGTCCGCGCTGTCTTCGGTCGCCGACCATGCGGTAGTGGTCACCTGTGCCGGGCGCACCGACACCGGTGTGCACGCGCAGTGTCAGGTCGTGCACTTCGACAGCGACAGCGAGCGCAGCATGCGCGCCTGGGTGCTCGGCGCCAACGCGAAGCTGCCGGACAGCGTATGCCTGCGCTGGGCGCAGCCGGTCGACGCCGCATTTCATGCGCGCTACGCCGCAATCGCCAGACGCTATCGCTACAGCATAATCAATCGCGCCGTGCGACCGGCCCTGCTGCGGCAGATGCTGACCTGGGAGCGCTTGCCGCTGGATGCCGAGGCGATGAACCAGGCCGCACAGCTGCTTCTCGGTGAGCACGACTTCACCAGTTTCCGCACCGTGGCGTGCCAGGCCAAGTCGCCGTGGCGGCGGGTCGATGCCGTGCAGGTGGTGCGCCAGGGCGAAATCGTGGTGATGCAGATTCAGGCCAACGCTTTCCTGCATCACATGGTGCGCAACATCATCGGCAGCCTGTTGCCGGTCGGGCGCGGCACGCAACCGCCGCAGTGGATCGGCGAACTCTTGGTCGGGCGAAATCGCGCGGTCGCCGGTCCTACCGCGCCGCCCAACGGACTGCTGTTCATAGGACCGCTATACCCCGCGCATTTCGGCCTGCCTGCCGAGGCGAGTGCGAGCGCGCCGGCAGCAGCGGTTCCGGCGTAGATTCAAGACCATGCGAACCCGGATCAAATTCTGCGGCATGACCCGCGTCGACGACGCGCTGGCAGCCGCGCAACTGGGCGCCGATGCGATCGGTTTGATCTTCGCGCATGGCAGCCCGCGGCGGATCGACGCCGACGATGCCGACCGCATCGCGCGCGCGATGCCGCCATTCGTGTGCCGGGTCGGACTGTTCCTCGATCAGCACGCAGACGCGGTCGCGCGCACGGTCAACGCGGTAGCGCTCGACCTGCTGCAGTTTCACGGCCGCGAAGAGGCCGCGTTTTGCCGCATGTTCGGCAAGCCCTATATCAAGGTCGTGCCGATGCTGGATGTGGACGATGTGGCGGCATTCGCTGCCGGATATCCCGATGCTGCGGGATTCCTGCTCGACAGCCTTCGTGCCGGTGCCGCCGGTGGTACCGGCCAGACTTTCGACTGGACGCGCGCGGTGGCAGCGCTGGATCGGCCGATCCTTCTGGCGGGTGGTTTGAATCCGCAAAACGTGCACGCTGCCGTCACCAGCGTGAAGCCTTGGGCTGTGGATGCGAGCAGTGGCATCGAAACATCGCCGGGCATCAAGGACCATGCGAGAATGAGGGTCTTCATCGACGAGGTGCACCGTGGCAGCGGTTGAATCCCAGGTAATTCCACCCATCGACTATTCGCAGTGGCCCGACGTGCGCGGACATTTCGGTCCGTACGGCGGCGCCTATGTTTCCGAAACGCTGATGGCGCCCTTGGCAGAGTTGACTGCGGCCTATGCGCATTACCGCAAGGACCCGCAATTCATCGCCGAGCTCGAGCGCGACTTGAAGCACTACGTCGGCCGCCCATCGCCGATCTACCACGCCGAGCGCCTGTCGAAAAAACTCGGCGGCGCGCAGATCCTGCTCAAGCGCGAGGATCTCAATCACACCGGCGCGCACAAGATCAACAACACCATCGGCCAGAGCATGCTGGCCAAGCGCATGGGCAAGCAGCGAATCATCGCCGAGACCGGCGCTGGCCAACACGGCGTGGCCACGGCCACGGTATGCGCGCGCCTCGGTTTGCAGTGCGTGGTCTACATGGGTGCCACCGATATCGAGCGGCAGTCGATCAACGTATTCCGGATGAAGCTGCTCGGCGCCGAAGTGCGCCCGGTGACCTCGGGCTCGCAGACGCTCAAGGACGCACTCAACGAAGCGCTGCGCGACTGGGTCAGCAATGTGCACGACACGTTCTACATCATCGGTACCGTGGCCGGCCCGCATCCGTACCCGACGCTGGTGCGCGACTTCAACGCCGTGGTCGGCCGCGAGGCGCGCGTGCAAATGCTCGCCGAGTACGGGCGCCTGCCGGACGCGCTGGTCGCCTGTGTCGGCGGCGGCTCCAACGCGATCGGCCTGTTCCATCCGTTTTTGAACGATCGCGAGGTGGCGATCTATGGCGCCGAGGCCGCCGGTCATGGCGTAGCGTCCGGCCAGCATGCGGCGTCGCTGGTGGCCGGCCGGCCTGGCGTGCTGCATGGCAACCGCACTTACGTGATCTGCGACGACGATGGCCAGATCACCGAAACCCATTCGGTGTCGGCGGGCCTGGACTACCCCGGCGTTGGCCCCGAGCACGCGTGGCTCAAGGACACCGGCCGCGCGACCTATGAGCCGGTGACCGACGACGAGTGCATGGCCGCCTTCCATGAACTTGCACTCACCGAGGGTATCCTGGCGGCACTCGAGTCCGCACATGCGATCGCGCAGGCGATGCGCCTGGCCCCCACCATGCCGTCCGACCGCCTGATCCTCGTCAATCTTTCCGGCCGCGGCGACAAGGACGTGCAGACGATTGCGAAGCGCGAAGGGATTACGCTGTGAGCGTCACCGAGAGGCACCCGCAGCGCAAGCGCCCGGATTGCGGTGCGCGCGCCAGATCGCGGTGAA
>JBBRFN010000014.1:0-35918 GCA_038224265.1 Lysobacterales bacterium
CGATGCTGTGCGACGCATGCGCCGCACCCGCAGCCGATGCTGTGCAACGGATGTACCGCACCCCCGTAGGGCAGGTCGCCCCGACCTGCCGTGCGGGGCGCCACGGGGTTTCATGGGATGTATTCGCAACGCGGGTCGGGGCGACCCGCGCTACGGCAGCCGATGCTGTTCGACGCATGTGCCGCACCAGCAGCCGATGCTGTGCAACGGAGGTACCGCACCCTCGTAGGGCAGGTCGCCCCGACCTGCCGTGCGGTGTGCGTCATGATTGCGTGGGGTGTATTCGCAACGCGGGTCGGGGCGACCCGCGCTACGACCGGGACGGCTCGGCACGGTCAGGATCCAGAACGGGAGCCGCGGGTCGCGACGACCCGCGTTATGACTTGAAGGTGTCGATACGAGCAAGAACCAAACCAGTTGGTTGGCGAAGGGCCGCGAAAGAAGTCCCGGCGCCGTCTACTCGAACCCATTCATGAACAACACATCCGCAGCCATCACCGTCGCATTGACCACCCGCGATGCCCCCAGCGCACCGCCGCCGATGTTCCCCTGGTCGTCGATCGACAGCGTCAGCGGCACAATGCCACTCACGATTGCCGACGCGTTGTATTGCACCGGCACACTGGCCACCAGGTTGTTGATCGCCGACAGCGTGCCGCTGAGCGTCAGCGTTGTCGTGCCGCTGCCGGACACGGTGACGCCGCCGGCACTGCTGGCGCTGAACGTGCCGCTGCCTGCGGTGTAGGTGGCGGTCATGTTGATGTTCCCGCCAGGCGCATCCGGATCGGCGTAGATCACGCCTGGCAGTCCGACGCTTTGGCCCGCCGTTACCGCTACCGCTGCCGGTGCCGTCACGCTCGGCGCATCGTTGACCGCGGCGATCTGCAGGGCGATGGTGGGTTGGATTTCCTGCGCGCCGCCGCCGCTGTTGCCCAGATCGTTGACGCTCACGGTGAGGGTCACAGTGCCGTTGGCATTGGCAGCCCCGGCATAGGTGACGCCGCCGGTGGCGATGAAGCCGTTCAGATTGCCGGGAGTGCCGGTAATGGTGCGCGCAGTGGCAGAACCGCCGACCGTGATCAGCGGGTTGCCGGTCGCAGCGATGCTGCCGGCGGGAACGCCAAAGCTCAGCTGCAGGTTGCCCGCGCCCACATCGACATCGGCCACATTGATGCCGGCAATCGCACTCGACTGATCTTCGCTGAGCGCGACCGATGCCGGCACGCTGGCCGTCGGCGCATCGTTGACCGCCGCGATGTTCATCGGCACCGAGCGACTCGCCGACTGCGCCGCGCCACCGGTGTTGCCGTTGTCGTTGATTGCGATCGACAGATTGATCGTGCCGTTGGCATTGACCACCGGCGCATAGCTCAGCCGGCCCGCCGACAGCAGTCCGTTGATCGACGCCAAGGTTCCCGCGAGGGTTCGCGCGCTGCCGCTGCCGCCAATGGTCACGCCACTCGACGCGCTCGCAGTCACCGCCCCGCTGGGCACGCTGAAGGTGGCGGTCAGGCTACCGCTGCCGGCATCCGAGTCGGCAAAACTGGTGCCGTTGATGGTCAGGGTCTGGTCTTCGGTGCCGCTATAGCTGGCTGGTGCGGTGATGGTGGGGGCGGCGTTGGTGCTGCTGCCGATCGGCGCCACGCAAGTCGAGGGCTGACTGCTCAGCCGCCCGTTGAGCTGCGTCACGTGGGTGGGATGGAACTCGGTGCTGACGCCGCATCCGAGACCGTTGAGATGGCAATAGCTCATCAAAGAGCCTTGCGGCGACGTCGGCGATTCCTGTGCGGTTGGGCACGATTGTGGGCCCGCATAGCAGCCGAAACTCGATTCGCCGTTGAAGCAGCGGTCGATGGTATTGGTGGACGCTTGGGCGCCGGTGGTGGCGTTTGCGCAATGCGTATGGTTGGCGCCGAGGTTGTGGCCGAGTTCGTGGGCGACCAGATAGGCGTCCTGCGAAGCCGCGAGGCCGGGGTTCCAGAACACCTGGTTGACGCTGTAGTGGCCGAAGTTCTGGCCACCGCTGCCGGTGGAGGTGCAGTAGATCCCGGAAGTGACGAGCCAGGCAATGCCTGAGGCACTGTTCTGGTTCGACGACTTGCCCGACAGAAGCAGCGCGAATGCGCGCGCAACGCCGGACTGGTTGTTGCGCCACCAGCCGCCGAACTCGGTGAGCGCGGCGCCGCTGGCGGTCGTATCCGTGTTGTTGAACGGATCGGCCGTGGTCGACGGACGCAGGATCACCGTACCCTGCAGCAACCGCAGTTGCAGGCCGAATGCCGCCGGATCGTCCTCGTAGATCGCGTTTAGCGCCGTGAACAGCGCGGCGAGATAGGCGGTCGCGTTGGCGGTGTTGTTGGCAAACTTGCGCAGCAGGAATTCATTGTCCGTATCGACCGCTACGGTGACCTGCCGGGTTGCGACCTTCGGCGCGAACGAGCGCGCCTGCAGAGCGCGCGTAGCGTCCAATGGTGCGGCGGCATCAGCTGCCGACAACGTGCTCGGGCTGGTCTTGGGCCCGCCCGGGGTTTCCCACTGGTTACCCGCGCACGACGACACCGCGACATCGCCATCGGCCAATGGCGCATCGAGGTCGCGCGCGGACAGCAGCAGACCGTCGGCGGCAGCCTGTCCGTCGAGCGCGAACATCCGCCCGTCGCGCATCAGCAGGCCCTCGGCGGCACCGCTGTCGGCGTCGAGGCTCAGTCCGAGCCGCTGGCCGGTGGTGCCGACCGCAACGAAATGCAGCCGCGCATCGCGCGGCAGTTCGCGATAGCCATCGGCAGTGGCTTCGAGCACGCGCGCGTCGCTGGCGTAGACTTCGATCCGGCGCAGCGTGGTGGCGACATCCTGGGTTGCCACCTCGCGCCCCGCGATCGTTGTCGATTGCCAGCGCAGGATGACCCGGGCTTGTGCGCCAGGTGCGGTACCCCGCAACGCGTCCAGCGACGCGCGATCGATCCTTGCAGAGCCCCCACTGGCCTGCGCGCACAATGCAGCAGCGCTCAGCACGAGCGCCGATGCGCAACGTAAAAAACCTGTCATGCGGATCCCCTGCACCTGACGCATCACTGGAAACCCGCAGTATAGGCAGCCCGATCCACGCAAACCGAGACGCCGGTCCGCTGCGCGATACCCACCGTCGGCCGCAGGCTGCGCAATGCACGTTCGCTTTACGCAATCGTGACGCAACGTGAGGGCTTCCCCTACCGAAACGCCTCTTCGAAGAACTTCAACATGCTCTCGCGCAGCCGCGGCGGCACCTTGCGGCCGATCCGCAGCAGGCGCTCCTCGTAGATGTTGTGCGCATAGTCGGACATCGCCACTGCCGGCGTGGTGTCCGAGCGCAGGCCCGCATCCTTGACCCCGCGGCCGGTCGCCAGCCACTCGAAGGCGACCTGGGTGATGGTGGCGATCCGCGACATGCTCTCGACCGTCGGCGTGGTGCCGTGCTCGGCCTCCCACTGCACCGCTGCGCTGGGTCGCACGCCGACCTGGCGGGCCAGTTCCGCGCAGCTCAAGTTGGCCTGTTCGCGCGCCATGCGCACGCGTTCGGAGATGCTCAGCAGGGCAGGGTCCTGTGCGGTTCGACGGCGCATTCGGCGGGCTTGAGGTCAGTGGCGATGCGCCCAGCCTAACGCGCCGATCGCCGACCTGCACGGGCCCGACTGCATACGATTTCGAGCGCGCGCAGCCTAGCCCGCGCGATGGCTACAATAGGCGCTGGCCGCGAGCCGCTCTCGAGCGCGCGAACCCAACCGGGAGGGACGCGATGAATATTCTGCAGGACATCCTCGACCAGGACCTCGATCCGGCCGAAACCCGCGAGTGGGTCGAAGCGCTGACCGCGGTAATCGGCGCCGACGGCCCCGAACGCGCGCACTATCTGCTCGAGCGCATGGTCGATCAGACGCGCCGCGCGGGCGGCCATATCCCGTTCCAGCCGACGACCGCCTACGTCAACACGATCCCGCCGCAGATGGAGGTGCGCTCGCCGGGCGATGCAGCGCTGGAGTGGAAGCTGCGCTCGATCCTGCGCTGGAACGCGATGGCGATGGTAGTGCGCGCCAATCGCAAGGCCGGCGATCTGGGCGGGCATATCGCCAGCTTCGCGTCCTCGGCCACGCTGTACGACGTCGGCTTCAACCACTTCTGGCGCGCGCCCTCGGCGGATCATCCGGGCGACCTTTTGTACATCCAGGGCCACAGTTCGCCGGGCATCTATGCGCGCGCGTTTCTGGAAGGCCGGCTCACCGAGCAGCAGCTGGACAATTTCCGCATGGAGGTCGATGGACGCGGCATTTCTTCCTACCCGCATCCGTGGCTGATGCCTGATTTCTGGCAGACCCCGACGGTGTCGATGGGCCTGGGTCCGATCACCGCGATCTATCAGGCGCGGTTCTGGAAGTACCTCGAACATCGCGGCCTGATGCCCGAGACCGATCGCAAGATCTGGCTGTTCATGGGCGATGGCGAGTCCGACGAGCCCGAGTCGCTGGGCGCGATCTCGCTGGCCGGTCGCGAGCGGCTGGACAACCTGGTGTTCGTGATCAATTGCAATCTGCAGCGACTCGATGGTCCGGTGCGTGGTAACGGCAAGATCGTGCAGGAACTCGAGGGCAATTTCCGCGGTGCGGGCTGGAACGTGATCAAGCTGCTGTGGGGCAGCTATTGGGATCCGCTGCTGGCACGCGACACCAGCGGCAAGCTGCGCGACCTGATGATGGAAACCGTCGACGGCGAATACCAGAATTTCAAGGCATTCGGCGGTGCCTACACACGCGAGAAATTCTTCGGCAAGTATCCGGAAACGCGCGAACTGGTGGCCAGCCTTTCCGACGAGGACATCTGGCACCTCAATCGCGGCGGCCACGATCCGCACAAGGTGTATGCGGCCTATCACGCGGCATCCGCGCAGAAGGGCCAGCCCACCGTGATCCTGGCCAAGACCGTCAAAGGCTACGGCCTTGGCAGCGCCGGCGAGTCGATGAACATCACCCATCAGCAGAAGAAGATGGAGACCTCGGCGATCAAGGCGTTCCGCGATCGCTTCAAGCTGCCGATTCCCGATGCGCAGCTCGAAGAGGTGCCGTTCTACATGCCGGCAGCCGACTCGGACGAGCTCAAGTACATGAAGTCCCGCCGCGCAGCGCTCGGTGGTTCGCTGCCGCAGCGTCGCCGGCGCGCGGACGAGGCGATCGCCACGCCGGAACTGGCGGTGTTCGAGCGCATGCTGAAATCCTCGGGCGAGCGCGAGATCTCGACCACCATGGCCTTCGTGCAGGTGCTCAACCTGATCCTGCGCGACAAGGCGGTGGGTCCGCGCGTGGTGCCGATCGTCGCCGACGAGGCGCGTACCTTCGGCATGGAAGGCCTGTTCCGGCAGATCGGCAACTATGCGCCATTCGGTCAGCTGTACAAGCCGGTCGATGCCGATCAGCTGATGTACTACCGCGAGGATGCCGCCGGCCAGGTGCTGCAGGAGGGCATCACCGAGGCCGGCGCGATGTCGAGCTGGATCGCCGCGGCCACCAGCTACAGCACCAACAATCTGGCGATGCTGCCGTTCTTCATCTTCTACTCGATGTTCGGCATGCAGCGGGTCGGCGATCTGGCGTGGCTGGCCGGCGACATGCGCGCGCGCGGTTTCCTGCTCGGTGCGACCGCCGGCCGCACCACGCTCAACGGCGAGGGCCTGCAGCATGAGGATGGCCAGTCGCACCTGTTCTCCGGCGCGATTCCCAACTGCATCAGCTACGACCCCACGTTCGCGTTCGAGGTGGCGGTGATCGTGCAGGACGGCATGCGCCGGATGCTCGCCGAGCAGCAGGATGTGTACTACTACATCACCCTGATGAACGAGAACTACACCCATCCGGAAATGCCCGAGGGTGCGGCGGAGGGCATCGTCAAGGGCATGTACCTGCTGACCGATGCGGGCAAGACCAAGAAGGGCACGCCGCGCGTGCAGCTGCTCGGTTCAGGCACCATCCTGCGCGAGGTGATCGCCGCGGCCGCACTGCTGGAGAAGGACTTCGGCGTGCTCAGCGACATCTGGAGCTGCCCCAGCTTTGTCGAATTGCGCCGCGACGGGGTCGATGCCGAGCGCTGGAATCGCCTCAATCCCGAGGCCAAGACGGCGCGCAAGCCTTGGCTCACGCAGTGCCTGGACGGCCGCGGGTCGAGCGTGGCGGTAGCCGCTACCGATTACGTGCGCGCATTCAGCGAGCAGGTGCGCGCCTACATGCCCAAGGGCATGCACTACACCGCGCTGGGCACCGACGGTTTCGGCCGCTCGGACACGCGCGACAACCTGCGCCGCTTCTTCGAGGTCGACCGCTTCCACATCGCGCACGCGACGGTGGCCGCGCTCGCCGAAGAGGGCCAGCTGATGAAGGCGCATGTGAGCAAGGCGATGCAGCTGTACGGCATCGATGCGGACAAGCCGAATCCCGCGACCGTGTAAGGCGTCCCCCGCGGAGTGGATCCGGCGCTGCGCGGGGCGGCTATTGCGGGAACCTCGCGCGCAGTTGCCGGTCGATCTCGATGTCCACCCGATTCCCTTCCATTGCCCTGAGGTTGCCCATGTCGCTGGTCCGTTCCGTTATTGGTCTTGCCGTTGTGCTCGTTGCATTGACGTGCGGGCCGGTCGCCGCACAATCCGAAGCCTTCGTCGAGGGCAAGGACTACTTCCGGATCGAGCCCGGCCAGCCCACCGCCACGCCGGGCAAGGTCGAGGTGCTGGAAGTGTTCAGCTACACCTGCGGCGCCTGCGCGCTCGTGCAGCCACAGGTCGATAGCTGGAAGCAGCGCATGTCGGGCTCGGCGGCATTCAGCTACGTGCCGGTGACGTTCAACAGCGAAGCCGAACAACTGGCGCGCGGTTTCTATGCGGCCGAAGCGCTGCAGGCGCCGGCTTCGGTCCATGCATCGATGTTCGCCGCCGTGCGCAGCAATGGTCGCATCGGCAGCCAGGACGATGTCGCCGATCTGTATGCGGGCCTCGGTCTTGCGCGCCCGGACGTGCTGGCGGCGATGGACTCGTTTGCGGTCAAGGCGCGGGTCAAGCGGGTGACGCAATCGCTGCCGCGCTGGGGCGTCGATGCCACGCCGACCTTCATCGTGGCCGGCAAGTATCGTCTCACCGGACCGGCCGCCGGCAGCTACGAGCGGTTGTTCCAGATCCTCGATTTCCTGATCGCGCGCGAGGCTGCAGCGGCCGCCGCGGGCCGCTGATCGCATGCGCGCTGCGACCTGCAGCACGGTGGACCCGCAACGTGGTCGATGAGATTGCACCGCCCGCGCGCCCTGCCGCCGGCGACGCCGCGGCGGTGCATTCGGTGTGGGTGCCATCGCGCTGGCGCTGGGCATGGCTGGCACTGGCCTATGTCGCGCTGGCGCTGGGCATCATCGGGATCGTGGTGCCGGGCCTGCCGACCACGCCATTCATACTTCTGGCCGCATTTGCCGCCGCGCGCAGCTCACGGCGGATGCACGATGGGCTGCTGGCGCACCCGGTATTCGGGCCGATGATCACGACCTGGGAGCGCGAGGGCGCGATCAGCCGGCGCGCCAAGTGGACCGCGACGATCGCGATGGCCGCGTGCGCGGTGGTGATGTTCCTCGTCGCGCCGAAGCCGTGGTTGGCTGCAGTCGGCACCGCCACGATGGTGATCGTCGCGGCATGGATGTGGCTGCGACCCGAGCCGCGATCCGACCCGCCGCGCGCCCCCCCGTAGGAGCCCACCCGGTGGGCGACCGACGTCGCAGCAGGAACCGGGATGTGCCGGTCGCGCACACGGTGCGTTCCTACAGTGGCGTGGCGGTCATGCGCGAGGCGGCACGCGACAGCAGAGCGCCGAACGCGCGCTTGAGCTTGCGCGCCACCAGCGGCTCGATCAGCAGCGGACCCAGCACCGGAATGGTGGCGTGGATACGCGAATGCCAGTCGACCCGGGTGCCGTCGCCTTCGATCATGAAGTCCAGCCAGCCACGTTCATGCCGCAGCGGTAGTGCAGCGCCGTTACTGCGTACCAGCGTGCGGATTACATATTCGTAGTGACGCGGCGCATCGAAGGCGGTGATGTGCTCGACGAAGCGCAGCCCGTCGCCCTCGACCTCACGCACCGCGCCGATCCCGTTGCGCTCGAGCGTGCCCTCGCGCTGCAGCCGGCAGCGAATGCCGCCCATGGTCAGGAAGCGCTCATGGTCGGCGAGTGCGGCGAACACTCTCTCCGGCGGCGCGCCGAAGTGATGGCTCACGTGGATCTCGCGCATGTCCCGATTTCCTGCGATCTGGCACTGGCTTATGTCGCACTGGCGCTGGGCATCATAGGCATCGCGGTGCCGGGCCTGCCGACCACGCCATTCATCCTGCTCGCCGCATTCGCCGCCGCGCGCGGCTCGCGCTGCATGCACGACGGCCTGTTCGCGCACCCGGTGTTCGGGCCGATGATCACCGCATGGGAGCGCGAGGGTGCGATCAGCCGGCGCGCCAAGTGGACCGCGACGATCGCGATGACAGTGTGCGCGGTGGTGATGTTCGTCGTATCGCCGAAGCTGTGGTTGGCTCCGTTCGGCACCGCCACCATGGCGGCGGTCGCGGTGTGGATGTGGTTGCGGCCGGAGCCGCGAGGCGATGCTGTCCGCGCACCATCAACGTGACATCCGTGGATGCACGAGCCGCCCCCAACCGTTCATGCTGAGCGCAGCGCCGCAGGCGCGGAGTCGAAGCACGCGGCGCTGTGCGCCGGCGTTGGCGGCGCGTCCCTATTGTGAGATCCGGGATGCGGCGCGCGCGAGCATTGCGCTGAAGGCTTTGTACAGCTTGCGCGCAACGACCGGCTCGATCAGCCATGGGCCCAGCAGCGGGATGGTGGCGTGGTTCCGCGAATGCCAGTCTACCCGGGTGCCGGTGCCTTCGGCGCTGAAAACCAGCCAGCCGCGTTCGTGGCGCAGGGGCATCTACGAGCAAGGTCGCGACCCGGTGCCCATTCGAGCGTTCGTCCAAGCCGATGTCGCGCGCGACGGGGTGTTGGTGCAGGGACACTAGGAAGAGCAAAGGGTTGGCCCGCCGGTCCGATCAGTTGTCGGCGCCCGCACCGGCGCGTGCGTCGGCCGCATTTAGGCAGTTCTTCCAGTGCGCCGCGGTCGAAACGGGAATCTGCTACGCATTGGCCACCCGCAGTTACCATGACCGCATCGCACACTGGGCACCATTGGCGTTTGGTCTTGCGATGGAGATCGTAGCCGGCGAAGCCGCTGGGGGAATGCGTTCGTTCGTGCGTCGTTGGGACGAACAGTCTCCGCGCGCTGTTGACACACGATGCGACCTAGCTCAACGTACTGGTCAACGGGATATTGATTCAACGCTTGTGGCGGACCCGCCGACGACTCAGTCGGCCATCCCAGAGGTTGACATCGTTACAGCGCGGAAGTCCACTCCGTAGCCGGAGGCTCACTAATGGAGAGTGTCATGGAAATGAAGCACCGCTCCCCCGCCCACAATGTTATGGCTGCCGCCGCCTTGGCGATCTGCGCGCTATCGACCAGCGACAGCGCAATGGCCCGAACCGGCACGCCGTGGATCACCGAGTCCGCTGAGCGCCAACTCATCGTCGAGTGGCAACGCGACACCGGCGACCTGCCGTTGCTCGCAGAGGAAGTGGTCGAAGCAGTCGAACGGCCTGGCGAGAGCGACGAATCATTGGAGATCCTAAGGACCCTCGGCGATCCTGCCTTTGCCGCGCTGCTCGTGGATCGGACGATTCCAGTTGAACGGGTGCGCGAACTAGACAGGACCGACCCCGAAATTCGCATACTTCAGTTCGTGCTCGTCACGTATCGCACTGAAACTGAAACGGCCAGAGCACTCGAATCTCTGCGTCGGAATCCTAGGATTCGATCGGTCGATCCCAACCTCCTGCTCAGGTACGCGATTTCGCCGACCGATCCGATCTATGCCAACGTCAGCTCCGACCAGCGGCGATATCAGTGGGGACCTCAAGCGAATAACGCGTTGGTGCCCGTGCCCGCGCCAGACCGTGGGTTGCAGGCGGCTTGGGACAAGGTCAGAGGCAATGCATATGTGGCTGTCCTTGATAACGGCGTCCAGATCGATCCTGCGTTGCATCCGGACCTGACGCAGAACGTCCGCACGCAGTTCAGTCGCAACTACTTCTCCGCAGACCCTAACGCGATCGACGAAATGGCAGGCGTGCCGCAATCGCCCGGCTTCGCCGGGCACGGTACACACGTCGCCGGCATCATCGCAGCTAACACCACCAATCCGGTCAGCTTGCCGGGCTACCCCAACCCGCCGAGCGCAGGCGGTGCCGGCGTCTGCTGGTTCTGCAGCCTCATGGTCTTCCGTGTGACTGCGCCGCAATCAGGAAGTCTCCCAGCGCCCTCGATGGCCAACACCGCAGCGGCTTTGACCCGCGCGGCGCAAATTGGCGCGCAGGTCGTGAACATCAGCTTTGGCAGGGCAATCTCTGATTGCTCGTTCGACGGCGACAACCAAGCGGTCTGTACTGCTCTGGCAGTTGCATTTAATCGCGGCGTTGCTGTCTCCGCGGCTGTAGGGAACGCGATTACTGTAGGGAGCACCTGCATTACTTCCGTCCTCGACTTCCCCGCCAACGTCCAGACCGTTTCTTTTCCACCGGGCACTGCAAACCCCAACGTGATTCCGGTCGGTGCAGCAACGCGGCAATTGGACACGTCTGTCAGCCCGAGTCGGCCAGTCCGGTGGATCGAATCCGGGCTTCCCAATACACAGTCCAACTGCAGCCAAGACTTCACGAACAGCGGCATCATGGCCCCGGGCGCCGTCATCGCGTCAACTTTCTATTCCGGACGCAACTGGAACGCAGGTCTCGGCTGTGGAGACTCGCCGTTCCTGGGGGTCGAACCACCGACCTACGACGACCTGCTCGGGACTGGCTACGGACGGTGTACCGGAACGTCGATGGCAACGCCGTTCGTGACCGGTGTCGTTGCCTTGATGCGAACAATCGAGCCTCGGAGGAATACCACGTTAGTCTCCAGTGACCTTCGCCAAGCGGCATCGAACGTTGCGAATCCGTCGGATGAAATCGGTGCTGGCATGGTCAATGCGAATGCTGCAGTTGATCGTGTGCTGGATTCCGCCGGAAATCGACTAACCCCGCTCTTCGCCTTCAACAGCAACACCTGGGGTGATCGCTTCTACACCGTTGTCCCGCAGATGGGCTCAGCCGCCGTGAAGGACACCATGGCGCTACGCAATCCGATCTTTAAGGCAATTCTGCCCTATGCAACGGTAGGCAACATCATTCTCTACTACGACTATCCCACGGGTGACGCCACGCCGATAAACGCTAAAGCGCAAGTATGGGTGTTCTCCACCCATGTCAACCCGTTTGGCGGGCAGGAGCTTCGGCCGCTGCTCCGATACAGCTACGCCTGCTACGACACCGCAAATTACCCCGTGACCCGTGCAATCTGTGGCACGAATCGTGTCGAAAACATCCATATCGACCACGCCTATGCCAGCAACACGGCAGACGGAGACGCGCTCGTCGCGGGCGGATATCGATTGGACGGCATCGAGGGCTACCTACTGCCCAACGAAGCCAGCAAGCGCAGCAACCCTCTGCTGCGCGCGCGCAATCCGGCCATCGATGACTGGGCTGTATTCCCCGACACTGAGCAGGCGGCAATGGCCGCGTTAGGCTACACGGACGGCGTTTCGATCCTTGGCTATGCGTATCGAAACCTGTCGCTGACCCAGCCACCGTTGTGACCTGTGGTTCATTCCAGAATCTCATTAAGCGCTAGCTGCATCGTGGACGACAACTAACATGAAAACTGGATCAGTTTCCGTAGCAAAGATACTTGCACTAGCCATTCTTGCCCTAGGTGCGGGTGACGCTGCGTCGCAGTCAACACCGCCGGTTCAGTTGAACTTGCGTCCAGCGGATCCCAGGGTCGGAGAGCCGGTCGCTGCAACATTCAGTTGCCCCAACGTTGGGGGTCTTGATCGAATTGACGAACGTCGCACGCGTGTGAGAATGGTGAATGGCGTCATCCGCATGGAGCTGTTCACCAAACCTGACGAAAGCTTCGGATTCTGCGATCAGTTTGTCCGTTTGGGATGGTTGCCAGAGGGCAACTATGGACTCGAATTGTGGTTTGATGGTGTGATGAGCGGGCAACGCTCGTTCAGTGTTGCGCCGCCACAGCCTATACCGGAGGACGAACGAGGTCCCGCATACAACTTTACGGGGATTTACACGAACCCGAACAAGCCGGGACGAAATGCCAGCGTCATTCAGAGCGTCTTTAGCAGCACACTGGCGATCATACTCACGGGCTACGACATCGACCGAACCACGTCCAGCTGGTTGCTGATCTGCGAGCGATGGGTATTGCCGAAGCAGTGCGTGGGAACGGTTTATGCAAGTGATGGTGATCCTTACACGTCGCTGAGTAACTTCACTACTGCCAGCCTGCGCGCACTGGGCCCTGGTCGGTTTGTAGACCAGAGTCTCAACAACTTCATCGGCATGACCGTTTTCATGACGATCGATGGGGTGGAGTACGGCGATCTGTTCGTGCCGCTGCGGTACTGAAGTGCCGCCACTACGCCTTGGTTCGCTTCACCGCCTCCGCGCGACTCACGCGTTTTTTGTCGTCGTCTTTACGATCGTACCAGTCGGTGCCGACGCAGCCGCGATCGTAGGCGCCATCACTCTATCGCGAGATCTAGCTTCAGGCACTCCTGTGGTGCTGTTGCGCCGCCAGTTCGCTGGGTTACAGCTGATGGGCACGACCAATGCAGATGAACGCGGACGATTCACATTTGACAGCTTGCCGATCGGTGAATACTTCGTTGCAAGCGCCTGGCCCGGCGGCGGGAACCGCTACCAGCCCGGCAATCTCCCTTGCGTCTTCGCCGATCAATGCCTGATTCCTCCCGGTAGCGAAGGCATTCGACTGACGTCGACGACGGAAACAGTCAGTGTAGAACTGCAGGTTGACCTGCCTGTGGTGGTGAGTGGTCGCATCGTGTCGGACGGAGATGGGGCGCCGATCGAGGGCGCCCGGGTCAGCGCTGACGGAGGATTGCGCGAGACACGCAGCGATGCGGACGGCCGCTATCGGCTCAGTGGCTTCAATCCCGGCCGTATCGGGCTCCGGGCGTCTGCGCCGGGGCGCGTCGGCCGCATCCATCCGGGCATCGGCTTCGACCCGCTCCTGCCGAGGCTTGAGGTGCGGGAAACCCTGTTGCATGTCGGGGAGAATCCGGGGCTGAATTTCTCGCTGGCGCGCGGTGCGCGACTGCGCGGCAGCGCCCGCAGTAGTCTGAGCGGCGTTGAGGTATCTGACGTGGTGCTCTATAGAACCTCTGGTGTTCAGTCGCTTTGGCAGGTTGCGACGACACCGTGCTCGGAGGGCGTTGGTGGCGTCGCCGGCGGCTGCTTTGAAATCGATGGATTGTTTCCCGGCAGCTTTACCCTGGCTGCCGCGAACGCGCCGAACAGCAATTACGTCGCGACCTACTGGCCGGACGTGCCCTGCGGGGCGACGGGTTGCTTTCCCGGTGGTGGCACTCAGATCTTCGTCGAGGCGGGACAGACCGTCGACGGACTGGAGCTGCGTGTGTCACCCCGGCGCTGGGTAGCCGGGACCGTGCGTGAAGCCACCACCGTCGCACCGATCGCAGGCGCCACCGTTATCGCGATGCGACCGATCTCGCCCGGATTCGGCGCCGCCGTCCAGATCGATCATGCCAACACGGACGCCGCTGGTCGCTTTGTGCTCGACAATGTGCCGGCCGGCGCGATCGATGTGATTGTAGTGGACGCGGCAGATCGCCTCGGACGGCGTTGGCCAGACGAAGACTGCACGACTACCAATCGCTTCTGCACTACAGGCACCGCACCGGGGCGCATCGCTGTGCCGTCGCAGGGTGTTGTCGACGGCATCGACATCGAACTTCTCGCTGGCGCGCAGATCGCCGGCGCGATCCGTGCCGCCGGCGAAGGGCCGGTCGCTGGCGCGCTGGTGCTCCTGAGCTGGGCATTTGCCGGGAGCTCGGCATCACGCACAACACGCAGCGACGCGAAAGGCAATTTCCGCTTCGGCACGCTTCCGCCCGGTGCCGAATTCCACCTTGCCGCGCAACGTCCCCTGCTGCCGGGGACTGTGTTCCATCCCGATAAGTGGTGCAACGCCTCCAACTGCGGGGCACTCGGTGGCATCCCCGTGACCACACCCAGTGTGGGAACCCTCGAGGCCGACATTGTGATGCCGGGGTTGCGGGTCTTCGACGACGGCTTCGAGAGCCTGCCTCAGGTTGAGGGTTCCGCCACCGAACGGGCGACGGGCGTGGCCTCCGTACGCGAGCCGGATTAACCGCAGTCGCGGCCCAGCAGCCCGACGCTGGTTTGAGTTCTGACGCGGCGGGCTGAAGCATGTTCAGCGACTCCACGCTGATCACGGTCTGCGTGTCCCGGTTTAACGTTCCAACCGTGCATGCTGAGCGCAGCGCCGCAGGCGCGCAGTCGAAGCACGCGGCGCTGCGTGCCGGCTTTAGCGGCGCGTCCCTACTGCGAGATCCGCGATGCGGCGCGCGCCAGCACAACGCTGAAGGCTTTCTGCAGCTTTCGCTCGACGATCGGTTCGATCAGCAAGGGGCCCAGTACCGGAACAGTTCCGTGGATTCGCGAATGCCAGTCGACCCGGGTGCCGTCGCCTTCGGCGGTGAAATCCAGCCAGCCGCGTTCGTGGCGCAGGGGCAGGGCGCCGCCATTGCTGCGGGTCATCGAGCGGATCACGTATTCGAAATGACGCGGTGCGTCGAACGCGGTGATGTCCTCGACGAAGTGCAGTCCGTTGCCCGCGACGTCGCGCACCGCACCGATCCCATTGCGGTCGGGCGCGCCCTCGCGCTGCAGACGGCAGCGAATGCCGCCCATGCTCAGGAACGACTCGTGATCGGCGATCGCAGCGAACACCACCGCAGGTGCCGCGGCGAAATAGTGGCTGACGTGGACTTCGCGCATGTCCGATTTCCGACCGACGGGGTTGCGCAGATCTTAACGCGCGATCGCGATCTGCCCGCGCTGCCCGTTGACCTGGATCGACGGATGCGGTTGCAGTGGTTGCAGGTCTACGTTTGCGCCGGTGAACGTTACGGGCGAGGATGCGCGCTGTCGCCGACTGCGCCGGAACCGCCATGATTCGAAAGTACCTGCAGCCTGCGTGTGTCGCTGCCATTCTCGCGCTCGCCGCCTGCGGCCCGTCTGCACCGCCACCAGCACCCGCGGCCCCTGCGAACTCGGCACAGGCGCAGGTCGACTACGAAGCTTTCCAGCAGTTGATCGCCGCCGGCACCGATGAGTTCGCCGTGACCATGGGCCGCGAGGTGCTGCGCAAGCATCCGGGCAGTCCGGCTGCCGCCGAGGTGGCCCGCCAGCTTCCCGAAGTCGAAGCGCGCGCGAAGGCCAAGGCGGGACAGAAGCGACTCGCCGCACTGTGGAGTTATCTGACCAACGAGTTGCGTGGCCAGCGCCAGCACACCGCCTCGATCTACTCCAGCGTGCCCGGCAGCGAGGCCGAGCGCGTGCGTCTGATCCTGCGCCGCCACGCCGAATGGGGCCAGAGCGTGTACCTGTTCGATGGCGACGGTGGCAGTGCGGGGCGCAAGGGTTTTGTCTGTGGCGCCGCTTGCCGGCTGTCGGCACGGGTCGACGGCGTTGCCGTTGCACTTGCCGCGCATTCACCCGAGACCGGCGAGCCGGCGCTGTTCATCGACGACGATGCGGGCTTCATCCAGCGCCTTGCACGGGGCGCACAGAAGATCGAGATCGATCTGCAGCACGCAAGCCGCGGGCGGTTGACCGCAGTGTTCGAAGTCGGCGGCTACGACGACGCGCGTTTCGAAGCCAAACCCTGATGCGCCTGCCAGAAATGCCTGCGTGACCTCCGGCAGGGGACACTAGTACGAACTTCGCTCTAGCATTGAGTCATGGCTAGAGTGAGCTGATGGATACCGACCTGCACATCCGCAAGTTCCAGAAGGAACTGGCCGCCGGCACGGTGGCTTTGGTCCTGCTGAGCGTGCTCGGGCGCTCGGACCGGCCGCTGTATGGCTACGAGATCGCCAAGCAGCTCGAGCGCGATGGCGAGACTCCGGTTGCGGGCAAACAGAGCGCGCTGTACCCGGTGCTGCGCAATCTGCATTCGGCCGGTCTACTCGACTCGCATGTCGAGCCCTCGGTCACCGGGCCACCGCGTCGCTACTACCAGGCCACCACGCTCGGCCGCGCAGTGCTGGCCGACTGGCAGCAGGCCTGGCATTCGACCCGCGACTTCGTCGACGACACCCTTGCCGGATGAATCCCATGAACGCTCCGATTCCCCAGACCATTGCGCAGTACCTGCAGCAGGTGCGTGTTGCGCTCGCCGGCGCCGATCGCGCGGTGGTGCAGGATGCGCTGTACGACGCCGAAGAGCATCTGCGCGCCGAACTTGCCGCCAATCCCGGCGTCAGCGAGGCCGACATGTTGCGCCGGATCGCCACCACCTACGGCTCGCCGGAGGAAGTCGCGGACATCTATCGCGATACCGAAGTCACCGTCAGCCGCGCGCTGCGTTCGCCGCTGCCAACCCCGCGCAGCACGGCAGCGGGTCGATTCTTCGGCGTCGCGGCCGACCCGCGTACCTATGGCGCGCTGTTCTACATGTTGCTCGCACTCGCCACGGGGATGTTCTTCTTCACCTGGAGCGTGACCGGCGTGGCGTTGTCGGTCGGGCTTTCGATCCTCATCATCGGCGTGCCCTTCGTGGTGCTGTTCATCAGCACGATCCGTGTGCTCTCGCTGGTCGAGGGCCGCATCGTCGAGGCCCTGCTCGGCGTGCGCATGCCGCGCAGACCCGCCTATGTGCAGCGCGGCGTACCGTTGCTGACCCGCATCAGCCACATGTTCTCCGATCCGCGCACCTGGTCGACCCTGCTGTACTTCGTGCTGATGCTGCCGCTGGGAGTTCTGTATTTCTCGCTGGCCGTCACCGGACTGTCGCTGTCGCTGGGACTGATCTTCGCGCCGGTGGCGAGCATCTTCGTCGACGGCATGAATAGTGGTGTCTTCCTCGACGGTGAGCGGGTGGTCCCGGCCGGTGTGGCCATGCCGTTCGCCCTTGCGGTTGGCATCGCGGTGCTATTCCTGACCCTGCATCTGGCGCGCGCGGTCGGCCAGCTGCACGGCCGTATCGCGCACCATCTGCTGGTCAAGAGTGCGGCGGGCGGCATCGATCCGCAGCCGGCGCCGACACCGGAGCCCGCGCCGATCCCGGCAACCTGAGCCGCGTTCTGCACGCGCGGGCTCTCGCCAGGACCGGACTGATACCGCGAAGCCACGCGCGCGAATGTTGGCATGCCAACTGCATCACGGTTTCCAACGACCCATCGGGGTCCGGAAATTGAACGAGCAGGGGAACCAACATGTGGATCGCCGCCTTCCCGAAACTGGTGTTCTGGCCGCTGCTGGACTGGAGCGTGGCTCTGCTCGACACCCTGCGTGTCGCCGCCGGCGTCGGAATCCCGGCGTTCGGACTCGATACTGAAGATTGACCTTGCGCTGCCCCGGGGTGACGCGCCGCGTCACCTCGTGACCATGGTTGCCGCGCGCGCCGCCGCAACCGGGCAGTGCGACTCGCCCCCGCCGTTGCCGACGGCGACCCCACCGGGCCCGGTCGAACCCTCTCCCCGACCGGGTCCGGTTTTCAACCGCATCGCAGCCCACGGCGCCGGCACGCGACTTGCTGCAACCCCGGTGTCATCCGCGGCAGCGAGGTGTGCGATGCGAACCCTGCGTTTGAGATTTCCTGCGGTGGCCAGCAGCGGCGCCGTCCAGATCCTGTGTGCGAGTTTCCAGCAGCTCGATATCGACGATCTCGATGCACCAGCCGGCGACGATCCGATGCCGGTATCGATCACCTGCGACGGTTGCCAGTTCGAACCGACCGAGGACGGCACCTACCGCGCCCGCGGTGGTGGTCCGGTACTGCGCGCCCGCGACCCGCGCTATCGCTGGCCGCACCTGCAGCGTCTGGCGGAACTGGCATTGGGCAGCACGACGCATTGAGCATCGTGCGCCCGCGGATCGGCTAGCACTCGATCTCGCTGCAATTGCGCCCTGAAGCCTTGGCGCGATAGAGCGCGGTATCCGCGCGCTTGATCCACTCCTCCCAGCCATGATCGGCACGCAAGGTGGCGCCGCCTGCGCAGACCGTGATCGGACCACTGGGCGTATGCAGCTCGGCGGCGATCTGCGCACGCAGCTTCTCGACGAAGGGCTTGAGCGCTTCGCCGGTCATGCCGGGCAGCAGGATGAGGAACTCCTCGCCGCCGAAGCGGAAGATCAAGTCCACCGCTCGCACATGGCGCTGCAGTACGGTGCAGAACTCGACCAGCACCTTGTCGCCGGCGGCATGACCGTGCCAGTCGTTGATGCGCTTGAAGTGGTCGATGTCGAGCAGCACCAGCGAGGTGTCCTGGCCACCGCGGCGACGCAAATCAACGGCACGCGCAAGCTGTTCGGCCATCGCGCGTCGATTGAAGACGCCGGTCAAGGGATCGCGCGAGGCCAACTGCCCGAGTTGCACGCGCTGCGCCTCGGTACGGTTGGCCAGGATGAACGACAGGAAGCTCACCAACAGCGCAGTCGCGACAAACGAACTCCTCAGGTCGAAACTCTCCGCGCCTTCCGGATGGGTCGCCAGCACGCCGATGGCGATCAGCGTGATCAGCCACGCGAGGCCGCGCCCGACCAGGAAAAAATTCGCCACTGCGACCGGGTAGATCCAGATCGCGCCGATGATGCCAAGCATTTCGGAGCTGGCCACTACGCCGCACGAATACACCACCGACAGCACGATCCCGACGATCCGCGTCTCACCGGTACGCCATGCCCAGGTGCCGGCAGACATGATCGCCAGTACCAGCGTGAAGTCCAGCGCCGCGACCATCCACTCGGCCGACAGCGCGCGATAGATCCCGAAGGGCGTAATGACCAGCACCGAGCAAATCCCGAACAGGGTGATGATCGAGAGCTGGAAATTTCCACGCAGCCGCTCCGCCACCACCTGACGGAAGGACAGCTTGGGTTGTCTGCCGGACTCCATGCTTTGCACTTCAACATGGACGGGAGCAAACCTCAACGCGGCGGGGTAGTGCAGAAAGGCTTGTTCACCGCGTTCTTTCGCGCAGGTTCCCACAACTACCGTTCACGCCACCAGAACAACCGCAGGCCGGGTTCGGCGCGCACGTCTATATCTGCAGTCGGGTTTCAAAACTTCGCTCGCTGCCGTCGACCGGATCGACGAAAGCCAGCGACTGGGCGAGCAGCTTGAGCGGGCGCGTGTAGTCGTCTGCAGCTACCGGATGCGCGTGCGGATACCACAGGTCGTTCACGATCGGCGCGCCGAGCGCGGCCAGATGCACCCGCAGTTGGTGCATCTTGCCGCTGTGCGGGTACAGCGCGTAGCGCCAGCACTCAGCGCCGCGTTCGAGCACTTCGATGCGGGTCAGGGAGTTCGGCTCGCCTTCGACTTCATGCATGCGAAATCCGTCGTCGCAGCGAACCAGACGCGTATTGCGCAGCAGCGGGAAATCGAGCTGCGGCAGCGGCGCGGCCAGCGCCTGATAGCGCTTGTGAATGGCGCGATCGCGGAACAGCGCATGGTAGGCGCCGCGGCTGGCGCGATCGGCGGAGAACATCACCAATCCCGCAGTTCCGCGATCGATACGGTGCAGGGGCGTGAGGTGCGGATTGCCGGTGCGTGCGATCAAGCGTGCGACCAGCGTTTCGCGACGGTATTTGCCGGCCGGGATGACCGGCAGAAAGTGCGGCTTGTCGACGACCAGGAGACGGGCGTCGACGTGCAGGATCGACTCGACGACCGGAATCGGATCTTCGCTGAACTCGCGGTAGTAGTACACCTCGATTCCGGCGCGAAACGGGTCGTTCGCGGCGATCTGCGTACCGTTGCCCTGCACAACATGGCCGCGGGCCATTCGTGCGAGCCACTCGTCGCGGGGAACCTTCGCGAAGCGCGCACACAATGCCTCGATCATCGTGTGCCACGCGCCTTGCAGAAGTACCACCCGGCACGCGAGCAGGCCCTCGATCGGCGGTGGCGGAACGGATCGGGCTGGGGTCATGCGCATCCAAGGGTGGCGTGGCGGCAAGGCGTCGCAGCGAATCCCACGCAACGCTGGCACGCGGATTTGCATCGTACGCTGGCCGATCCTGACATTGCATTGCCGCACGGAGCACGATGATGTCGGAAACAGATGCCACCACTGCGCGACGGCGCGCCCGGCGCCGATCGACGATCGGCTGGATGGAGTACCTGATCGGCGGCGCTGCGGTGCTGATCTCGGCGGTCTCGCTGCAGATCGGGGTGAGCTCGAATGCCACTCAGGAACGCCTGCTGGCGGCCAGTACCTGGCCGTACGTGCAGTACTCGACCGGCAATCGCCTCGACGATGGTAGCTCGGCAATCACGCTCAGCCTGCAGAACGCAGGCGTAGGTCCCGCGCGGGTGCAGACCGTGCAGGTGTTCCACGAGGAAGCCGCGCAGAACAACGCCTTCGCGCTGCTGCACCACTGCTGCGGCGCTGTGGACGAACAGGCGCTGTATACGATTACGTCGAATCCGGCACGCGTGCTGGTCTCCGGCGAGACCGCCACCTTCATGCGCCTCGACGAGGCCAAAGCCGATCCGGTGGTCTGGGCGCGGTTCAACCAGAAGCGCTTCCAGCTGCGCGTGGTCGCTTGCTACTGCTCGGTGCTGGAGGAATGCTGGCTGATGGACACCAGCGAAGACAAGCCAGTCCCGGTGGT
Organism: Lysobacterales bacterium; assembly: GCA_038224265.1. GTDB lineage: Bacteria > Pseudomonadota > Gammaproteobacteria > Xanthomonadales > Ahniellaceae > UBA4656. Next base: position 20,898 of record JBBRFN010000014.1, read on the forward strand.
GCAGTGTCCGGCGGTAGCGCCGACCGAGCGCTGGCACGGTTAAGCGGCAAACGTGCACTGCAACGCGGGCGAGGCATGCAGCCTCGCCCGCGCCGGCAAGCGCCGATCAGCGCCCTGCAGCAGGAGCCGCAGTGCTCGCCTTGTTCTTCAGATGCGTGTCGAGGAAGGCCAGCACCTTGCCCCAGGCTTCGATCTGGTTGTCTTTCTTGGTAAAGCCGTGGCCCTCGTCATCGAACACCACATACTCGACCGGCACATTGTTCTTCTGCACGGCAGCGACGATGTCGTCGGACTCGGCCTTGATCACGCGCGGGTCGTTGGCGCCCTGCAGCACCATCAGCGGGCGGTTGATCTTGTCGGCGTGGAACAGCGGCGAGGTTTCGATCAGGAAATCGCGCTGGGTCTCGGGGTTGCCGACCTCCTGGTACAGCGCCTGGCGGAACGACTCCCAGTACGGCGGGATGCTCTCCAGCGTGCGCAGCCAGTTCGACACACCGAAGATGTTCACCCCGACGTCGAATTCGCCTGGCTTGAAGGCCAGCGCGGCGAGCACCATGTAGCCGCCGTAAGAGCCGCCGATGATGCCGATGCGGTTCGAGTCGACGTAGTCGAGCGAGGCGAGGTACTTCTTGGCCTCGATGGTGTCCCACAGCGGCTCGCGGCCATGCTTGCCGTCGTCGGCCGCGAAGAAGGTCTTGCCGTAACCCGAACTGCCACGGTTGTTGATGCCGAGCACCACGTAGCCGTTGTTGGCCAGGTACTGGATGGCGAAGCTGTGCGCGCGGGTGGTCTGCCCACCCGGGCCACCGTGCACCCAGACCAACGCCGGCGCCTTGTTCTCGGTGGATGCCTGGTGCGGCTTCCACAGGATGTTCGGAATCTGCATCCCGTCGAAGCTGGCGAAGCGCACGACCTGGGAGTCGACGAGGTCGGCCGGGTCGATCGCCGGATTGAGCGACTTGGTCAGCTGCTTGGGCTCGCCGCCGAATTCGAGCACGTAGAGGTCGCTCGGCTGGCGATCGCCGTTGAGGTAGAACGCCATCTTGCGTTCGCTGCGCGCGATGTTGACGCCACGGATCTCGCCGGCAGGCAATGCCGGCAGCGGCACTTCCGCACCGCTGGCGGCGTCGTACATGCGCACCTTGGTGCTGCCGTCCTGGTTGATTCCGACCACGCGGTACTTGCCGTTGTGCGAGAAGTTCGCATAGACGATGTCCCAGTCGGCCTTCTGTACCGGCTCGTGGGCCCAGGTCGACAGGTTCACGCGGCGCAGCTCGGCGAATTCGCCGGCGTCGTTGGCGGTGTAGTGCAAGTATTGGCTATCGGGACTGAACGACTGGCCGGTGAAATTGGCCTGCCCGGTGTGCTCGGACACCTTGGTCACCTTGCCTGTGGCGATTTCGAGCGCGAACAGATCGGAGTCGTTGGTGGTGTTGGCTTTGCCCAATGCCATCCAGCGCCCATCGTCGGAGATCGGACCCGGCTCATAGCCCTCGTTGTTCTCGAAGATGCGCGTGCCCTCATAGGACTTCGCATCGTGCCGGTAGACGTCGAAGTAGCGCGGATCGCGCTGGTTGTGCGCCACGTAGAACGCGCTGCCGTCGTGGCTGAAGCCGTAGAAGTCGGCCTTGAGCTTTTCGCCCGGGGTCAGGTCGCGCTCGCTGCCGTCGGCTTCGATCACGTACAGGTGGTTGAGCTCGTTGCCACCCTGGTCGCGGGTCAGCAGGATGCGATCATCGGCGGGGAAAAACGCCACCGCATAGTTGTTGTCGGTGGTCGAGGTGGTCACCGTGGTCCAGTCGCCACCGCCAGCCGGCATCGAGTAGACGTTCCAGATTCCCGACTTGTTGGATGAAAACAGGACCCGCGACTCGTCGGCGCTGAACGAGCTGCCGGCCAAGCCGACGGTTTCGATGAAATCTTCGATCCGGTATTGCTTGGAAGGGCGCGCGACCGCGGTCTCGGCGGCGACCGGAACAGGCGTCGGTGCGGGTGGCTGCGAACTGCCGCAGCCGGCGAGGGTGACGGCGATCGCCGCCAACAGGATCGCCGCGCGCGGCGCGCTGAATGGACGGATACTGGAACTCAACATGGTGGTGCTCCCCATCGATGGACTGCCGATGATAGCTCCCGGCGGCTCGTATCGGCCGTGCCACAGGTTGGGTTGCAGCACCCGGTGCCCGCTCAGGCGACCAGCATGAAAGCCGACTCGGCCACCACCCGCCCGTTGACCACAAGCTCGATGTGGTGTTTGCCGGGATAGTAGCGGCGGGTAGTGATCGGGCGGAACGAATGCCGCTTGCGCAGTTCGTGGATTGCTCCCGGCGCCAGTTCCAGCAGCCAGCCCTTGAATACCTTCGCACCGGTGCTGCCATCGGCGCGCATGTGGTGGATGCGGTAGTCGATGGCGAGCTTCTGCGTCGTGCTGGCGCGTGCGGCCAGCTGGACCAACAGCTCGATCGTTGCGCCTATCTTGATGCGCTGCGGCGTGAGTATCAGCTGTGCCGTGCCGCGCAGCTTCGCACCCAGCCCCCACGCCGCCAGCGTGGCTGGATCGCCGCGCTTGATCAGGGTGCGGCTTGCGTGGCGCAACAGCGCGCGCCGCGTCGCACTGGCGTGCGGCAGATATTCGCGCAGCCACTGGGCCACGATCTGCGGATGGTCTTTGGCGATATCGTTCAGGTGATTGGCCACGCTGCGCCGAACGTACTCGCTGGGGTCATCGAGCAGCGTGCGCAGCAACGGCAAGGTCGGCGCGGGATCGGCGATCAGCGGCTTGAGCTGGATGCCCCACGGCAGCCGCGGGCGACTGCCCTCGCTGACCAGCCGGCGCACATGCGCGCTCGGATCATGGGTCCAGCGCGTCAGCGTGTCGAATACCAGCTGCGGATGGGCAAGGATGAAGGGTCGGATCGCGAACTCGGCAGTGAAGCGCTGGGTCAGCGCATGCAGGACGGCAAGCCCACGTTGCGGATACACCAGGCCGCGGCGTGCGATCAATTCACCCAGCGGCCAGCAGATCCAGCCAGCCAGTCCGGCCGACGATGCGCGCAATGCGGCCAGATCCTCGTCCCCGGCCACCGGCGCCAACGCGCCCTCGATGGTGCGTGCGGCGTGCTCGAAGTCCTGCGGCAAAGTCGCTTCGAGCGCCGTGGCGATCTGCATCGCCCGCGCTTTCATCTCCAGCGCATCGAAATCGCGCAATGCCAGCGCTTCGAATTCCGTTGCCGGAAATTCGCGCCAGCTGCGTCGCAGATGGACGGCTGCACTGCGCACCAGCGCAGGATTGAGCAGCAGTTTGAACGGCTCGGGCATGGCGGCGCTGTTCGCGGGGCAAGCGTGATGATGACTCAAGCCGTGATCGTCGCGCGCGGCCGGAAGTCGCCTGCTGCCCGCGGGGCGGTGAGGGTCGATGCCGGGGTGCGGACCAATCCACCACCACAGCGTCTATCGCAGGAGGCGCCGCACGATCCAGCGCGGCGCAGTGCGGGGCGTGCCGCTCGCCGACGGGATTGCTGCCCGGAGCCCTTTGCGGAGCGGCAGTTCGCACATGCTGGACAAGGCCGTGGTGCCGCTGATCCTGTTGGCTACTTCGGCGCTTCGGGCTCTCCGCTCAGCTTCCGCAGGAGGCGACGCTGCGCTCGCGCAGGGGTTGTGCGAGCGGTGCCATGATCGCGGCGCCTGCGTGTGGCGTAGGTGGCCTGTCTGCCGGATTGGCCGGGCGATGTTTCAGCCGCGCCCGCAAGTCGTCCGAGGCCGGGAAGCTGTTCGCCATCCCGGCATTCAGCGCGCGCGGCCCGAGCATCGCGGGACATCCGCTGCGCTCGAGCTGTGCATCCAGTGCCGCGATGAACCTTTCCGCAGTCCAGTCCTGCAGCGCGGGCAGATGCTCGCGCGCGAACTGCGCGAGCAGATGGTCCAGACCCGGGTGGCCGCGTTCGCGCAGCGAAAGATCGATGTCCAGCCAGAATGCAGCGCCAGCCCAGTAGGTGCGCATGTAGCCACCGCGTCGCTCGGCGACTGCGTCGAGTGTCCCGCTGCTGCGATCGGCGCGCCCGCGTTCAAGCCCTGCGAAGAACTTGTCCCACGCGTCGTCGGCCGTGATCAGGCCAAGTCGTGCGCGCAGAATGTTCTGGTAGTACGACGCCAGGCCCTCTGCCAGCCAGCGTCCTCGACCGCGGCCCAGATACGGATGCAGCAGGTGGGCCAGTTCGTGCGGCAATACCCAGTCCTGCTCCAGCGCAGTTGCCGTAGCCTGCCCATCGACGAACAGCTGTACGCCGCCGAGTCCGCCGCGATTGATCTGCCCGAAGGCGATCGGCTGCGAGGAGCTGCCCCACGGCACGATCACGATCTGCAACTGCGGCGTCGGCACCGTGCCGTGCGCCTGCGCGATGAGCGCCGCCGCGCGGCTTCCCAGCGCGAGCAGCGTGTCTGCCTGCTGCGGTCGCATAGGGCCGATCACGGCGGTGTCGATGCGCGCGGCACCCACGCGGGTGCTGCGTGCGGCGAACGGCCCGAACACCGTGAGCGTGGGTTGGTCCCATGGCTCGGCTGGCACCATCCGGCATTGCGCAGAATTCGCGCAGCGCGCCCACGGCGCGGACAGCGACCAGCCATCCGGAAGCTGCAGCTGCAAGCGCGTGTTCGCCTGAGTCGATGGCCGCCACCACCAGGTGTCGGCATAGGCGAGCAGGTCGTCGCCGACGCGCCAGCCAATACCCTGGCGACGGGTATCGGCGATCCGTCCGAGATCGTGTACCAGCGTCACGCAGCCCGGTTTGGCGAGTATCCATTCGAGGCTATCGCCGCGGTCGTGCTGCGGGACGGGTTCGATGCGTAGCAGCCGCGCGCGCGCGCTGCGGTCACCGCGCAGGATCAGCGTACCGCCAGCCGATGCGCAGTACTCGACTTTCAGCTGTTCGCTGCCGCGATCGAAGCGCGCGTGCGCCTGCACGTCGGCAAACGCAGTTGCGGAAAGCGCCAGTGAGGCCAGCAGCAAACTCATCTTCCAAGCGTACGCCGATCACGGCGGATCCGGGATGCACGGCCCTTTTCGACGGCGAACTCGCGGCATGCGGCTACCAGGGCAGCGGCGTTCCATTGGCATGCCAGAAGCTGCCGCTATGCGCGGCATCGAGCGTGTCGACGCGGGCGATCAGCTGCGCTGCGGACTCATCGGCCGTGACCTCGCCACGTCCGCCAGTCATGCCGGTGCGCACGAAGCCAGGATGCAGGATGAACACGGCGATCTTGCGCGGTGCCAGATCGAGCGCCAGCGAGCGTGCCGCGGCGTTGAGTGCCGCCTTCGACATCCGGTAACCGTAGTAGCTACCCGAACTGTTGTCGGCGATCGAGCCCATGCGGCTGGTGAGCACGCCGATCCTCGCACCTGGCGCGAGGTGCTCGCGCAATGCCGCAATCAATAGCAGTGGTGCCAGCGCATTGATCTCGAACTGCTTGCGGATCGCTGCTGCGGCGTCGGCGCCGTCCAGGTCTTCCAGCGCTTCGCGTTCCAGCACGCCGGCATTGAGCATGACCCGGTGCAGCCGGATATCGCCCAGCGCCTCGCGCAGGCGCGCGATGGCCGCAGGGTCCGACAGTTCGATGGCGTCGATGACCTGCGCCGTGCTGGCGTCGAGTTCTGCCGAGCGCTGTCGGCAGGTGGCGATCGGGTGATCGCCGCGCGCTGCATGCAGTCGCGTCAGCGCAAGACCAATGCCGCGATTGGCGCCGGTGATCAGTACGTTGGGCATTGCCGCTCCGCTGCCGGTCTGGGAACGCAGTATGCCGCGTGCCTCTGTCGGGCGTGCGTCAGTCGATAGCGTGTTCGGAGTTCCCGTAGCGCCGCCCGCGCAGTGCGCGGGCGGGCCAGGGTATGCGCAGGCTTCAGCCCGCCGCGTCCTTGAGCTTCTTCAGTGCGCGGATCTTGACCTTCACCGAAGCAGGCTTGGCCGGGAACCAGCGCTCCTGACCGGTGAACGGATCCTTGCCGAAGCGCTTCGGGCGCGCAGCAACGGCGACCGAGGCGACCTTGAACAGGCCCGGCAGCACGAAGGTGCCAGCGCCTTTCTTGTTGACTGCTGCAGCGATCGTGGACTCCAGCGAACCGAGCACGGCCTTGACGGCCTTCTTGTCGGTGCCGGAATGATCGGCGAGGTGGACGATCAGTTGCGACTTGGACAGCACGCTCTTGACGCTGACCGCTTTCGGCGCGGCCTTCGCAGGCTTGGCTGCTTTCTTGGGTGCTGCTTTTTTGGCTTTGGCCATGATGGGCTCTCGGTGTTGTTTCAAGGTGCGCCCGGGCGCAAGAACCTGCGGGCGGCCTGTGCAAGGCCGGACAACATTAATGCATCTGTCGCGAAAAAGTGCGGAAAACCGCAGCGAAACTGAAAAAAAACGCGACGGTGGCGCTGGCGGGTGTGATTCAGGTCAAGCAAGAACAGCTCGTGATCGCTCGAAAGCTGCAGCGTGCGCGGCGCAAATACGCCTCGATCCGGTGTGCGCGACGGGCGCGCGGGGCATGCTCGCGGACCTGCGGTTGCGTTTGGAAACCGCTCGGAACTACCTATTTTCATGGGCTTTTCGCTGCAATTAGCGATGCCGAACACGGGTGCTGCAGCCGCCACCGGCGCCATTGCGGCGGTGCGTTGCGAGAGAATCGGCAGCAGTGCCCCGCAGCAGCCCATGCGTGACGCCCGGCCCTTGAGCGGCGCCGCGATCGTCGCGACACTCGTGACTTTCTCCGGGGGATACTCCATGCGTGCAATGCTCAGGGCGCTGCTGGTCGCGTTGGTGCTGTGCGGTACGAGCGCTGCAGCGGCAGCGCCGGGCTACTACCGATCGCCCGCGGTGCGCGGCGACAGCGTGGTGTTCACCGCCGAGGGCGACCTGTGGTTGGTGCCACTGAGTGGCGGCCTCGCGCGCCGCCTGACCAGCCATCCGGCCGAGGAAAGCCAGGTCGCGATCTCGCCCGACGGCCGCTCGCTCGCCTTCGTGGCCGCCTACGATGGCGTGCCGGATGTCTATGCGATGCCGCTGGCCGGTGGCGAGCCGCGGCGCCTGAGCTTCGATGGTGGACGCGTCTTCGTGCAGGGCTTCCACCCTGATGGCAGCGTGGTCTACGCAACCGAGAACGTGATCGGACCGACCTTGTCGCGCGTGCTGCGGGCGGTCGATCCGCGCACTGGCGCGACGCGCGAGATCGCGCTGGCCGACGCCAACGAGGGCAGTTTCGACGCCGACGGCAAGACCCTGTGGTTCACCCGCTTCGGGCTGCACATGTCGGCCGACAATGCGCGCGACTACCGCGGTGGCGCTATGGCGCAGGTCTGGCGCTGGGCGGTCGATGGCAACGCCGAAGCGCTGCGAATCGCGGCCGACCTCGATGCCAATCTGTCGCGGCCGATGTGGTGGAACGGCCGGCTGTATGCGCTCAGTGATGTCAGTGGTGCGGCCAACCTGTGGTCGATGGCGCCCGACGGCAGCGATCGGCGCGCACTGACCCGGCACTCCGAGTTCGAGGTGCGCAGCCCCAGCCTCGGCGATGGCCGCATCGTGTACCAGCATGGCGCGGACCTGCGCGTATTCGATCTGGAAAGCGCGCAGGATCGGCTGATTCCGATCACGCTCGGCTCGGATTTCGAGCAGCGCCGCGAGCGCTTCCTGCGCCGGCCGCTGGCCTACCTTGGCAGCGTGGCGCTGTCGCATGCGGGAGATCGCGTGGCGGTCGCCGCGCGCGGTCGCGCAGCCCTCGCCGGTGTCGGTGCGCTCCGACGGATCGAGATCGCGGCGCCGGCGACCGCGCGAGTGCGGCACCCGGTGCTGTCGCCCGACGGCAAGCACGTGCATGCGATCGTCGATCAGGACGGACGCAGCGAGATCTGGCGTTTCCCGGCCGACGGTGCCGCCGGTGGCACCGTGCTGACCCGCGATGGCGAGGTGCATCGCTGGCGTCTGTATCCGTCGCCGGATGGCCGTTGGCTGGCCCACGACGACAAGCTCGGGCGCCTGTGGCTGCTCGACCTGCGCGACGGCAGCAACCGCATGGTCGACGAATCCGAGCACGCGCGCGACGATGCGTACGGGTCCGTAGTGTGGTCTGCCGACAGCCGCTACCTCGCGGCCGCGCGCCCTGACACCACGCGTCAGCGCAACCAGATCGTGCTGATCGCGCTGAGCGGCAGCAAACCCGCAGTGCTCAGCAGCGACCGCTATGACAGCTTCGCGCCGCAGTTCTCGCGCGATGGCCAGTGGCTGTACTTCCTGTCCGATCGCACTTTCCAGCCGCCGGCCTCGGGCCCGTGGGGTGATCGCAACACCGGCGCGGGCTTCGACCGCCGCACCAAGGTGTATGCGCTGGCGCTGCAGTCGGGATTGCGCTTTCCATTCCAGCCGCGCGACGAGCTTCAGGCGGTCACCGTCGATGCGCCGCAAACGGCGTCCGGCGAGGATCCGAAGCCCGAATCGAAAGCCACGCCCAAACTGCCGCCGGTGGATTTCGACGGCCTCGCCGCGCGCCTGTACGAAGTGCCGCTGGCGGCCGGCAACTACAGCGCGCTGGCGCTCGACGCGCAGCGTCTGTACTTGCTCGATCGCGATGCAGCCCCCGACGCCAAGCCCGTACTGAAGACACTCGCGATCAGTGCAGAAGCACCGCAGCCGGAAGTGTTTGCTGCCGATGTGCAGTCGTTCGCCCTGTCGGCCGATGCGCGCAAGCTGCTGCTGGTAAAGCCCGGCACCGACCCCGCTGCGCCGCAGGTGCCCGGCGAGATCCTGATCGTGGATGCCGGAGCCAAGGCGCCGGCCGATGTGTCCAGGCTGCAGGTGCGCCTGGCCGACTGGAACCTCGCCATCGATCCGGCTGCCGAGTGGCAGCAGATGTTCGACGACGCATGGCGCATGCATCGGCAGTTCTCGTTCGACCCGGCGATGCGCGGGCAAGACTGGAATGCGGTGCGCGCGCGCTACGCGCCGCTGCTTGCGCGGGTCACCGATCGCGTCGAACTCGACGATCTGCTCGCGCAGATGAGCGCCGAGCACGGCATCCTGCATTCGCAGGTGCGCGGCGGCGAGATGCGCGTGGATCCCGAGGCGGTGGCTGCTGCCGCACTTGGCGCGACTTACACACCATTCGCCGATGGCGCACGCATCGAGCGCATCTATCGCACCGAGGCCGAGTTGCCATCCGAGCGCGGCCCGCTGGAGCTGCCCGGCGTCGATGTGCGCGAAGGCGACGTGCTGCTGGCGATCGACGGCAAGCCGGTGCGCCATGCCGGCGATATCGCCAGCGCCCTGCGCCAGCGTGCGGGCCAGCAGGTGCTGCTGACCGTGCGCCGCGCGAATGCGGCAGCACGCAAGGTGGTCGTGGTGCCGGTGCCACTCGACCGCGACGCGCAGCTTCGCTACGGCGACTGGGTGCAAACGACCCGCGCCAAGGTCGAGGTCGCCGGCAACGGGCGTATCGGATACCTGCATCTGCGCGCGATGGTCGGCGCCGACATGGCCAGCTTCGTGCGCGAGCTCTACGCCAACTACGATCGCGAGGGATTGATCATCGACGTGCGCCGCAACCGCGGCGGCAACATCGATTCGTGGGTCATCGAAAAACTGCTGCGGCGCGGCTGGGCGTTCTGGCAGCCACCGCGCGGCGCGCCGTACTGGAACATGCAGCAGACCTTCCGCGGGCATCTGGTGGTGCTGGCCGATCCATTCACCTACTCCGATGGCGAGACTTTCGCGGCGGGCATCAAGGCGCTGGGTCTGGGCCCGGTGATCGGCATGCGCACCGCGGGCGCCGGCATCTGGCTGTCGGATCGCAATCGGCTGGCCGACAACGGCGTCGCGCGGGTCGCCGAGTTCGGCCAATTCGATCGCGAAGGCCGCTGGCTGATCGAAGGCCGTGGCGTGGCGCCCGACATCGAAGTCGACAACCTGCCGCAAGCCACCGCACGCGGTGCCGATGCGCAGCTGAGCGCAGCACTGGCGTATCTGGATCGCAAACTCGCCGAGCAGCCGATTGCACCCGCGCGTGCGCAACCGATTCCACCGCGCGGCACGCCGGGACACGACGGCTCGCGGTAGGCCTAACGCTCGTCATCTCCGCGCAGGCGGGGATCCAGCGCCTGCGGCGGGTTCGTCAGAGCGACAGGCACTGGATTCCCGCCTGCGCGGGAATGACGGGATGGGATGGAGCGGCCATCACTTGGGGTTTTGCTGGAGCGGCAATCGCTTGGGGTTTTTGCTGGAGCGAGTGCCTTTCAGGTAAGGCGCGAATCGCAACCGACAAGAGCTCGTCATCCCCGCGCAGGCGGGGATACCGAGAAGCGCTCGTCATCCCCGCGCAGGCGGGGATCCAGCGCCGTCGGCCGCTTCGTCAGAGCGACAGGCACTGGATTCCCGCCTGCGCGGGAATGACAAGATGGGATGGAGCGGCCATCGCTTGGGGTTTTTGCTGGAGCGGCCATCGCTTGGCGTTTTTGCTGGAGCGAGTGCCTTTCAGGTAAGGCGCGAATCGCAACCGACAAGAGCTCGTCCTCCCCGCGCAGGCGGGGATCCAGCGCCTGCGGCCGCTTCGTCAGAGCGACAGGCACTGGATTCCCGCCTGCGCGGGAATGACGGGATGGGGTGTTTCGGCCAGGCATCGGTGGGGTGTATCGGCCACGCATCGGTGGGGTGTACGGGCCAGGCATCGGCGTTTCCTTGCAGCTGCCCGCGAAACGCCACGGAGAGTTCGCATCCGATTCAGCCGCCGAACATCGGTGCTGTGCATGATGATGCAACATCGGCCGCATTCTGCGGTCCAAGCGTGACAGCCGCCATGACCGAACCGTTGATGAAAGCCGACCCGCGCCCGCTACGGGCCACGCCGCGCAGCCCGCTGTTGCCGATGGCGCTTGCCGCCGTGGTGGTGGCCAGCGGCGCCGGGCTGTATTGGTGGCTCAATCATGAGCCGGCCATCCCGCCCGCAGTCGAAACGAGCGCCGAGCCCGCGCCTGCAACGGTGCCGCCCGCTGCAACCATCCAGCACCCGATCGAGCAGGTGGTGGTTCCCGCACCTGCGGAGCCGGCGCTGCCGCTGCCAGCGCTGGGCGACAGCGACGCGCTGCTGTTCGAGTCGCTGGCCGCACTGCTGGCCGACGATGGCTGGCGCAGCCTGCTCGCTGGCGACTTTCTGATCCAGCGCTTCGTGGCCACCATCGACAACCTGCCGCGGCGCAAGCTGGCGCCGCACCTGCTGCCGGTGCGCTCCGCGCCGGGGGCGTTGCAGACGGCGGGGCAGGGCGGTGCGATTGCCATCGGCGAGGCCAATGCGGCGCGCTACGATGCGTACGTCAAGGTGCTCTCAGCGATCGATCCTGAGCGGCTGGTGGCGCTGTATGTGCGGCTATACCCGCTGTTCCAGCAGGCCTATCGCGAGACCGGCCAGCCCGATGGCTACTTCAACGACCGCCTGGTCGCAGTCATCGACCACCTGCTGGCCGCGCCCACGCCGTCCGGGCCGCTACTGCTGGTGCGCCCGAAGGTATTCTGGGAGTTCGCCGATCCTGTGCTTGAGCAGGCCTCGGCCGGCGAGAAGCTGATGATCCGTATCGGACCGGCGCACGCAGCGACGGTACGCGCACGCCTGGCAGCGATTCGCGCGCTGCTGGTGGCAGCACCACCTGCAGGCTGAACCGGCAGCGGCGAGCGCGATAGACTGCGCGCTGCACTGCCGTTCCGGAATCGCCGCCATGCCTGCGAATGTCTCCGACCTGTCGTCGCTGTATCCGCTGGACAGTCTGCGTCCGGAGAATCTGGAGCAGTTGGCGCGCGAGGCGGAACTGGACGAGGTCGGTCGCGGCAGCGTGCTGTTCAGCAGCGGCGATGTCGACGATCACACCATCTACCTGCTCAGTGGCCGCGTGACCGGGCGCTATCCGGATGGCAAGACCAAGACCCACGATGGCGGTGCGTTGCAGGGTCGCTATCCGCTGGGCGACCTGCAGCCGCGCCGCTTCACCGCGACGGTCGAGTCGCTGAGCGCCAGCATCGTGCGCCTCGACCGCCGCTTCATCGAGAAGATCATCACCTGGGACCAGCTGTCGCGCTCGGAGAACTTTCGCCACTACGACGCCGAGCCGGGCGCCAATCGCTGGGTGTATCGACTGCTGCAGAATCGCGCACTGCACAAGATGCCGACCGGCAACATCGAGCGCATGTTCCTGCGCTTCGAGCAGATCGAGGTCGAGGCCGGCGACATGATCGTGCGCGAGGGCGATGCGGCCGACTATTTCTACGTGATCAAGGACGGAACCTGTGCGGTCAGCAAGCACACCGAGCAGGGCGAGGCGGTGGTCGCCTATCTGGTCCGCGGCGACACCTTCGGCGAGGACGCCCTGCTGACCAACTCGACCCGCAATGCCACGGTTTCCATGAAGACCGACGGCAAGCTGATGCGACTGTCGAGCAAGAACTTCACCGAAGTGCTCAAGCCACCAGTGGTCGACTGGGTGACGCCCGGCCAGGCATCGATCCTGGTCCGTCAGGGCGCGCTGGTGGTCGACGTGCGGCTGCCCGAGGAGTTCGAGGACCGCGCCGTGAAGGGTGCGCTCAACGTGCCGCTGTACGTGCTGCGCGAAAAAGCGCAGGACTTCGAACGCGGCCGCAAGGTAGTGGTGTACTGCAATACCGGCGAGCGCAGCGCGGCGGCGGCGTTCATCCTGGCCAAGATCGGGGTGTCGGCATTCGCGCTGCAGGGCGGATTGTCGGCGATGGTGCGGTCGCTGGAAAAGCAGGCCGCAGACAAGGGCGAGAAATCCGCGTAACTGCGAGTGGACGCTGCATGGCTTGCTGACAGGGCCATTTTGCCTTGTGGGAGCTGCCATGGCAGCGACTGCGGCATCCCGAATCGCCGCAGTTGCCGGCATGCCGGCTCCCACAAGGCATCCCGCGGGCTTACGGCAAGCCACCAAGGCCGCCAAGGCATCACCCGGCGACCCCGCTGGGTGAGTGCTACCGAGAAGAAGTTTCAGGGCTTGCCGCTGGCTACACCACCACTCCCGCACAAATCACCACGTCCGCGGGGCGCGCGGCGAACAGGCCAACGCACACCACCCCGGCGATCTGGTTGATCTCGCGCTCGAGGCCAACCGGATCGGTGATGCGCAGGTTGTGAACGTCGATGATCCAGTTGCCGTTGTCGGTGGTTACCGCTTCGCGCCATACCGGCTGACCACCGAGGCCGACGATCTTGCGCGCGACGTAGCTGCGCGCCATCGGCACCACTTCGATCGGCAGCGGGAAGCGGCCCAGCACATCGACCTGCTTGCTGGGGTCGATCATGCATACGAAGCGCATGCTGGCGGCGGCAATGATCTTTTCGCGGGTCAGTGCCGCACCGCCGCCCTTGATCAGGCGCTTGTGCGGATCGCATTCGTCGGCGCCGTCGACGTACAGCGACAGGCCGCCGGTGGCGTTGAGATCGAAGACACGGATACCGTGGGCACCGAGCAGACGGGTGCTCTGCTCCGAGCTCGATACCGCGCCCTCGATGCGGTCGCCGATCTTGCCCAGTTCCTCGATGAAAAAGCCCACCGTCGACCCGGTGCCGACACCGACAATGCTGCGGTCTTCGACATAGCTGATCGCCTTGATCGCGGAGGCGCGCTTGTGCTCGTCCTGATTCATGCCTTGGGTTCCAGTTTGAGGATCGTATCGAAGTGGCGTTTGGCGAGCGGAAACACCGACAGGCGGTTGCCGCGCTGGAGCAGGATCAGGCCTTCCAGTTTTGCTGCCTGCGCGCGGATCGCGTCCAGCGTGACGATAGCGCCGAGCTTGCGCACGAAGCCGATCTCCACGCACAGCCAGCGTGGGTCGTCCGGCTTGCTGCCGGCATCGTGATAGTCGCTGCGCGGGTCGAACTGGGTCGGGTCCGGGCGCGCGGCCGCAACGACCGCGGCGATGCCGGCCACGCCCGGTATCGCGCAACTGGAGTGATACAGCAGCACGCGGTCGCCGACCCGCATGCCGTCGCGCATGAAGTTGCGCGCCTGGTAGTTGCGCACGCCGGTCCACGGTTCGGTGCGGCGTTTGGCCAGATCGTCGATCGAGAACTCGTCGGGCTCGGTTTTCATCAGCCAGTGCTTCATGCCGGCGGCGCTATGTCTAGATTGCGGGTCGGTAGTGTATCGGGTGGGTGGGGAGCACCGCCGTGGTGAGGGCCCAGGGCCCAACGTCCAGCGGCAACCGCTGCTTTTCTGAGCCCTGAGCCCCGCACGTTGCCGCACACTCACCCAGCGCCGTCGCGACCCGCCGAGCACTCGATCAACTCACGATCCGTGCAGATGAAATCGAGCCTCACATCCCACGCTTCCGCCGCGAGCGTCTCGACTTCCTGCCATGCGTAGCCGATACCGACCAGCAGCGGCTCGCGCGGTCGCTCGCCTTCGCGCAGGAAGGCGAAACTGCGGTCGTAGTAGCCGCCGCCGGTGCCGAGCCGGTTGCCGCGCCGATCGAAGGCCAGCAGCGGCAGCAGCACCAGTTCGACTGCCGCGGGCGCGAGGCATGCATCGAGCGCAACCTGCGGCTCCGGAATGCCGAAGCGGTTGGCTTCGATCGGCTCGCCCACGCGCCACGGTGCAAAGCGCAGCATGCGCCGATCGATGCGTGGCAGCAGCCAGGTGGCGCCGCGGCGGGCGCACGCCGTCGACGCACGATGCAGCAGCACTTCGCCGGCGCTTGCCCAGTAGCCGGCGATGCGCTGATCGGTGTGCCACTCGGCCAGGCCATCGAGCTGATCGGCCACCGCGTCTGCGGCGGCGATCCGCGCTGGCGGATCGAGCGCGGCGCGCCGCGCTGCCATCTCGCTACGCAACGCGGATCGCAGTGGATCGGTCATTACCACGGTTCCGCTGCCGTAAACGACGCGCGGGCCCGAAGGCCCGCGCTGGAATGAATGCACCCCCCGCCACGCCGGTGTGGCACACGACGACCTTGATCCCTAGGATCAGGTGGGAGGGCTCGCGGGGCCTTGGGCTTTCC